>NZ_CAKRXI010000022.1 GCF_934424005.1 uncultured Blautia sp.
CCCTCGCCCTCTCCAAACTCCACATCAATGTGGATATAACTGTCGGCTTTTTTGTGGGATAAAAGAACTACCGTCTCCACATGCACCGTCTGAGGGAATTGGTCAACTCCACACACTTTCTTTAACTCATATCCATTATCACACAAGAATCTCAAATCCCGTGCAAGTGTCGCACTGTCGCAACTTACATAAACCACTCGTTTTGGCTGCATCTTAAGAATTGTTTTGAGTAACATCTCATCACAGCCTTTACGTGGTGGATCAACAACAATCACATCCGCATAAACACCATTTTTCTCATATTCTCTCGGCAGAACTTCCTCTGCTTTTCCAACAAAAAATTCCACATTCTCAATATGATTGATCTGTGCGTTTCTCTTTGCGTCTTCAATTGCTGCCGGAACAATCTCCACACCACGGACAAGCTTTGCCTTCTGCGCAAGGAAGAGAGAAATCGTCCCAATTCCACAGTATAGATCCCAAACAGTTTCTTCTCCATGAAGATCTGCATATTCCAATGCCTTGGAGTACAATTTCCATGTCTGTTTCGGGTTTACCTGAAAGAAGGAAAGTGGTGATATTTCATATGAGATATCGCCAATTTTATCCGTGATATAATCTTCTCCCCAAATAGTTTTGACTTTGTCGCCAAGAATCACATTACTTCGCTTTTTATTAATATTCAGAGAAATACTGGTCATTCCTGGAATTTCACAAAGTTTCTCAACCAGTTCCCTCTGATGTGGAAGATCCTGTCCATTGATGATCAGACAAACCATCAGTTCGCCAGTAAAAAATCCATAGCGGACAAAAATATGGCGTACCAGACCCTTGCCTGTTGCTTCATCATACGGTGCGATGTTATACTTTTCCATATGTGCAATCACACGGTCAAGAACATCTTTATTCTGCGGAATTCCAAGTGCACAATCACGATTCTCAATAATTGCATGCGTACGTCCGGCATAAAAACCTGTAACGATTTTGCCTTCTTTATTTCTACCAACTGGAAATTGTGCCTTATTACGATAATGATAAGGCTCGTCCATCCCAATCAATGGTTCCATTGGAAGCTCTGTAAATCCACCAATCCGTTCCAGATGGCCACGAAGTTTCTTTTCTTTGAACACTTTCTGTTCCTCATAAGAAACAGCCTGAAGCTGGCAGCCACCACACTGGCGGGCAGACGAACACACCGGTTCTACGCGGTATGGCGATGGTTTCAGAATCTCCATCAATCGTCCATATCCGTAATTCTTTTTGGCTTTCATGATCTTAGCTGTAATAGTATCTCCAATGACTGCGTCTTTTACAAAAACAGTGAAGCCATCAGCTTTGCCAATGCCTTCACCATCTGTTCCGCAATCCACAATCTCTAACGTAACAATGTCATTTTTACGATATTCCATGAGGATCAAACGTCTCCTGTTCTTCTCAGATTTGATTCAAAAAGTCTGTTATATCCAAGCCACTCTTTCTTACCTTTATCTGCAGCAAAGATTTCTGTCAGTGTCTCCATACGGGCATCCGTATTGTCAGCAAGATTCAATGCTACTGCTTCTGCCAGCGCCGGTTTCTTCGGAGAACCATATTCCAGTTCACCATGATGTGCCAGAATACAGTGCACCAGCTGGTTTTCCAGTGTTTCCGGAAAATCTGGAATTTCTTTTGCCAAGTCGTGTACCATCTGTGCACCAATAATAATATGACCAAGAAGCTGTCCTTCGTCAGTATAATCATTCAACGGAAAAGAGGAAAGTTCTTTCGTCTTACCAACATCATGAAGAAGTGCTGCTGTGATCAGCAGATCTCTTTTAAGAAGCGGATAAGCATTTGCCATATAGTCGCAGAGTTTTGTTACGCTTAAAGTATGCTCCATCAGCCCACCGATAAATCCATGATGGACAGTTTTTGCCGCAGAATGTTCCTGGAAAGATTTCAAAAACTCTTTATCTTCTACAAAAAGTTTATTCAGTAGTACTGACAGATATTTGTTCTTCACTGTTTTTATCATAGCCAACAGCTGTCCGTACATATCGTCTGTACTGTTTTCACTGACCGGAAGATAGTCTGCCGGATCGTACTCACCTTCCTGTGCTTTTCGAACTCTCTTGATGTTCAACTGCATAGCCCCTGCAAAAGTTGTCACATCTCCGACTACATCAATATAATCCAATGCATCAAAATCATCGATTCCCAATGAATTCGGGTCCCAGATCTTGCCATCCAACACCCCTGTTTTGTCCTGTAAAATCAGATTCTCATATGGCTTTCCGTTCTTTGTCATTGCCGACTGTTTCTGTTTGCAAAGGTAGATTCCATTAAGACGGTCTCCCTCATGTAATTCGTTAATAAAACGCATATACTGTTTCTCTTTTCTTTCTATTTTTCTTTGATCAATACATTTAATTCTACATTTACATATGTACCATAGGGATTCTTACGATATACTTCAAGCTTGACTCTTGAGCCCTTGACCAGGCTCTGAAGAATCGCCGAATACTCCTTCATGGAACTGATTTCTTCTCCGTTCAATGCATGAACAATATCTGCATTCTGTACTCCTGCCGTCATAGCCGGAGATTCTTCTTCCACAGCATCTACATATACACCTCGTGGAATGTCCAGATTTTCAGACTGATATTTTGAAATCGTTGTACCCTGAATTCCAATATAGCAGATATCCTCACCATTTGCCATACCTTCCAGAAGTGGACGCAACTGTGCTGTTTCAACAGCTCGAATCACGCTGCTGTTTTCATTTTCCTGACTGCAGATGATTCCTACAACTTCACCGGACATATTCAGAAGAATTCCTCCTCCGCCCTCACTTCCTACCATATTTGTTGTAAGCATTCCATATTCTTCATCCGCAATTTTCATGCTGCCCGTTACAGAAGTAACCATGCCACTGACCAGTGAGTCATAATCCCCAGTTGGACTACCGATTGCAATAACATCATCCATTTGCTCCATGTTATCTTCCGTGGCAAGTACAGCCTCAGAGATCTCATCTTTTGTAGAATCATTTAACTCTGTGAATGGAACGCGGAATACATAAAAGCCCGTCCGGACATCTTTCTTACACAGCTGTGCATCTGCCATATCTCCATTTGAAAATGTCACCTGGAAATTTCCTGCATCATCCATTCTGTCGGAATATGTCATGATATAAAAAGCTTCCGTATTTTTCAGGAAAACAAAACCTTCTTCTTCTCCATATTTCAAGAACGAATCATCCAGTAGATCTGAATCTGTACCGAGTGCTGCTATTCGCACAAGTGCTCTACGCGGTGTCTCAGATACTTTTCTCACCTGTTCAGTCCATGTACCCGACTTTGCATCCTCTACATCTATCTCTGTTGAAGATTTAGTATTTTCCAGTGCTGTTGAAGTGTTTTCATCCTCAGCTTCATCCACACATGGAGTGGCTGTAACAGATGGTGCCAATGTAACATCTGTGTACTGTTCCGAATGTTTTCTCAAAGACTGTGCCACTTCTGGCAAAATCAGCGCTGCAGTACCTGCCGCACAGCCACCAAAAATCACTCCACATACTGCTGCTGTCAGGAACTTATGCATCAACATTCGCCTGTCCGATGGACGCTCTTTTATCGTTTCCTTTATGAAAGGGTAATTCTCCGAAGATGGCTCTTTGTCATTTCGTTTTACCATAAGAATTCTCCTATAAATCCCAACCTGATAATTCGGATTATATTTTAGCAAAATTTTATGAAGTTTTTATGAACAAAATTTCACATTTTTCTTTTCATTCCTGTCAAAATCATGTAGAATAGAGACTGGTAAACTAAGCCAATTTAAGCAACGAGGAGTTATTATGAATCAAAAAGCATTAAATGCATTGGAATATCCAAAAATCATAGAAAAACTTACAGAAAAAGCATCTTCTTATATGGGAAAACAGCTCTGTAAAAACCTGGAACCATCTACAGATCTGGAAACGATCCGCCTGATGCAGGTACAGACAAAAGATGCTTTGACAAGACTATTCCAAAAAGGATCCATTTCTTTTGGAAATGTCAAAGATATCCGTGGTTCTCTGAAACGTCTGGAAATTGGCAGTGCTCTTAGCATTCAGGAAATTCTGGCAGTCTGCGGACTTCTTGAAAACACTTCCAGAGTCAAAGCTTACTCTCGTAAAGAACGTAACGATCTTCCTGGTGACTCTCTGGACAGCATGTTCGATGGACTTTCTCCACTCACACCTTTGTCCACAGAAATCCGCAGATGCATTCTCTCCGAGGAGGAAATCAGCGACGATGCAAGCCCTGCTCTCCGCCAGATCCGCAGAAACATGAAGATCACCAACGATCGTATCCATACACAGCTTGCCGGACTGGTAAACGGCAGTGCCCGCACCTATTTACAGGACTCTGTCATCACTATGCGAAATGGCAGATATTGTATTCCTGTCAAAGCCGAATACAAAGGGCAGGTTCCTGGTATGATCCACGATCAGTCTTCTACCGGCTCAACACTTTTTATCGAACCAATGTCCGTAGTCAAATTAAACAATGACATGCGCGAACTGGAACTTCAGGAACAGAAAGAAATCGAAGTGATTCTGGCTGATCTCAGCCAACAGATTGCTGCTGAACAGGAAGCAATTTCACTCAATCTTGAACTGATGGTTCAGCTGGACTTTATTTTTGCAAGAGCAGCGCTTGCCATGGAAATGAATGCAAGCGAACCTGTCTTTAATGACGAAGGACGCATCAACCTCAAAAAAGCTCGTCATCCTCTGATCAACAAGAAGAAAGTCGTTCCAATCGATATCCGTCTGGGTGATGAATTTGATCTGCTTGTTATCACCGGTCCAAATACCGGCGGTAAGACTGTTTCCCTGAAGACAGTCGGTCTGCTCACTCTCATGGGACAATCCGGTCTTCACATACCAACTCTGGACCGCAGTGAACTTGCTCTCTTCCACGAAGTTTATGCCGACATCGGTGATGAGCAGAGTATTGAACAGTCATTAAGTACCTTTTCTTCCCACATGACAAATATCGTCTCTTTTCTGGGAAAAGCAGACCGTCATTCCCTGGTTCTGTTTGACGAGCTCTGCTCCGGAACTGACCCGACGGAGGGTGCTGCACTGGCCATCTCAATTCTCTCTTATCTGCATGAACGTGGAATCCGCACCATGGCAACTACTCACTACAGTGAACTGAAAGTTTTTGCCCTTTCCGTTTCCGGTGTTGAAAATGCCTGCTGCGAATTTGATGTTGAAACATTGAGCCCGACTTATCGCCTGCTGATCGGTATTCCTGGAAAAAGTAATGCATTTGCAATTTCTTCCAAACTTGGAATCCCTGAATCCATCATTGAAAAGGCACGCGAACAGATCAATGAACAAGATGAATCTTTTGAAGACGTACTGACCTCACTGGAAGAAAGTCGTATCACGATCGAGAACGAGCGCACAGAGATTGCACAGTACAAGTTGGAAATTGAAACACTCAAAAAACAGCTGGAAAACAAACAGGAAAAACTGGATGTTCAGAAAGAGCGTATCATCCGTCAGGCAAACGAAGAGGCACATAAAGTTCTTCAGGATGCTAAGGATTACGCTGACCAGACTATGAAGCTTTTCCATAAATTCCATAATGAATATGTAGACACCGCCGCTGTTGAACGTGAACGTCAGCAGCTTCGCCAACGTCTCAACAAAGCAGAACAGAAAATGGCTCAGCCAACCCCCAAAAAGAAACCAAAGAAAGTGCTCACAGCAAAAGATATCCACCTGGGCGATACTGTCCGTGTTCTCAGCATGAATCTCAAAGGTACAGTAAGTACCCGCCCGGATTCTAAAGGTTATCTGTTTGTTCAGATGGGAATCATTCGTTCCAAAGTCCATATTTCTGATCTGGAGCTGATTGATGAACCAGTGATCACCACTCCGTCTCTTTCCAAGACCGGGGCCGGAAAAATCCGTATGTCCAAATCAGCCAGTGTCTCTACGGAAATTAATCTTCTTGGTAAAACAGTCGATGAAGCAGTTGCAGAACTGGACAAATACCTGGATGATGCTTATATTGCACATCTAAAGACTGTACGAATCGTTCACGGCAAGGGAACCGGTGCACTCCGCAAAGGTGTTCACAATTACCTGAAGCGCCAGAAACATGTAGCCTCTTATCGTCTCGGCGAATTCGGCGAGGGAGATGCAGGTGTAACAATTGTAGAATTCAAAAAATAAGTGAAAGGCGAATACCATGGTAGCAAAACAGAAAATCTTAATCGTAGATGACGACAACAACATTGCTGAACTGATTTCTTTATATCTTACAAAAGAATGTTTTGAAACCAGAATTGTAAATGACGGCGAACAGGCTCTGAAAGACTTTGCTTCTTTTCAGCCAGATCTGATTCTCCTAGATCTGATGCTTCCTGGCATTGACGGCTATCAGGTCTGCCGTGAAATCCGTCACTCATCTGATGTGCCGATCATCATGCTTTCTGCCAAAGGCGAAACCTTCGACAAAGTACTTGGTCTTGAACTGGGAGCAGATGACTATATTATCAAACCATTTGATACCAAAGAACTGGTTGCCCGTGTGCGTGCAGTCCTGCGTCGATTCAAAGTACGTCAGCCTGCCGGCAATCCGGATGAAAAATGTGTCAGCTTTCCGGATCTGACGATCAATCTGACAAATTATTCTGTCACATATATGGGAAAACAGATTGATATGCCGCCAAAAGAACTGGAGCTTCTCTATTTTCTGGCAGCATCTCCAAATCAGGTATTTACCCGCGAACAGTTGCTGGATCATATATGGGGATATGAATATATCGGTGACACTCGTACCGTAGATGTCCACATTAAAAGACTTCGCGAAAAGATCAAGGACCATCCTCAGTGGAGTCTTTCTACTGTCTGGGGTATCGGATACAAGTTTGAGGTCAAAAACAAATGAAAAAGAAACTGACAACGGTGTTTTTTACCGCATATATACTGCTTGGTGTCCTTGGCTTTTTACTGGTAACATATGTCGGTTCTCACATGTTAGAAAAACGTCTGGAAAAATCCATAAGTGCAGATATGTACCAGACAGCTCACCGCATTGCTGAAAATGATCTGGTAAGTCACAACATCACTTCTTCTAATATGGATGAGATTCGGAATAATCTTTCCCTTGCTGCAAACTACCCTGATACGATTATCTGGATCATCAACAGCAACGGACAGATCATCCTCAGTACACGCAAAGATATCTCACCGGATAATCCAATTGACTTAGAAGGCTTCAATCCAGCATCCTGGGGTAGCAATTATTATCAGATTGGTGATTTCTGCGGATATTTCCCCGAAACACGTCTCAGCACGATTGCACCAATTACCGAGGACATGACAACGCGGGGATACGTTGCCGTTCATTATCTGATGAGTGACTTGTATCAGAATCGCAGTACTCTGCTCTGGATTATTCAGATTTTGTATATTCTCACTTATCTTGGCGCAGCTTTGCTGTTTCTCTGGTATATCCGCTGTATACACAGTCCATTTCAGGAAATCACAAAGGGAGCTTCAGAATTTGCAAACGGAAATCTCTCCTACCAGATTCCTGTCAATTCAGAAAATGAGCTGGGATATCTTGCCAAGAATCTGAATTATATGGCTGATAAACTAAATCGTAACGGTGAATACCAACGACAGTTTATTTCCAATATTTCACATGATTTCCGTTCACCACTTACTTCGATCAAAGGTTACGTGGAAGCGATGATCGACGGAACGATTCCAGTGGAAATGCAGGAAAAATATCTAAAGATCATTTCATATGAAGCAGAACGTCTGGAAAAACTTACCCGCGGACTTCTGACCCTGAATGAACTGGATATCCAGAAACGCATGCTTCATATCCAGCCATTTGATATCAACAGTGTGATCAAAGCAACAGCTGCATCCTTTGAAGGCTCCTGTACCAGTCGCAATATTCTTCTGGAACTGATCTTATCCGGAAAGGAACTGATGGTGCAGGCAGATATGGAGCAGATTCAACAGGTACTGTATAACCTTTTGAGCAATGCGATCAAATTCAGTCCGGACAATTCCACGATCACACTTGAGACTACCGAAAAAAATGGCAAGATCTTTGTTTCTGTCAAAGATCATGGCATTGGAATTCCAAAGGCAAGTCTCCAGAAGATCTGGGAACGATTTTATAAGATTGACCGATCCAGAGGCAAGGATCAAAAAGGAACCGGCCTTGGTCTGGCAATCGTCAAAGAGATCATTCATGCACATGGGCAGCACATCAATGTGATCAGTACAGAGGGTGTTGGAACAGAATTTATTTTCACATTGGAAAAGGCAAAGTAGAGAATTCCTCCACTTTGCCTTTTATCGTTTATATTTTTCCTTATTCCCACATATGGTTATGAAGCTGTCCCTGAAGCTGCATATGATCAAAATGATTCTGACGCAGTGCCTCATAAAGCACGATTGCCACTGAATTACTCAGATTCAGTGAACGGATCTCATTGATCATTGGGATTCGTACGCAGTTGTCTTTATGTTCCATCAGGATCTCTTCCGGGATTCCGGCACTTTCCTTGCCAAACATAATATAGCAGTCTTCCTCGTACTGCACATCTGTATAAGTCTTCAACGCCTTAGTTGTTGCATAATAAATTTTCGCATTTGGATTCTTTTCCACAAAATCTTCGTAGTCCAGATATGTCGTTACGTCCAGATCTTTCCAGTAATCCATACCAGCTCTTTTGAGTGCCTTCTCACTGAGACTGAATCCCAGAGGCTCGATCAGATGTAGTTTCGTATCTGTTGCAACACATGTTCTTCCTATATTTCCTGTATTTGCCGGAATTTCAGGTTCCAGCAGTACAATATTAAGCTTTGCCATCTTTTCTGTCCTTTCCAGGTATAATTTCCGTCAAATGGAGTCTCGGACGTTCCAGATATCTGGTAATTTCTCCACTGTGAAGCAGACGGTCATTTCCACTGTCTGCATATCCAATCACAGCTGCATGGATTCCATGTGCCTCTAATTCCCGCACCAGTGCATCTCCCTGTGCAGTGCCAATCAGCACAGATCCCTTCGCCTCCAGTTTATACGGATCCACATCCAGCCGTTCGCAGACTTCTACCGTCTCCTGCCGGATCGGAATTCTGCGAAGATCTACATCCATACCAACTCCGGAAGCTTCTGCCATTTTCCACAAACCACTTAAAATTCCACCGTTCTCTGTAAAATACAATCCAGAAAACTCAGCTTCTTTCCAAAATACATCTTCTTCTGAAATCATACATTTTTTCAGTGTCTCCGCTCCCATACGGAGAAAACTTTCTGAAAAATATGTTCTGAGCTTATCCCACTCCCGGTTGATCAGTTCCAACGTACCTGATATACCTGTCTCTCCTGCCACCACCAGGTCATCTCCCGGACATATTCTTCCTGTAATTTCCGCCTGCAGTGCTTCTAACGCCTGCTGTCCTAGTTTCATACTCTTCCTCCAGTGTTCTAATTTCCAGTTCTTCTTTTATAATAAAATAGAAAGAACACTTGGAACAACCATCGCAAGAACCAGAATCACTGCGATCACTGCTGTAATGATTTTTCTTTTTTTCGGATCAAACATTCCCATCTTCACCGTCACCTCTCGTATTATATAATCAACTTTTAACTCCATCATTTATAATTGAATGATCTCTGTATGTGCATTATTCGACAATGGATCACGTTTCTCATAATCAAACAGAATCACCGTTCCATTCTCAAACACTTCAATATGTGCTGTTTTGGAAACCTGGTTATTCTTCCGGTAGTTCCATACTGCTGTCTCATACTGTTTCTGATCCGGAGCAAATGCAGGACGCTTCTTAAGTTTTTCTCTCAGGTAAAGATCATACAACATTTTCTGTGCAGCTACTTCTGTCGGAACATCTGTTTCTTCTTTCAGATATTCCAAAAGTATCTCATAACGCCGCATCCTGGAATGCGAGATCTCACTGTAACCTTTTTTCTCATAATAGGAACCCAGTTTCTCGTAAAAAGTAAAAGCATCCTTTTCAAGCGGCACCAAATATTCCAGTGTATGCCAAAACTGACCACTATTATAATACACTTCTACCATACTTTCCACCATTTTTAATTTTAGAACTTCTCCATAGGTAAGCCAGTTCGTGGAAAGCACTTCATATGGTTCTTTTTCTTTATAAACGATTCCGTAGCCTTCGGCTTCTTTCTGCATCAGCGAGCCTTTCAGAACTTTCAGGAATCCAAGCTGAAGCTGATCAGGTTTCATCTGGTATACATCATTAAATGATTGATGAAAGGTATTATAATCCTCATACGGAAGCCCGGCGATCAGATCCAGGTGCTGATGGATATTTCGGAAACTGTGAACTCTGTTTACACAATATTCCAGTTTTTTCAGATCCATATGTCGATGAATAGCCCGAATCGTCTCCGGATTCGTTGACTGCACACCGATTTCCAGTTGAATCAGTCCAGGACGCATCTGTGACATCAGTTCCATCTCTTCTTCTCGAAGGAGATCCGCGGAAATTTCAAAGTGAAAGTTTGTCACACCATTATCATGTTCCAGAATATATTTCCAGATTGTCATAGCATGTTCATGTTTACAGTTAAAAGTACGGTCCACAAATTTCACCTGTGGAACTCTGTGATCCAGGAAAAACTGCAATTCTTTTTTGACCAGTTCCAAATCCCGGAAACGAAGTTTCTTATCTATGGAAGACAAACAGTAGCTACAGGAAAACGGGCAGCCCCTGCTGCTCTCATAATAAATGATTCTGTTCTCAAATTCCTCCAGATGCTCATAAACAAATGGAATTGTACTTAAATCCATCAGTTCCCGCCAGCCGTTATGAATGATCTTATCACCACTTCTGTACGCAATTCCTGAAATTTCTTCAAGGCTTCCCTTTCCATCTATGTAAAGTTCCAGAAGATCATGAAATGTCTTTTCGCCTTCTCCCACCATAACTCCGGTCATCTCCGGCATTTCTGTCAGGAATTTTTCAGCATCATAAGAAACCTCCGGGCCACCTGCCCAGAAAGCTGTTTTTGGAAGTACCTTAACAAGATCACGAATCAGTTCCCGCACAAAAGAAATATTCCAGATATAGCAGGAAAAGCAGACAACGTCTGCTCCACTGCTGTAAATATCTTTCAGTATCTCATCCTTTGGCTGATTGATCGTATACTCCCTAAGAAGCACATGTTCATCATAATCAGATGAATATGCTTTCAGATCATACACTGCCAGATTTGAATGAATATATTTTGCATTGCATGCTGCAAGTAAGATTTTCATGAATATACTAAACCTTTCCTGCTATTATTCATCCAGAAGTTTCTTAAGGTCTTCTTTGGATGTCAGTCCAACCAGACGATGCACTTCCTGTCCGCCTTTAAAGATCAAAAGAGTCGGAATGCTCATAACCTTAAACTGCTGTGCAAGCCCCATTTCCTGGTCCACATCGATTTTGCCTACATTATAACCTTCTTCTGCCAGTGCTTCCACGATTGGGCCCTGACGCATGCAAGGTCCGCACCAGGTTGCCCAGAAATCAAGCAGGATTGGTTTTTCTGATTTTAAAACTTCTTCTTCAAAATTTTGTGATGTAATTGTTTTTGCCATACTAATTCTCCTTTTCTGTATATACTGTTATTCAGTATTTTTATTTTGATATTTTATCCATTTTGTTATTTTTCAGTCTGCTGCCTTTTTTCTCTGACGAACATATTTACCGGCATTGATTCCCGCCATGCTTCCCTCATAGACAGCCTTGGATACCTGCAAAAGTCCTCCTGTACAGTCCCCGGCCGCAAACAGCCCCGGAATCGTTGTCTCCATCTCAGAATTGACTCTGACATTTCCTTTATCTGTCAGTTCCGCGCCCATCTGACGTGCAATCTCAGTACTGCCAGCAGTCCCCAGGGCCACAAACACCCCGTCTGCCGGATAAAATGATTCCCTGTCTTCATTTTCCGCTGAAACAACATCATGTTCCATCCGAATACCCGAAACGGTATTTCCTCCCTCGATTGCCTGAATTTTCATTGTGTTCACTGCAATCGGGTGTTCTCTTGAAAACTCCGGTTCTCTGCCATTTGTATATATTGTCACTGATGGAGTTACATTTCGCAGTTCTTCCGCCTCATGAAGTGCAAAATCACTATTTCCAATTACCGCCACGTCACGGTTTCTGTAGAAAAACGCATCACAGACCGCGCAGTAACTGACACCCTTGCCTTCAAATTCCCGAATTCCCGGAATATTCGGTGCAGACCGCTTTCCACCTGTTGCCAGAATCACACTTACTGTATCAAAGCTTCCAGCAGTCGTCTGGACTGTAAATGTATCAAATCCATTAATTCCAAGCACCTGTGCATCAATTATGCGAACGCCCAGAGCCTTTGCCTGTGTAACGCCTCTCTCATAAAGTTCTTCTCCTGAGAGTGGTCGTTCCAGGCCGTAATAGTTTTCTATTTTTTCTGCTTTTGCCAGTGCTCCGATACCATTGTTGATCAACAGTGGGTTCAAATTACCTCTGACAGCATACAGTGCCGCAGATATGCCTGCCGGACCTGCTCCAATAATAATTATGTTTTCCATTTTATCACCTGAATTTCCCATTGCTTTATAATATACACCATTCTTTTAAAAATTTCAGCTTTTATTCTTCCATTTTTTCTTTCTATTATACTGGACTATTGTTATTTTCTCAAGAGAATTTGTCTTGTATAACTTTTTTGATACATAGTTTTTGCTGTTTTCTTAATTTTTTTACTGTTTTTTCTGTAATTTTTGTTACAATTATGATATATTTTTACTATATTATGCTTGATCATAAACAAGGAGTTTAATCATCATGAGAAGTTTTGAATATTACACACCTACAAAGGTGATTTTTGGAAAAGATACACATCTAAAAGTAGGCGAATTATTAAAAGATTATAACTGCCACAAAATACTGATTCATTATGGCAGCGAAAGTGCTGTAAAATCCGGCCTGATTCACGAAATCAGTAATTGTCTCGCTGAAGCAGGAATCGACTTTGTTACTTTGGGCGGAGTTGTCCCAAACCCACGTCTCTCCAAGGTACGCGAAGGTATCTCACTCTGTCAGAAAGAATCAGTGGATTTCATCCTGGCTGTCGGTGGTGGAAGTGTTATTGATTCTGCAAAAGCCATTGGCTATGGTGTTGCCAATCCATGGACCGATGTCTGGAATTTTTTTCTCAAAACAGAGATTCCAAACGCCTGTCTTCCAATCGGTGCTATCCCTACGATTGCCGCTTCTGGAAGCGAAATGAGCGGTTCCTGTGTCATTACAAATGAAGATGGTTGGTTAAAACGTGGAAGCACCCGCAGTGACCTCTGTCGCCCGAAATTCACTCTGATGAACCCGCGACTCACCTACACTCTGCCAGAATATCAGACCGAAAGCGGCTGTGTAGATATTCTTCTGCATACCATGGAACGTTATTTTGTCAACATCGAAACCATGGAGATTACTGACAGTATCAGTGAATCCCTGATGCAGACCGTTATTTACAATGCACGAATCCTGCTGAACGAACCTGGTAACTACAATGCAAGAGCAGAGATCATGTGGGCAGGAAGTCTTTCTCATAACGGACTGACCGGCTGTGGAACTGGTGGTGGTGACTGGGCCTGTCATCAGCTTGAACACGAACTTGGCGGACTTTACGATGTTACTCACGGTGCTGGTCTTGCTGCACTCTGGGGAAGCTGGGCACGTTATGTTTATGATGCCAACCCGGAGCGTTTCGCACAATTTGCCACCAACATCTTCGATATCCCATGTTTTGCTGATTATGAAAACACAGCACTCGCCGGGATTGAAGCAATGGAAGACTTTTTCCGTTCAATCCATATGCCGACCAACCTTCATGAACTAGGTCTGGATCTGACCGACGAACAGATTCATGAACTTGCTTTCAAATGCAGTTTTGAAGATACACGTACCATTGGCGTTTTCAAGCAGTTAAACATGAAAGACATGGAAAAAATTTACGCCATGGCAAGATAAATGATTTTACCTTTACTGATCACCAGATGCTTAAAGGCAGGATATCCTGAATTTTCAGGTTCCTGCCTTTTGTTTATTTTATCAAATATACTTCTGTATCATATGTACCTTTTGCCTCGCCCTCAGCATGCGTTGCAACATAAATATCGATGCGATTTTTCTTGATTGCACCACCACAGTCTTCTGCAACATAGACCTGTCCGTTGATCACTACTTTGCTTCCATATGGAATCACAGATGGATCTACTGCAATCGTATGATTGGTAGTTGCCGTTACGCCGGTCGATGTAATTCCATTGGAATATGGTCCGCAACAGATACTGCATGGGCAGTAATGTGTAATCTTAAATACGCCAAGATCCTGCAGATTTGCGTCTGAAGATGCCGCAACCGGTGTTCCGATCTGAACTCCGTTTTCTACTGAAACACCTGGGTCCACATCCTCCAGTGCATCTGCAAATACGCCCTCTCCACTGCCTTCATGGAGTGTTCCCGCATCTTTGTCCTTATCAATTGTATCTGCTTCTTCTGTCGCCGCATCCGGAAGGTCCAGACAGCTTGTTGGAATATAACCTTCTGCCTCTGTTCCATCATTATTCTGATAAGTAATCCGGCTCCATACTCCATTAACTGTTCCCGTCTGCTTCACTTCATCCAGCTGAAGAACTTCCCCTACTTCTTCCCCATCTTTCCTGCTTGGATAATCCAGTACCGTAGCATCACTTTTTACTTCAACCTCTTTATCAGCAGGCTGAATCTGATCTGTATCACTGAGCATCTGATTCTTAATGTATCCAATAACTTTGCTTCCATTCACTTCACAGGATACTTTGCTCCATCCATTATCACAGACTGCACTTCTCTCCAATGTATCGCCCAATGAAACGTCTCCCAGTTTTTCGGCGTATTCGCCTGGTTTTGAATAAATCCCGGCATTTTTGGCTGCAACATATAAGATATCCTGTATAGCTGCAACATTAACTGAATTGCCACTTCCATCCTCCGTCGAAAATGCCTGAAAAACTTTATTTTCTTCCCTATCAGCCTCTGTAACTGCCTGATAGTCCTGTACCGCACCATACACCAGCGGTACATGACATGTCAAAGCAGTCCCCAGTAAAACTGCACATACCCTTTTTTTCACAGGTTTTCACCTCATCTCTATAACTTTACGTTTCCCCATCTCTTACTCTGGCTTATTTTAGCACATGAAACGCATGATTTCAAATTTACACAGTTTTTTCACGAAATTTTAAGAAAATCCTTAGAATTCCTTTCTTTTCAAAAGCTGCTTTTCCGATTACAATAATACCTATGAAGAAAACACAAAAGATCAAACATAAAAAACACCCAAACAGCGTGCACCTTACCAAAAAAGCGCGTCTCATAAAACGCCAGCATCAGATTCGCCGACAAAAACAGTTTCTCTGCCTCATACTGTTTCTGATCATAATCCTGTCTCTGTCCTTTCTTATTTTACGACCACTCCGTACTTCCAGGCAGACTCATATGATCAACTCTGCCTGCGAATCTTATCGAAGCGATGTAGAACAAGTTGCTGCAAAATACGATATGTCTGCATATGTAGATCTTATTCTGGCTCTTATGATGCAGGAAAGCTCCGGTCAGGGAACAGACGTTATGCAGTCCTCTGAAGGTGCATATAACACACAATATCCTCCGACTCCAAACGGCATCACAGATGTAGATTATTCTATTGCCTGCGGAATTCAGGAACTGAAATATTCTATGACCAGAGCAGGTGTTACAGGCCCAAATGATATTGCCAACATCAAACTTGCTCTTCAGGGATATAATTTTGGAGCAGATGTCTATTTTAACTATCTGGAAAAAAATGGCATCACCTCCTGGTCTGAAGAGAGTTCAAAAGCTTTTGCCGAAATAGCAAGCGGAGAAACCGAGCGTTCCAAAGAAGATCCTTTATACGACACGGCCGGTCCATGGGACTATGGAGATCAGTATTATCCGGAACATGTACTTCGTTACTATCATTCCTAAATCACTTGATTCGTACAAACTGTTTTTTATAAATTTTTCAAATTTTTTCAAAAAAACATTTGACAACTACAATTATATCTGGTATTATATGTCTTGTCGATGAGGAACGCACTTCTTCACAAGACATTTGCGATAGTGGCGTAGTTGGTAACGCGCGACCTTGCCAAGGTCGAGACCGCGGGTTCGAGCCCCGTCTATCGCTCTTTTTATTTTCCGGACTGCTATGTCCGGTTTTTTATTGCTATTTTTTCATAACACAAAGAAATGCTTCGGACTTTCAATGATATATCCGAAGCATTTCCTTTTCTATTTGGTCTGATAATTTATTCTTTTATTTTGCTTTTATACGCTTAACAGAACTATAAGCGCCATAATACTGTTTCCCATCAATATTCACTCATCATAATCAATGATGGAATAAACGAATTCCGGTAAATGCCATCGCCATTCCATATTTATTACAGGTTTCGATTACCGCATCGTCTCGCACGGAACCACCTGGCTGAGCAATAAACTTCACGCCGCTCTTATGTGCTCTCTCAATATTGTCACTGAACGGGAAGAATGCATCCGAACCAAGTGTAACATCTGTAAGCTGATCCAGCCATGCTCGCTTCTCTTCTCTTGTGAATACTTCCGGTTTCTCTGTAAATACATTTTCCCATGCACCGTCAGCCAATACATCCATGTACTCTTCTCCGATGTAGACATCGATTGCATTATCTCTCTCAGCACGGCTGATCGTATCTTTAAACGGAAGATTCAATACCTTCGGGCTCTGACGTAAAAACCAGTTGTCTGCTTTCTGTCCGGCAAGTCTTGTACAATGTACACGCGACTGCTGTCCTGCTCCAACACCAATGGCCTGACCATCTTTAACAAAGCATACCGAATTGGATTGTGTATATTTCAGAATGATCAAAGATACCTTCAGATCTCTCTTTGCTTCTTCTGTAAGCTCTTTGTTTTCTGTCACGATATTGGAAATTAATGCATCATCAATTGCAAGTTCCTGGCGTCCCTGTTCAAATGTCACACCAAATACCTGCTTGTGTTCCAGCGGAGCCGGTACATAATCCGGATCAATTTCAATCACATTATAATTTCCTTTTTTCTTCCGTTTCAGAATCTCCAGTGCCTCATCTGTATATCCAGGTGCGATCACACCATCTGATACTTCCCTTTTAATCAGCATCGCAGTATCTTTGTCACATACATCTGAAAGAGAAATAAAATCGCCAAAAGAAGACATTCTGTCTGCTCCTCGGGCTCTCGCATATGCGCATGCCAGTGGGGAAAATTCTTTCCAGTTCATGTCATCTACCCAATAGATCTTTGCCAGTGTCTCTGTAAGAGGAAGTCCTACTGCAGCTCCTGCAGGAGAAACATGTTTGAAAGAAGTTGCTGCCGGAAGTCCTGTTGCTTTCTTAAGATCACGAACCAGCTGCCAGCCGTTAAATGCATCCAGAAAATTGATATAGCCCGGTTTACCGGAAAGTACTTTGATTGGAAGATCCTGTCCTTCTTCCATATAGATTCTGGAAGGTTTCTGATTCGGGTTACATCCGTATTTTAACTGTAATTCTTTCATCTCTATACTCTCCTTACTGATTTTTATTTACAATTTTTGTATTATATGTTCCTGTTGCAATATCAATATAGCGTACAAACAAAGAAACCTTGTTATCTGCATTCAAACTGTTCCAGAGAAGTTCTGTGAATGCATCCATATCATCCGGGATATCGACCAGCTTTGGTTCACCCTCAAAGCTTGGTAACGGATTACCATCGCATTTATAGGTATGAATGAAACGTCCCTCTCCTGCTACTGCTTTTTCGTAAGCATAGGTGTATCTCAGACAGGAATCCGGATTACCATTGTCACTCTTGAGAATAGACATTGCATAACTGTAATTTCCGTTCTCAATATGCATAACACCTGAAATACGAGGTGTATAGTTCGGACCATCCGGCTCAAATTCGCGAGATCTTAAGGACTGTTCAAATGTCATCTGTTTATCCAGTCCTTCGTAAATAGTATCAGTCTGATCACCATTGGTAACGATTGTTTTATTTCCAAGAACACGTACCGGCGCATAAATGATCAGACTAGGATCAGTCAGTTTAGAAGGATCAAATGCCTGTGTACGGATTCCTTCACCTTCTGTTACAAACACACGGTTTCTGCTGTTTTCGCTTCTTCCCATAATAAAGTAAGCTGTAACTGCTTTGCTTCCGTCTGCTGAGCGTCCAATGATGATTCCTCTACCCGGATAAGAATTGTTTTTCAGTTCATTTTCCAGTGAAATTTTTTCCATGATCATTCTCCTTTTTGATAACAATAAACCGCCTGGGTAGTCTGTTTCCAGGCTGCCCAGGCGGTCGGCACGTTCACTTACTGCACTCCCTGTAGTTAATTCTACTTCCGCCAGTCATGCAGCTGTTAAAATTATAATATACTAAATCTTTTGTTTTAGCAAGCACCAAAATTAATACAATGATTATTCGCTAACTATTCACAGCAACGTTATTTGTCATCTACGCTGTAGTTTGGTGCTTCTTTTGTAATATGAATATCATGTGGATGAGACTCTTTCAGAGAAGCAGCAGAAATTTTAATGAATCGTCCTGTTGTCTTAAGTTTCTCAATTGTTTCTGCACCACAATATCCCATACCGGAACGAAGACCGCCCATCAACTGGAATACAGTGTCTTCTACATGTCCTTTGTAAGCAACACGTCCTTCAACACCTTCCGGAACAAGTTTCTTCGCATCCTGCTGGAAGTAACGGTCTTTGCTTCCATTCTCCATAGCTGCGATGGATCCCATGCCACGGTATACTTTGTATTTACGTCCCTGATACAGTTCAAATGTTCCCGGGCTTTCATCACATCCGGCGAAGATGCTTCCCATCATGCAGACATTTGCACCGGCAGCAATGGCCTTGGTAATATCTCCGGAATATTTGATACCGCCATCTGCAATAATCGGAATTCCGTAACGGTTTGCTACTTCATAACAATCCATAACAGCAGTGATCTGTGGAACACCAATACCAGCTACAACACGTGTTGTACAAATAGATCCTGGTCCGATACCAACCTTAACTGCATCAACACCAGCATCAATCAACGCCTTTGTAGCAGCTCCTGTTGCAACATTACCTGCGATAACCTGCAGATCCGGATATGCGTCTTTGATCTGACGTACTGCACGAAGAATGTTCTCTGAATGTCCATGCGCTGAATCAATAACAATGACATCAACATTTGCTTTTACAAGTGCTTCAACACGCGCAAGAACATTTGCTGTGATACCTACTGCAGCACCACAGAGAAGACGCCCCTGTGCATCTTTGGCTGCCAGAGGATATTTGATCTGTTTCTCAATATCTTTGATTGTGATCAGACCTTTTAAATTAAAATCATCATCTACAATGGGTAATTTCTCTTTGCGGGATTTGGCAAGAATCTTCTTTGCCTCTTCAAGTGTGATTCCTTCTTTGGCTGTGATCAGTCCCTCAGAAGTCATGCATTCTCTGATTTTCTTTGTAAAATCAGTTTCAAACTTCAGGTCACGGTTGGTAATGATACCAACAAGTTTCTTACCTTCTGTAATCGGAACACCAGAGATACGGAATTTTGCCATCAGATTATTGGCATCTTCCAGTGTATGGTCTGCGGATAAAAAGAATGGATCTGTAATAACACCGTTCTCAGAACGTTTTACTTTATCTACTTCCTCAGCCTGTGCTTCAATGGACATATTCTTATGAATGATTCCAATACCACCCTGTCTCGCCATGGCAATTGCCATTCTGTGCTCAGTAACGGTGTCCATTCCTGCGCTCATCATAGGAATGTTCAGCTTGATTTTTTTCGTTAAGTGCGTTGTAACATCTACCTGATTCGGAATTACTTTTGAATATGCCGGAACTAACAGAACGTCATCAAATGTAATGCCTTCACCAATGATAGTACCCATTGCATTTCCTCCCTTGTATTTATGTTAGTTTGATTTTGATTCAAAGTGTAACAAAAATAACTTACAGTGTCAATCCAAAAAAACTTTGCTTGGGGCTGAATTTTTGATAGCCTGTGCCATCTGTTCATCCGGTTCGATAATAATCTTACAGTTTTCTCCACTGCTTTTAATAATAACGGCAAATCGTCTGTGCTGCTGATTTCCGGAAGAATAATCCAGTGTTTTCAATCGGCTGTTGCCATTGTAATAATCCATTCTGTGTGAATCAAGAGGGGCGACCAAATCTGCCTCACTCAAGTTCATGGACATAACTTTTTTCCGTTTGGATTTTGCCATGACCATATCAATGTCAAATTCTCCATTTACAAAAAGGTACTCATACTCCAGATCCGTCCGCGGAATCACAAAATAAGATGCAACACCTAACGCAACTGCAGCAAGAAGAAGAATCGGACTGATAAAAAGGCCTGCGCCCACTGCCAGAACTGTCAGCACGATCATTCCATATTTGACTATGGAATCTTTTGCTGTCGGTTCTTTCTTAACCAGTAATTCTGAATAAAGATCGCTCATATGTATGTTCTCCTTAATATTTAATATTTATTAAATTTTATCACAAAAAGGGATCAGCGTCTATGACGCCAATCCCTTAATTTGCGTAAATTTATTTTACATCATGCCGCCCATTCCTGGAGCACCCGCCGGCATAGCCGGAGCATCTTCTTTGATTGTAGCAACTACAGACTCTGTAGTCAGAAGTGTAGAGGCAACACTTGTTGCATTCTGCAGAGCACTTCTTGTAACTTTAACCGGATCAAGGATTCCAGCGCCTACCATGTCTACATATTTCTCGTTCAGAGCATCAAATCCAACGCCTGGCTCGGATTCTCTTACTTTGTTGATAATAACAGAGCCTTCCAGACCAGCGTTTGCAGAAATATGGAACAGCGGAGCTTCCAGAGCTTTGAGGATAACGTTTGCACCTGTCTTTTCGTCGCCTTCCAGAGTTGCAACCAGTTCTGCAACCTTCTTGGATGCATGAATATATGCAGATCCGCCACCTGCAATGATTCCTTCTTCTACTGCTGCTCTTGTAGCTGCAAGAGCATCCTCCAGACGAAGTTTTGCTTCTTTCATTTCAGTTTCAGTTGCAGCACCAACACGGATAACAGCTACGCCACCAGCCAGTTTTGCAAGTCTTTCCTGTAATTTTTCTTTATCAAATTCAGATTTTGTCTCAGCAATCTGTTTACGGATCTGAGCAACACGGTCAGCGATTTCTTTCTTATCGCCGAGGCCATCTACGATAACTGTATTCTCTTTTGCAACTTTGACAGATTTTGCACGTCCAAGCTGAGCCATTGTGGTTTCTTTAAGATCAAGACCAAGTTCTTCGGAAATCACCTGTCCACCTGTCAGAATAGCGATATCCTGCAGCATTTCTTTTCTTCTGTCACCATATCCAGGAGCTTTAACAGCAACTACCTGGAATGTTCCTCTTAATTTATTTACGATCAGAGTTGTCAGTGCTTCACCTTCTACATCTTCTGCGATAATCAGAAGTTTTGCTCCAGCCTGAACAACCTGCTCCAGTAACGGAAGAACTTCCTGAATATTGCTGATCTTCTTGTCTGTGATCAGGATATATGGATCTTCAAGATTTGCTTCCATTTTTTCCATATCTGTAGACATATATGCAGAAATATATCCACGGTCAAACTGCATACCTTCTACCAGGTCAAGTTCTGTATGCATTGTTTTGGATTCTTCTACTGTGATAACACCATCGTTGGAAACTTTTTCCATTGCATCAGCAACCAGCTGTCCTACTTCTTCATCGCTTGCAGAAATAGATGCAACATTTGCGATCTGTGCTTTGCCACTGATTTTCTGGCTCATTTCTTTGATAGCATCTACAGCTGCATCTGTAGCTTTTCTCATACCTTTTCTCAGGATAATCGGGTTTGCACCTGCTGCCAGGTTTTTCATTCCTTCATGAACCATTGCCTGTGCCAGAACAGTTGCTGTAGTAGTACCATCACCAGCTACATCATTTGTCTTGGATGCAACTTCTTTGATCAGCTGAGCACCCATGTTTTCGAATCTGTCTTCCAGTTCAATTTCTTTTGCAATAGTAACACCGTCGTTTGTAATAAGCGGAGCACCAAACTGTTTGTCAAGTACAACGTTTCTTCCTTTTGGTCCGATTGTTACTCTTACTGTATCTGCAAGTTTGTTTACACCAGTTTCAAGTGCAGCTCTTGCTTCTGCGCCAAATTTAATTTCTTTTGCCATGATGACTGTCCTCCTGAAATGATTAACGATCTGTAACGTTTTTTATTCTGTTACGATTATTCAACGATTGCGAGAATATCACTCTGTTTTACGATAATATATTCTTCACCGTCAAGTTTTACTTCTGTTCCTGCATATTTGGAATAAATAACTTTATTACCTGTAGCAACTTCCATCTTAACTTCTTTACCATCTACAACTCCGCCAGGTCCTACAGCAATAACCTCTGCCTGCTGTGGTTTTTCCTGTGCCTGACCCGGAAGTACAATACCGGATTTTGTTGTTTCTTCTGCTTCTAACTGTTTTAATACAACTCTGTCGCCTAAAGGTACTAATTTCATGATCTATTTCCTCCTTTATTGTTGCCTTTCTTTAAATTACTAGCACTCATTTCATTTGAGTGCTAATCACTGTCCCTATATTATTTAAAATCATGATTTTCTGCAACTCTTTTCACAGCTGTAAATCAGTATTATTTTTTTACTTATCTCTTATTTTCTCTTATTTTCTCTGGTTTTCTCATTTTCTGTTTTTTAAGTATTTTACATAAAGAAAAAGGCCCTTTCCCTCACAGGAAAAGACCTCTCTTTATAAACAGCTTCTGCTGTTCTTATGATTTTTTGCTTCTCTGAGCCTTAATTTCTTCAAGCTCATCAAATATTACTTCGTTAAGTACTTTGATATAGGTTCCCTTCATACCTGAGGAACGAGATTCGATGACCCCGGCACTTTCAAATTTGCGAAGTGCATTTACAATAACAGATCTGGTGATTCCTACACGGTCTGCAATCTTGCTTGCCACCAGAATACCCTCTTCTCCATCAAGTTCATCAAATATATGAATGATAGCTTCCAGTTCTGAGAAGGACAGTGTATTGAATGCAGATTTTACAACCTGTTGTTTACGATCCTCTTCTGCATTTTCTTCATGGACCGCCCTCATCATTTCCAGACCAACCACTGTTGTGCCATATTCACTGACGATAATGTCCTCAATATCATACGGTTTATCGTTACGATACATAAAAACAGTCCCCAGTCTCTCGCCGGCAATATCGATTGGATTGATGATACCCTGACAGTTGCTGTTTACATGTTCAAATCCAAGTGTCTGAAGATTCACATTTTCCTTTGTAGACAAAACGCCAAGGAAACGCTCATTTAACAGAGAATCTACATGTCCACCCACGTTGTCTTCAATCAGCTCGGTAATCTCTTCAACGCCCGGACATAAACTGATTCCAAGTACTTTACCCTTTTTGCTCAGTACCAGGATATTGGAACTTAATGTGTCCATCAGCACCTGACAGATATCATTAAATACAACTTTACTGGAACTGCTGTTGTGCAAAAGTTTATTGATTTTTCTGGTTTTATCCAACAACTGAACGCTCATTACGGCCTCCTTCTCCTGTTTTTTCGATGTTTTCAATCTTATGGTATAATAGTACACGTTTTGCAACGAAAATACAAGATATTTTTATATTTTTTTCGATTTTGTCCGCATTTTCAGAAAATTTATATATTTAATCTTCTTTAGACTTCTGCTCTACATAACCGCAAGTTGTCTCACTGCAGACAATCTTGTTTCCTTTTTCGACCATATAGCTTCCACAAACCGGGCATTTTTTTGCTGATGGCTTCTGCCATGACATAAAATCACATTCCGGGTTGTCGATACAACCATAATATTTACGACCCTTCTGGGTTTTCTTCAACACAACGTCCTTGCCACATTTCGGACATATCACACCAATTTTTTCATAATACGGTTTGGTATTTCTGCATTCCGGAAATCCAGGACATGCAAGGAATCTTCCGTGTGGTCCATATTTGATGACCATATTACGTCCACAGACATCACAGATTTCATCTGTAACTTCATCCTGAATTTCAACTTTTTCCAGTTCTTCCTCAGCAGCATCCACATCTCTCTTAAGATCAGGATAAAAGTTTCTGACAACCGTTTTCCACTGCACAGTCCCTTCTTCAACACAGTCCAGAAGACCTTCCATCATTGCAGTAAAACGAACATCTACAATGCTTGGAAATGCCTGTTTCATAATATTATTAACAACTTCTCCAAGCTCTGTCACATAAAGATTTTTCTGTTCTTTAGATACATAACGGCGGCTGATGATCGTAGTGATCGTCGGAGCATAAGTACTCGGACGTCCAATTCCCTGTTCTTCCAGTGCCTTTACAAGAGATGCTTCTGTATAATGTGCCGGTGGCTGTGTGAAATGCTGTTCCGGTTTCAGTTCAGTAAGCTGCAGCTTCATTCCCTTCTCAAGACTCTGACTGAGTACATTTCCTTTCTGATTATCTTCTTCCTGCATGTACACAGACATAAATCCGTCAAATATGATCTTGGAGGCAGCAACCGTAAAAGTATACTCTCCTGCACTGATTTTTACTGATGTTGTTTCATATTTTGCTGCAGACATACGGCTTGCTGTAAAGCGTTTCCAGATCAGCTGATACAGACGGAACTGATCTCTGGAAAGAGATTCTTTGACCATGACTGGTGTTCTGGTAATATCAGTCGGGCGGATTGCTTCATGCGCATCCTGAATCTTCTGGTCTTTTTTTACCATCTTTCCACTTGTAGAAACATAGTTTTCCCCATACTGTTCACCAATATAGGTTCTCGCTGCTTCATCTGCTTCCTGTGAGATTCGAGTAGAATCCGTACGCAGATAACTGATCAGACCAACCGTGCCGCTTCCCTTAATATCAATACCTTCATATAACTGCTGGGCAAGACGCATTGTTTTCTGTGTAGAAAAATTCAGTGTTTTGGCTGCCTCCTGCTGCAAAGTACTGGTTGTAAACGGTAGAGGTGCATTCTTGATACGCTCGCCTTTTTTTACCTCTGTAATTTCATACTCTGCATTTTCCAGTTTTCCAAGAAGTTCATCCATCTCGGCCTTATTATGGATTGGAAGCTTCTTATCCGTGCCATAGAATTTTGCCTGAAGAGGTTTCTTCTCTCCTTTTACACGAAACTCACCTTCAAGACTCCAGTATTCTTCCGGAATAAAAGAATTGATTTCATCTTCTCTGTCACAGATAATACGCAGTGCTACAGACTGTACTCGTCCTGCACTCAAACCTCTTTTCACTTTTACCCAAAGGAGCGGACTGATCGTATATCCTACCATACGGTCAAGCATTCTTCGTGCCTGCTGTGCATCTACCAGATTCATATCCAGATCCCGCGGCTGTTTAATGGAATTCTTTACAGCAGTCTTTGTAATTTCGTTAAAAGAAATTCTGCGCATCTTAGACGGATCTTCTTTTAGCGCCTGCATCAGGTGCCAGGAGATTGCCTCTCCCTCACGGTCAGGGTCAGTTGCAAGATATATCTTATCTGCTTTCTTGGCCGCTTTGCGAAGATTCGCAAGCAATTCTCCCTTTCCTCTGATCGTAATATATTTTGGTTCAAAATCATTCTCTACATCAATGCCAAACTGACTCTTCGGGAAGTCACGCACATGTCCGTTTGATGCCTGTACATCATAGTTACTCCCAAGAAATTTCTTAATGGTTTTTACTTTTGCAGGTGATTCCACTATCACCAGATATTTCGCCATGCTATCTCTCCTACTTCTCCGTTACTGTCCACTCCGTTACAGCAACACTTCTTAAACTTCCCGGGAGGCTGATCCGTGTCTCATGTTGTCTTTACATAATAATGCCTGCCTATTTCCCGGGCTAACCCCGATATTTTCAACTCCAGCAGAATACCGCCGACTTTTTCCGGCGAAAGTCCTGTCTTCTGGATTAAAAATTCCACAGATTTTGGTTGCAAATCGAGACAACTATACACCAATTTTAAATCAGTTGCAAGTCCTAACTCATTTTTTGTCTTTACTTTAACATTTCTTTCACAATCTATTCCAAGTTCCCGAAGCAGTATTTCCGGCGTATATGCGATACCTGCTCCGTCATAGATCAACTTATTACACCCCATACTGAGTTCCTCTGTTACCGGTCCTGGTATGGCAAAAACACTTTTTCCCTGATCCAGTGCCCACTGTGCAGTGATCAACGAACCACTTTTTTCTCTTGCTTCAACGATCACAACAAGATCCGCCAGTCCGCTGATAATTCTGTTTCTTGCCGGAAAAAAATAATTTCTTGCCCGCGTTCCCGGCGGCTGTTCACTGAGTATACCACATTTTTCTCGCAGAATCCTCTGATAAAGTGCTCTGTTTCCTGAAGGATAACAGATATCAGCGCCATTTCCAAGTACCGCCCATGTGCCTCCTTCTCCTTCCAGTGCACCTCTGTGTGCCTCTGTATCAATCCCATATGCCATCCCACTTAATATTTGCACTCCTTCTTCACTGAGTCTTCTGGCATAACGAAACGCCTGCATACGCCCATATGGACTGGCTGCCCTGGCTCCGACGATTGCAACTGTCGGTCGTCGGGAATCCGGTAATGTTCCCCTGACATATAAAATCTCTGGCATTCCCTCATAATGCAGAAGTTTCTGCGGATATTCCGGACTTTCTTGCGAGATCTCACGCACAGGCATTTCCGTTTCACTTTTTCTGATGTTAAGAGTTCCTTCCATATAAATTATCACTCCTGTTCAGATTTTATACCCTGATTAATTCCAGTATTTTTTGTCAAATGCCCGATAGGATAACGCTTCTGCTATGTGATGTCTGTGAATACTTTCTGTCGCTTCCATATCTGCGATTGTCCGTGCCACCTTTAGAATCCTGTGATAGGCACGGGCACTGAACGGCATATTCTGAAATGCCATCTTCAAAAGCTGCTGGGCGTCTTTTTCCATCTTGCAATATTTCTCAATCTGAGCACCACTTAATTCTCCGTTAAACTGAATTCCTTCTATTTTATATCGTTCTCTCTGAATATCCTGTGCGCAGATAACCCGCTCTCTGATCGTTTGTGTACTCTCCCCTTTTCGTCCACTGCTCAGTCCTTCAAAATCTACCGGGGACACTTCAGCACAAAGATCCAGTCTGTCCAGAAGCGGCTGACTTATTCTTCCCAGATACTGCATTACCTGTGCCGGTGTACACCGACATCTGTTCATATCCGGATAATGACCACAGGGACATGGGTTCATTGCCGCACACAACATAAAATCTGCCGGAAAATCATACGTCCCATATACTCTGGAGATACGTATCACCTTGTCCTCCAGTGGCTGTCTGAGAATCTCCAGGCTTCTTCTGGAAAACTCTGGCATCTCATCCAGAAACAATACACCTCTGTGTGCCAGTGTGATCTCCCCTGGTCTGGGATTTCGGCCACCACCAGCCAGAGCCTGTGCTGAACATGTATGATGCGGACTGCGAAAAGGTCTTTCTCTGATCAGAGGATCTCCTCTCGAGAGCAATCCGGCAATACTGTAGATTTTTGTCAATTCCAGCCCTTCATCAAATGTAAGTGCCGGCATAATTCCCGGAATTCTTCTCGCAACCATCGTTTTTCCTGCCCCCGGAGGCCCGATCATAAGCAGATTGTGAAAACCGCTGACTGCAATCTCCACGGCTCGTTTCAGACTTTCCTGTCCTCGAATATCACTGAAATCCAGTTTTTCTTTACCCGGAGATTCTATTGTTTTTCCCACTTCTTTTCTATAAGAATCCGGACTTTGCACATAGCGTATCATTTCCTGCAGATTGCGAACTCCAATCACCTTCATATCCGGTATCAGTGTCGCTTCCCGGAGATTCTCATATGGAACAACACAAAACCGGCACTTTTCCTCCCTCGCCCTGATGATTATAGGCAAAATCCCTGATATTGCATGAATTTCTCCATTAAGGCTTATTTCTCCGGCCATCATCACACGATCCAGCTGTTCCGATTTCAGAATATCTGACGCCGCCAAAACAGCTGCTGCTAACGGAAGATCAAATCCAGCTCCTTCTTTCTTGATATCAGCCGGAGCAAAATTCACGGTAATTCTCTTCGGTGGAAGTGCAATACCGTTATTCTTCAATGCCGTTCTGACACGATCCTGTGCTTCCTTTACCTGCGCCGAAGGAAATCCAACCATCGTAAATGTCGGCAGACCATCACTGACGTCTGCCTCCACCTGGATTGGATGAACATCCATGCCTAAAATCGCTGCTGATAGTACACTTGCAAACATAACAACCTCCTGTATGCACATGCACCTCGATCTGCACTGCTATATTTTTTGATTTATAATTGTATTATGGGAATAAAAAAAAGAAATGATTTTTATTATAGTCCATTTTGCTCCGTATTGCAATAGCACATTTCGGACTGTTTTATAATTACAGAAAATAAAGGAGGTATAAGAATGAAATTTCAACGAATTCAGGATCTGCGTATAGATTCCGATCTCTCTCAGAAGAAAATTGGTGAAATTCTTCATATCAGTCAGCGTTCTTATTCTCATTATGAAACAGGATCTCGTAATATTCCAATCGAAATGCTGATCCGCCTCGCTGATTATTATGATACCACCATTGATTATCTGGTTGGAAGAACCGATAACAAAGAACCGATCAAATGACGCAGAAAGCGAGTCAGTTTCCCTGACTCGCTTTCTGTTCTTCCCACTCAGCAATCTTTGAAATATTTGCAAGCTCATATTCATTGAAAATGGAATTCTGTTCAGCATCAAAAGTGTCCGGATCTATCGTACCCTGATACCAGGATTTACTGTTAAAATAGTCCGCAATATAATCTGTTACAAACTGACGTCCATGGCGTGCATAGATTTCATTCTTTGCAAGTTCCAGCTGATCTGAACTATATACTGAAATCTCCTCATCTGTCAGATAACGATTACTGCTCTCCGGGAAGAAATATTCTCCTGTCTCAGCCGTATTCTGTGCCTGCTCGGCCGGCGTTGGTGTAACCGTCGGATCCGGTTGTAGCTGTACCTGTGTTCTGCTCATAATACAACTTACATTTGGATATACAGAAGAAACTGGTTCTGCTGTCGTCGCGCGCAGATATAATTGACCATTGTCAAATGTCAGATTTCCTGAAGCTGCATTTCCCGCTGTATCTGTAAAGGAAAATGCTGCCGCAGTTCCGGCCACTTCCGCAGTTACATCAGCAGAAACAGACTGTGTCTGCCCTGCATCTGTCTGGCTGAAGCTGAATGATACACTGTCCTGACTGATATTATATATATTAATTGTCACGAGTCCATCTGTGCTATACCAGTAATTCCAGAAATCATCCGGATTAAAACTTACTTTTTCTTTTGGTATCGGCGTTGGCGTCGCTGTTGGTCTCGGTGTCGGACTCGGAGACGGTGTCACAGGAACTTCCGTAGGTGCTGCTGTCGGCAGACTTTCCAGCGCTGCCATTGCTTCTTTCTTCTTTTGTGCCTCTCTCTCACTTTTCTGAAATCCTGCCAGAAGAAGTGCTGCTGCACTGAACATGATAAATATTGAGACCAAAATCACCAGCAGTACCTTCAGTCTGTTTTTTCTTCTCATTCGCTCACCTCTGTTATTGCTTTTGTACTTTATTTTTTCTCTTTAATAATACCTTTTCTGTATGCGTCAAGCAACTGTCGCAGTTCACCGATACGTTCTTTCAGAGCTCTTCCTGTGTCTGTATCCCCTACTAAACGACGTTTGGATGTATAATGTACGGATACTCTGTTGGATACAATATCACTTTCTTTAGATATTGCCTGCTCCTTGGATGTAAAAGGCTCATGTGCCGTCAGAACCAGGCCATAAGAATTGTAAATCAGCGTATATCCGGCAATTCCTGTTACTTTCTGATAAGCTTTGCAGAATCCTCCATCAATAACAATTACTTTTCCATTGCATTTGACCGGACTCTCACCATCCCCCTGATGTACAGGGACATGTCCATTGATGATATGGCCGGTTTCCGGATCCAATCCAAATTCCCGTATCATTCCATCTACTACTTTTTCATTTTCAAGAAGATGATAATACGCACCTTTTGTTTCTTTGTGAGTTTCCTTATCTGCAATAAAATATCGTTCAAATGTAGTCATTTTATCCTTGCCAAATAACGGTGAGGACGGACTTGCCCAGATAAACCACAAAATATCTCTGCCCTTACGCTGTTCTTCTCTGTCAACCGCATAAAATGCTCTCCGCACATATGCCTCCAGAACGTCATACAATTCACGTCCCTTATAAGTTTTTCCGTAAATCTGAATTTCCTTCAGACTTCCGTCTTCATTTAATGGAATACATCCATGAAACAGAAGATTTCCATTATATATCTTATAAAGTCCACCTTTGTCCAGCAGCAGCCGCATATGATTCTGCAATTTTTCGCAGTTTCGGAATGCGGTTTCCAGACGTTCCATCACATCCAGTTCTCCCGGAGTAAGTTCATACGGATGCTTCCAGTCAATCGTTGGAAATTCTGTATCAAGCATTGGATATTCTTTTCCATCTGCCAGTGTGACCGTACCTTTTTCCGGATTGATCCGGTGCAGCAGACATCTGTCTTCCATGTGAAATTCTTTATGTCTTCGAAGCAGCTGTCCCTCCAGCTTAAACTGAATGATTGCAATTGCTTTATGCATCTTCTGTCCAAGTTCTTTTTCCAGCGCATTATAATTAGATGTTCCCTTCATTTCAAAAGCAGTACACGGATCATCTTTATATACTTCCATTGCAAATGTTGCAAGCGGAAGCATATTAATTCCGTATCCATCTTCCAGAATATCCAGATTTCCATAGCGGATACTGTTGCGAAGCACCGTTGCTATACAGGCTCTCTGCCCAACTGCAGCACCCATCCATACTACATCATGGTTTCCCCACTGGATATCCAGAGAATGATACTGCATCAGACGGTCCATGATAAAATGCGGACCCGGACCTCTGTCAAAAATATCACCCAGAATATGCAGATGATCTACAACCAGTCTCTGTATCAGTTCTGCAAGTGCAATGATGAAATTCTCTGCACGGCCAATTTCAATGATCGTATTGACAATAGAATCATAATAAGCTTCTTTGTCGAGCACTTCCGCCTTTTCTGTGATCAATTCTTCAATAACATACGCATAATCCGGAGGTAATGCCTTCCGCACCTTGGATCTTGTATATTTGGACGCTGTAGTCTTGCAGACCTCGATCAAACGGTACAAAGTAATCTTGTACCAGTTCTCCATATCTTCCTCTGTCTTTTTGACCAGCTGTATTTTTTCTTTCGGATAATAAATCAGTGTAGCCAGTGCTCTCTTGTCATTATTGCTCAGTGTATGGCCAAACACATCATCGATTTTTTTGCGTACAGCACCGGAACCATTGCGAAGTACATGCGAAAAAGCCTCATATTCTCCATGCAGATCCGACATAAAATGTTCTGTCCCTTTTGGCAGGTTCAGAATCGACTGCAGATTAATGATCTCAGTAGAAGCCTTTCCGATCGTCGGATAGAGTTCCGCAAGTCTCTGTAAATACCTTAACTCCTCTTTTTTCATAATTGTCTCCTTTTTGCTATGGTAACATACCCGGCTTTTCTATCGGTAATCCCCATTTTTTATAAATGATATCCCTTCAGGCAATCACACCGTCAAACAATGAAAACTGATTAGACTGTGGAATATCTCCAAAGATTCCCAGGTCATCCATCAGATCGATAACCGTCTTGCTGACCTTTGTCCGATCTCTGAAATCATCCTTCGACAGGAATTTCCCCTGTTTGGCAGCATCTACGACTGCCTCGGCAGCTTTATCCCCCATTCCGTCAATACAGTTCAATGCGGGCATCAGTTTGCCGTCAATGATCTGAAAACGATTTGCCTTGGCACGATAAAGATCGATTGGCATGAACTCCAGACCTCGTGCATACATTTCCTGTACAATACGCATATCTTTGATCGTATCCTGTTCTTTCTTTGACGCTGCATCGCCCTTTTTGCGAAGTTCTGCAAGATAGAAATCTAACCTGTCACGTCCCATACACATCGTTTCATATGAAAAAGCCGTTGCACGGATACTGAAAAATGCCGCATAATATGCAAGGGGTTTAAATACTTTAAACCAGGCAATACGCCATGCCATCATAACGTATGCTGCTGCGTGTGCCTTCGGGAACATATATTTAATCTTTTTACAGGACCAGATATACCATTCCGGAACATTGTGTTCACGCATGGTAGCTTCCCACTCTTCGCGCAGACCTTTTCCTTTACGTACAGCTTCCATGATCGTAAAGGCAAGGCTGCTTTCTACCCCCATGCTGATGAGATAGATCATAATATCATCTCGTGTACAGATTGCAGTAGAAATCGTTGCTTTTCCTTCTTCGATCAATGTCTGTGCATTTCCCAGCCATACGTCTGTACCATGAGACAATCCGGCAATACGTACCAGGTCAGAAAAATATTTCGGTTTCGTATCAATAAGCATCTGCATGGCAAAATCTGTACCAAACTCCGGTACACCCAGACATCCGAGCTTGCAGCCTCCAATATCCTCCGGTTTGATTTCCAATGCATCCGTACTTGCAAATAAAGACATAACTTCCTTGCTGTCCAAAGGAACATCACGGGCACTTAAACCTGTCAGGTCCTCCAGCATACGGATCATTGTCGGATCATCGTGTCCGAGAATATCCAGTTTCAAAAGGTTTCCATCAATAGAATGATAATCAAAATGTGTTGTGATAATATCACTGTTCTCATCGTTTGCCGGATGTTGTACCGGTGTGAATTTTTCAATTTCCACACCCACCGGAAGAACAATGATTCCACCCGGATGCTGGCCGGTAGTTCGCCGGATACCGGTACATCCCTGCACAATACGGTTGATCTCACAATAACGTTTGTGCTGTCCCCGTTCCTCATAATAGTTCTTCACATAACCAAATGCCGTCTTCTCTGCAAGTGTACCGATCGTTCCGGCCTTAAAGGTCTGCCCTTTGCCAAAGATAACCTCTGTATATCGATGTGCATTTGCCTGATACTCACCAGAAAAGTTAAGGTCAATATCCGGTTCCTTATCTCCTTTGAATCCAAGGAATGTTTCAAAAGGAATATCAAAGCCTTCCTTATTCATCTTAGTGCCACACTTCGGGCATACTTTATCCGGCATATCGCATCCGGCCATACCGCCGAATTTCTTGACTTCCGGCGAATCAAAATCACTGTATTTACATTCCGGACACAGATAATGCGGTGGCAGTGGATTTACTTCTGTGATACCAGACATAGTTGCCGCCAGTGAAGAACCTACTGATCCTCGCGAGCCAACCAGATAACCATCTTCATTAGATTTCCATACCAGTTTCTGCGCGATAATATACATAACGGCATATCCATTGGAAATAATAGAATGAAGTTCCTTATCCAAACGGTCTTCTACAATCTTTGGAAGATTTTCACCATACATCTCATGTGCACGGTTAAAACAGATATCTTTCAGATCTTGATCCGAATTTTCAATAACCGGTGGAAATTTATCCGGATGAATCGGAGAGATCTTCTCAATCATATCTGCAATCTTGTTGGTATTGGTAATAACCACTTCTTCTGCTTTTTCACTTCCCAGATATGAAAATTCTTCCAGCATCTCTTCTGTAGTGCGCAGATACAGAGGTGCCTGATTATCCGCATCTGAGAATCCATTTCCGGCCATAATGATCCGTCGATAGATTTCATCCTGTGGATCCATAAAATGTACGTCACAGGTGGCAACAACCGGTTTCTTAAACTGATCTCCAAGTTTTACGATTTTCTTATTAAGTTCAATCAGATCCTCATTGGATTTCACACGATCATTTTTTTCATCTGCGATCATAAATGCGTTGTTTCCAAGTGGCTGAATTTCCAGATAATCATAAAAATTAACCAGTCTGGCAATTTCCGGTTCCGGTGCGTTCCTAAGAAGTGCCTGATACAATTCGCCAGCTTCACAGGCACTTCCGATCAGAAGTCCTTCTCTGTGTTCAAGAAAAAGGCTCTTCGGTACACGTGGACGACGTCTGTAATATTTCAGATGTGACTGGCTGACCAGTTTATAGAGATTCACACGTCCGATCTCATTTCTCGCCAAAATGATCGCATGATACGTTGGCAGCTTCTTAATTGTATTCACAGATACATTTCCCTGCTGGTTCAGCGTATCCATATCAAAAATGTCTCGTTCTTTTAACATTTCCACAAAACGTACAAAGATCTCGGCCGTACATGCTGCATCGTCCACTGCTCTGTGATGATGGTCCAGAGACACTCCGACAGCCTTAGCAACCGTATCCAGTTTGAATCGGTTCAATGCCGGCAGAAGAAAACGAGCCATACCAACCGTATCCACATATGTATACTCCTGCGGCAGCCCCTGTCGTTTGCAGTTTTCTATAATAAAACTCATATCAAAGTCCGCATTATGAGCCACCATGACAGCTCCCGCACAAAATTCAAGGAACCGCGGAAGTATTGTCTGAATATCCGGTGCATCCATAACCATGGAATCATTAATACTTGTCAACTGTTCAATTCTGTATGGAATCGGTACCTTTGGATTCACAAACGTCGAAAAACGGTCTGTGATCACACCATTTTCGACTCTTACAGCACCAATCTCTATAATCTGACATGTAAGCGGAGAAAATCCTGTTGTCTCAATATCAAATACAACAAATTTACCATCAATCGACTGTCCCTGGCTGTTGGTAACAATGCCTTTCATATCATCAACAAGATATGCTTCCATACCATACAGTACTTTAAAATCTGAATCTTTCGGAACACATCCTCCCCATGCGTCAAAACAGTGGTTTGCCTCTGGGAAAGCCTGTACAACACCATGGTCTGTGATTGCGATTGCCTTGTGCCCCCATTCGTAAGCCCGTTTTACCAGATCCTTTGCAGTCGTGACACCATCCATATCGCTCATTTTAGTATGGCAGTGCAGTTCCACGCGCTTCTGCGGACTGGTATCCATTCTGGTACTACGGAAATCTGCAATTTTCTTAATTCCAGATATTGATCCGATCGTCAGCTCACTGTCAAATCGGTCAATCGTTGTTACTCCTTTAAATTTCAAAAAGGCACCTTTTTTGACAGATTCCGTAATCTCAGGTACCTGTTCATTTCTCAGAAACATTTTGATCACAATAGAATCAGTGAAATCTGTCACCGGAAATATCAGGATTGTTTTTTCATTACGGATCTCACGCGCTTCCACATCCATAACCTGTCCACGGATGATGACTTCGCCCATCTCACCGGTAATAGATTCCAGATCAATGGTATCTCCCTCAAAATCTCTTCCATAGATCACATCCGGATTACTGTCTTTGCGGAATCCTCCATGAAACTCTCCACGCTGGCTTTTCTTCTCAAACGTTTTTGGTTTCTGTTCTGTTTTATTAGTCTTCGCTTCTGCTTTTTTGCCATCCTTTACTTCCGTTGCAGCCGTTTCTTCCTCTCTCTCATCCTGCAGCGGCTCCGGTGTCAGTTTGGCATGTTTCAGCACATTCGCCACCTCCTGCCGGATCTGCAGCGCTGCATTTTTGCGATATTTGCTCTCTTCTGTCTCTACGAACTGCAGGTTGATCTTGAGATTCATTCCACATCGTTCACAAAAAACTTTTTCCAGATATTCCACCAGAATCCCGCTTTTTTCTCTAGATATCACAGAATCAGGTAAAGTCAGATCCATCTGCTCATCCGATGGAAAAGCAATCTGCGCACGCTTAAAAAGATTGTATTCAAGCATATTGAAGTTCTTCAGTTCCACTTCCATACTGGAACGATAAACTTCCAGAAAATTGGCCGGGGAATACTGTCTGGAAAGATGAAAACGTTCAATCACTGTTACCTGTATTTCAAGACCTGAAAAGCACTGTCTCTCAATCTGATCTTCCAGTGCCATAATATATTTCTTGTGGATCCAGCGTTCACTATGAATATAAACCCACAGTCTCGTCTTCGCCGGATTGCAGGAAACTTTTGATACAGTTACCATCTCCAGCCATTCATGCAGCTGGTCTTTTACTTTCAAATTGGGAAATACATCGAAAAATTCTTTCTCCACGCTCTATGCCTCTCTTATCCTTCCCAGTGAAGCAGTTCCTCTCTTAAAGTATCCAGAAGCTGGTCTTCCGGTACTTTCTTCACGATCTCACCTTTTTTGATCAGCAGACCGACACCAACCCCTCCGGCAATCCCAATATCTGCTTCCTTTGCTTCACCAGGTCCATTTACCACGCATCCCATAACAGCAACTTTAATATCCAATGGGATATCCTGTACCATTGCTTCTACTTTATTTGCAAGCCCGATCAAATCAATACGTGTACGTCCACATGTCGGACAAGAAACAACTTCTACACCACCTTTACGCAACCCCAGTGTCTTAAGGATCCGTTTGGCTGATTTTATTTCTTCCAAAGGCGCACCTGTCAGAGAGACACGGATCGTATCTCCGATTCCCTGTGAAAGAATGATTCCAAGTCCTACGGCAGATTTGATATTTCCGGAATACAGAGTTCCCGCTTCTGTAATACCAACATGAAGCGGATGATCTGTTTTTTCTGCAATCAGCTCATGTGCTTTGGCACACATCATAACATCCGAAGACTTGATACTGATCACAAGATTGTCATACCCCATCTCTTCAATGATACGTACTTTATCCAGTGCGCTCTCCACCAGTCCTTCCGCCGTTACACCATGGTATTTTTCTACCAGTTCTTTTTCCAGAGACCCGCTGTTGACCCCTACACGGATTGGAATATTTCGCTCTTTTGCAACATCCACAACCGCCTGAATACGGTCAGTACTTCCAATATTTCCAGGATTGATACGAATTTTATCTGCACCGTTTTCCATTGCGGCAATCGCCAGTCGATAATCAAAGTGAATATCTGCTACCAATGGAATGTGGATCTGCTTTTTGATTTCTTTCAGCGCCTGCGCTGCTTCCATAGTCGGCACTGCACAACGGATAATATCACATCCGGCTGCTTCCAGCTCCAGAATCTGGCGGACAGTTGCCTCCACGTCTTCTGTCTTAGTATTCGTCATAGACTGAATCAGAATTGGATTACCTCCACCAATCTTTTTGTTTCCTATCTGTACAACTTTTGTGTGATCACGATACATGCTCTTCTCTCCTTTTTGACGAAAAAGCGGAGCTGTTATTTCCAAACAGCCCCTCTTGTATTTCAGTGCTGAATTTCCAACAGTTTAGCCTTCAGGTCATTTTCCATTCTGACCATTTCTGCTTCCGCTGCCTGGCGTTTTTCTCTGCCCTCTTTCTGAATCTTCATTACATCATCCAGCGTCTGAATCAGATCTGCATTGGTTTTCTGAAGCGTTTCCATATCCACAATACCACGTTCTGATTCTTTTGCTGTCTCTACCGATGCCATATGCAGTTTCTCTGCATTTTTTCGAAGGAGTTCATTTGTAAGATCCGATACCTGACTCTGTGCCTGCGCTGCCTCTGTTGAATGTGCAATGCCAAGCGCCAGTACCATCTGGCTTTTCCAGAGTGGAATCGTATTGACCAGTGTAGTCTGAATCTTTTCTGCCATCATCGTATCATTGTTCTGGACAAGGCGGATCTGTGGTGCTGTCTGCAGTGAGATCATTCTGGTAAGTTCCAGGTCATGAAGTTTTTTCTCAAAACGGGCACATTTACTGTCCAGATCCTTAGCCGCCTGTGCGTCCTCCGGAAGTCCGGTCATTTTCGCCTTTTCTTCCAGATCCTGCAGTTTGCCGTTCCTTGTCTGTGCAAGACTCTGTTTACCAGCCTGAATGTACATGGAAAGCTCTTTGAAATACAGGAGATTCTGTTCATACATTTTGTCCATCATCGCAGAATCCTTGAGCAGACGAACCTGATGCTTTTCCAGCGCATCTGCAATCTTTTCTACATTTACTTCAGCCTTGTCATATCTGTTTTTCAAATTTTCTACTTTATTTGCCTGTTTTTTGAAAAATCCCAGAAAACCTTTTTCCTCTTCGGCATCAAATCCCTTCAGTTCTCCAACAACTCCTGAAAGAAGTTCTCCGACTTCGCCAAGATCCTGTGCTCTTACGTTTTTCAATGCCTCATCTGAAAAATCGGCCATCTTTTTCTGTGTCCCAGCGCCATACTGCATGACCTGTGTCAGATTCTCCACATCAATCTTAGATGCAAAATCGTCCACCATCTTCTGTTCTTCCGGTGTCAGTACTGTCTGTGCCATCTTCTGCTGGACCGGATCCATTTCCGGTGCAACTTCCATCAGTTGTCCCTGTACCTGCACTTCCGGCTCCTTCTTCACTTCCGGTGCAAAATCTGGTTCCAGTGTAAGTGACGGCATCCCTGTTTCTGCCTGTTTCATTTCATCACCCATATCGTTCTCCTTATCGTGTTCTGTGGCAAATGTATTTTATACTCGTTTTTTTATAATTGCTTCTTACTGAAATCATTTCCAGTCAGTCCTTCCTGTGCAAGCATCGTATGAAGCACAGATATATCACTGGAAACATCCCACGCGGTATCCTGAAAAACTGAATCCAGGAGCTTTGCAAATGCTTCATTTAAAGTATCCAGCGTATCTTCAATTTCTTTTTTGGATGAGCGGATCGTCTCTCCCTGAATTAGCTGTCTGTCCATTTCTTCATAAGCATCCAGAAGTTTCACTGTCATAGGTAGATAATAATCCATCATTTTTTTAAGGTCCGGGATAATTTCCGGATGCTCCTCTGCCCTCTGAAAAATCTGTTCTACAATCTGTTCCATGCGGGCAATTTTAGCCGAGATTTCTTCTCCCGGGATTGCATCATTACTTGCATGGATTTTTTGAATATATGCTTCACCTTTATCCAGAACTTCCTGTACTTCCGGACGGATCTGTTTCTGCTGCTCTGTTTCCTGCTGGCGTTTTCTGCATTCTTCTTCGTTTCGCTGCTCCAGTGCCTTCTGTGTCTCTGTATACTGTCGATATGTTTCTGTGCTCGTGATCAGGCATGTTTCCTTCTGATCTGTCTGTCCTTCCAAAAACCAGCCTTTCTGTATCATAAATCTGATATCTTTTTTTACAAATTTCACACTGCGGCCCACAGCCCCTGCCAGACGTTCAAAATCACAATACGTTCTGTCTCCAAGTGCCTGTACATATTTCTTGAAGCGTTTCAATCTGCCAAGTCCTGTACAACCTCCATAGATCATCCCCACGCCTGCCAGTGTACCAATCAACGTCACTGCAGTCGAAGTGATACCGTCGTGACCTATTACAGCCTGAAGAATCTGCACTGTCAGAAGTCCTATTGCCATACTTCCGGAAAGAAGCCCACCGAATACGATCAGCAGAATATCTTTTACCTTTTCGCCTCCGGTATTTCCGTACAGTTCCGGATGAGTTTCCTGTATTTTCTGATTCATAACTTTGTGCTCAGTTTTTTTCTGAACCGTCGTAGGATGCTCTTTCTGATATTGTTTCAGTGTATTATTAACCATCTTCGTGATGGACTGATTCAGTTCCTGATAATTGCTTGTTTTTACAGCATTTTCTATTGTTGTCTGCACTTCGCGGACTTTTTGCTCCACAAAGCTGAAATCCATTCCGTTATCGTAAGATTTTTTGTCCATTCCGTCCTCCTGTAAACTATCTCTTATTATAACGAAATACAGACAAAAAAACAAGGCACAGGACATCTGCCTGTACCTTGTCTTATATATAATACAATAAGTTTTATTCGATAACTTTGATCCAGCCTTCCGGAGCTTCGATGCGTCCCATCTGGATGCCGGTAAGTGTCTCGTAAAGTTTCTTTGTTGTCGGTCCCATTTCTTCCATTCCACTTGGGAAGCAGATTTCTTTGCCATGGTCTACGATCTTTCCAACAGGAGAAATAACTGCAGCTGTTCCGCAAAGGCCACATTCTGCAAAGTCTTTTACTTCATCCAGATATACTTCACGCTCTTCAACCTTCAGTCCAAGATAATGCTCTGCAACATAGATCAGAGAACGACGTGTGATAGAAGGAAGGATACTGTTGGACTTCGGTGTTACAACGGTATTGTCTTTTGTAACAAAGATGAAATTTGCTCCACCTGTTTCTTCTACTTTTGTTCTTGTAGCAGAATCCAGATACATGTTTTCATCATATCCCTGACGATGTGCATCCATGATTGCATGGAGGCTCATTGCATAGTTCAGACCAGCTTTGATGTGTCCTGTTCCATGCGGTGCAGCACGGTCAAAGTCTGTGACACGGATCGTAATCGGTTTTGCGCCACCTTTGAAGTACGGTCCAACCGGTGTAGTCAGAATACGGAACTGGTACTCGTCAGCCGGTTTAACACCGATAACAGGGTTACTTCCAAACATATACGGACGTACATACAGAGTTGCACCAGAGCCATATGGTGGTACATATGCTTCATTTGCCTTGATCGTCTGTACAACAGCCTCTACGAAACGGTCTTCCGGGAATGCCGGCATTTCCAGTCTTCTTGCAGAATTTGCAAGACGCTCAGCATTGAGATCCGGGCGGAAAGTAACAATATGTCCGTCTTCTGTTGTATAAGCTTTCATTCCTTCAAATACAGTCTGTGCATACTGGAATACACAGGCACATTCATTCAGTGTAACATTCGGGTCTGTAGTCAGCTGTCCTTCATCCCATTTACCATCTTTGAAATTGGCAACATAACGATAATCTGTCGGAATATAACCGAATCCGATGCTGCCCCAGTCAATGTTCTTTTTTTCCATAATATATCTTCCTCCAGTCATATGGATTTCTTTTCCAGTTACCCTTTTCAGTAACTCTTTTCATCCATTTTAGCACTTTATCGCGGTGACTTCAATGCAAAATTTGCAGAGAAAATATTTATTTTATCCTTTCATATTTCATAAAAGAATACTCCAGATCAAAATATGTCTGCTCATCGCTCTCCGCAGTTACTTTCCACTCCGGCATTTCATCCAGATTTGGGAAATAGCTGTCTGCCTCATATGCAAAATCAATTTTTGTCACATGTGCTGTATCACAGTAAGGCAACAGCTGTTTGTATACACTGTCTCCACCAATACAGTATACTTCCTCTGACGGATATTTTTTTATTTCTTCCAGAAGTTCTTCTACAGTGTGGACAATGATCGCATCCTTGACGTTATAATCTTTGTTTCCTGTCAGGACAATATTTGTTCTGTTCTTAAGAGGCAGCCCATTTGGAAAACTTTCCAGTGTCTTACGTCCCATAACAACAACTTTTCCAGTTGTTTCCTGGCGAAACATCTTCATATCTGCCGGAATACTTACAAGAAGCTTGTTATCTTTACCGATTGCCCAGTTCTTATCTACTGCTACTATAATATTCATACTTCATTACCCTCTTCTCTACTGCAATATATTTATTTTCAAACACGTCAGATTGCGATCGGAATATTTTTGATCTGCGGCCATGTCTGATAATTTTCTACTATCAGATCATCCGTTGTAAAATCATAAAAATCTTTAATCTCCGGATTCAGTTTCACAGTTGGTGCCGGATACGGAGTACGGCTGATCAATTCTTTGATAACCGGTACGTGACGATCATAAATATGGCAGTCTGCAATCACATGTACAAGTTCACCTGCTTCCATGTCACATACCTGTGCGATCATCATCAGAAGGATTGAATACTGGCAGACGTTCCAGTTATTTGCAGCCAGAATATCCTGTGAACGCTGATTCAGGATTGCATTCAAAGTAAGCTTGTCTTTCCCCGGTTCCTTCGTCACATTAAACGTCATGGAATATGCGCATGGATACAGATTCATCTCATGCAGATCCTGGTGTACATAAATATTCGTCATGATGCGACGGCTGTAGGGATTATTTTTCAAATCATATAATACACGGTCTACCTGATCCATCATCCCTTCTTTGTACTGATGTTTCACCCCCAGCTGATAACCATATGCCTTACCAATGGAGCCATTCTCATCTGCCCAACTGTCCCAGATATGACTGTGAAGATCTTTGATGTTATTTGATTTTTTCTGCCAGATCCAGAGTATCTCATCCATAGCACTTTTTAGCGCAGTTCTTCGAAGTGTCAGGGCCGGAAATTCTTTGCGCAGATCATAGCGATTCACTACTCCAAATCTCTTGATCGTATAGGCCGATGTACCGTCTTCCCAGACTGGACGTACCTTTTCTCCTTCTGTACTGGTTCCATTTTCTATGACATCTCTGCACATATTAATAAACGTAACATCTGCTAAACTCATCTTTTTTGTTCCTCTCTTATCCCTTAGATTAATTCCTGTCTCCTACCTGTTCTTTAATCACTTTTGATGCAGGTTCATAATTGATATAAGTATAACATACCTTCCTCTCAGTTGACAATCTTTTCCCCCTTTGCTATATTTAATGCCATGAAAATATTGATTACTTTATTAAAACCCTTATCCTTTATACCAGCTTTACTTATGATGTATCTGATTTTTTCATTTTCAGCCCAGACCGGGGAGGTGTCCGGGGAATTAAGTTACAAGGTCAGTTACAAAATCATAGAAACCAAAAGTGAACTCCTGCATGAAGGCAAGGGATACGACGAATTAAATTATGAAGCAAACTCCATTCAGTTTTATGTACGAAAGGCAGCCCATATGACTGAGTATTTTCTTCTCGCCGTGGCTGTTTCTTTCCCGCTTTACGTCTATCGTGTAAGAGGTTTCTGGCTGTTTCTGCTTGCCGGCATTTTCTGTGCAGGCTTCGCAGGGTTGGACGAATATCATCAGTCTTTTGTCGCCGGACGTGGTCCCTCTGTAAGGGATGTCTGTATCGACAGTTCCGGAGCATTGATCGGTATTATCCTTGTTCAGATGTTTTGCTGGTCCACCTTACATAATCCTTCCGGTTCATCCAGAAAAAAGAAAAAATCACGCAAAAAGCGCCGTAGATAATCCTCTACGACGCTTTCCTTATATTACCCGCTTTTCCGGGACTTATTCTTCTGTTTTTTCTGTCGGCTCGACATCATCTGAATCTTTTGTTTCTTCAACTTCTTCTGCGTCATCCAGACTTGAAGCCAGTCTCGCACGTTCCGCAATACTCATCGTTTTTTTCTCTGTCGTTTTCTCCGGCTCTGCCGCTTTTTCTTCCACCATGGCAGCTTCTTCCATCGCTCGTTTTTCTTTATCTCGTTTGATAAAATTCTTACCACCAATAAAAAGCATTACCGCTCCTACGATCAGAAAACCAATTCCTGCCGCAAAAAAGCCCCAGCTGCCGCCGTCAACTCCATCAATGACATTTTTGCACAATCTATACCCTGTATACAAAAGATAACATCCTGCCAGAATCATCAGCACATAGCTTCTGGTTGGTGTCGCATTCTGCGGGGTATTTTCCTGTGAAGTCTGCACTTCATTCTCCTTCTCTTCAGGATTCTTATTCTGTTCTTCCATCCTGCCTCTCCTCTCACGCATTTATTCAACTATTTTAGAATTTTGGTCATTATCCTGCCGTTCTTCCTCTGCGTTCGCAATTTCATCAGTTTCCTTTTCTTCAGATGCTTTTGCGAGACGTCCATAAATCCTGGTCACTTCTCTCATATGATACAACGTTGTTTCCGAAATCTGATTTGCAGTAAGCCGCCATTTCCAGTTATCCCCCAATGTAGACGGAGCATTCATACGTGCTTCATTTCCAAGGCACAGATAATCCTGAATCGGAATAACCGCAAGATCGGCTACACTTGAAAGTGCTGTACGTATCAGTGCCCATACACAGTCATTGACCGGCTGTTCATAACAGTTGATATATTCTCTGACAAATTTCAGATCATGTCCCTGCAGATTTTCCAACCATCCTTTTGTAGTCTCATTATCATGTGTTCCAGTATAAACTACACAGTTATGATCATATTTATATGGAAGATAGCTGCTATCTTCACTTCCATCAAACGCAAACTGAAGCACTTTCATTCCCGGATATCCGCTCTCTTTCAGCATTTCCAGAACACTCTCTGTCAGGAAGCCAAGATCTTCTGCAATCACTCGGAGGTCTTTGATTTTTTTATCAAGTGTATGGAACAGATCCATTCCCGGACCCTTTTCCCATTTTCCTCTCTCAGCAGTCTTGTCCCCATACGGAATAGCATAATACTCGTCAAATCCGCGGAAATGATCGATTCTGACTACATCATAAAGTTCCAGGCAGTGTGTCATTCGCTGCACCCACCAGCCATAACCGTCTTTCTTAAGTGCCTTCCAGTCATACAATGGATTTCCCCACAGCTGTCCGGTTGCTGAAAAAGCATCTGGCGGACATCCTGCAACTGCCTTCGGATCATAATCTTCGTCAAACTGCAGCATTTCCGGATTTGCCCATGCATCAGAACTGTCCAGCGCCACATAGATTGGCACATCACCAATGATACTGATACCCTTCTTATTTGCATATGCTTTCAGTTTTCTCCACTGTGTGGTAAAACAGTATTGCTGGAAACGATAAAATTCTATTTCTTCTGCCAGCTCTTTTTCTGCCTCTTTTACTGCCTTTGAATGACGGTCCTTTAATTCTTCCGGCCAGTCAATCCAGCAGATTCCTTTCTGCTCATTCTTGATTGCCATAAACAGACAATAATCCTGCAGCCAGTCTTTTTCTTCTTTCAAAAATTCCACATAATCCGGGTCCGTCTTCAGATCTGCCTTTTCATATGCTTTGCGGAGCAGTTTATATCTGGAAAAATATATTTTTTCATAATCAACATAAGATTCACTGCCACCCCAGTCACAGGCCTCACATTCTTCTTTGGTCAGGAGTTCTTTTTTGATCAGTTCCTCCAAATCAATAAAATATGGATTCCCTGCAAATGTAGAAACAGACTGATACGGAGAATCTCCATATCCTGTCGGTCCCAGTGGAAGTATCTGCCAGTACTGCTGTCCTGCTTTTTCAAGCTGATCTACAAAATCATAGGCTTCCTTTGAAAAACATCCGATTCCATACTTTGACGGAATACTGGATATCCCCATCAAAATGCCGCTTGCTCTCATTTTATCTCCTCCAAATCTGGTAATTTTTCACAAAAAAGATTATATCAGATTTGATACATTTTTAAAATCCCTTTTTCTTCATATATACAAATACATCGTGCCAGACTTTTTCTTTTCCTTTTTCATTCAGAATTTCATGGCGCATTCCCGGATATAATTTTCCCTTCACGTCAAGATAACCGGCTCTTCGCATGGCATGGACCGCTCCTGCAAATTTCCGTACATTTCCAAGACAAGGATCTTCTGCCCCACTGATAAACAATACAGGCATCTTTGGTCTGGTACACGTCCATCTATGTACATCATATGCTTTTTTCATCAGATCAAACAGCGCTATGTATGCATCATCTGTAAAAGTAAATCCACACAGATCAGACTTTGTATAAGCCTCATAAACTGCCGGATCAGAACATATCCAGGCATTTTTGTTTTTTTCATCCTTAAATTTCAATGCATAAGTTCCAAAAGACATGGTTTCCAGTAGTTTGCTCTTATGATGTGATCCCAGTAGTTTTCCCTGTACCTTCGCAATTGCTTTTCCAAGAGGTCTTGCTTTATTTTCACTTGGTGAACCACAGACGATCAGCATATTCATACAGTCGTCATGTTTTGCAGCAAATGCTCTTACTGCAAGTGACCCCATGCTGTGCCCGAACAAAATCAGCGGCAATTCTGGAAAATGGCGTCTGATTTCTGCATTTACCGTCAGGATATCTTTCAGCATTGCATCTGCTCCGCCTCCATACATATATCCCAGATCTTTTTTATCCGAAACGCTTTTCCCATGTCCTCTGTGATCATGAATCACTGTTATATAACCTTTGTCTGTCAGATATTCCATAAATGGGATATACCGTTCTTTATGTTCACTCATTCCATGCACCAGCTGAACGATTGCCCGTGGTTTTATCCCTGGTTCCGGCATCAGGCAAAGTACCGAAATCTCAAGTGTATCTGCCTCTGAAAGAAAACTTCCTTCATATTTTATCGCCATATTTTTCCCTCCATCCGACTTTCGCTCTCCCCTCCTGAACTACAGTCGTTTCTCTTTTGTTTTTGCTTCTTTTTAGCATCTCATTATAAGCTCATTTTAGAGTCCGTAAATAACCTTGTCAAGTAACGTCGCATTCTGCTATAATAAAAGTGTTAATGATAAGCATGCGTTTATTTCGCAACAATACGGTTACAATTTCAAGCGTAACCAGGCAACTTCATAAGGAGGAAGTATGGATACTAATAATCAGGAAGTATATGAAGAACAATCCGCTGCTCCAAGACGTAAGAAAAAGAAGAAAAAAGGGTGGATCATTTTTCTGATCATCCTCATTCTTGCTGTCGCCGGTGGCACTGGATTTTATTTTATGCAACGCCAGAAACCAATTTCCGCAACAGAAGATTTTCTGGAAAACATGCGTGCCATGAACTTTGACGGAATGAAAAACCTTCTGCAGAGCAATGATATGTCTGCTCTTGACAATGCAGATATCACCAGTGATGCTTACTCCTCATTTTTCAAGAAGATCAATGAGAAGATGACCTACAAAATTGGCAAAACCAATTTTCATATTCAGAACGGCACTGCATCTGTAACTGTTCACATCAATTACATTGATGGCGCAGATATTTACAAAGAAACCATCACAGAGTTTCTGAAACAGATTGTTTCCACAGCATTTTCCGGCACAACCCTGACCGAAGAAGAGACACAGCAGAAGCTTGCTGCACTTCTGGAGGAAAAGTCAGGCAGCGTAGAAGATAAATTCACCTCCATCGACATCACTTATCCGTTAATAGAAGCAGATGGACAATGGAAAATCGTTTCTCTGGATGCCGAAACCGTAAAAGTTATGTCTGCAAACTTCACAAACGTTCAGGACGAGATCAATCAATCCCTGGCTGAAATGAACAATTCAGAAAACGCAGGTACCGAAGCAACTGTCACACCAGCTGAAACTACCAGCATTGATATGGACAATGATCATTTCACACTTCGCCTGAAAGAATTTCGGGTCACACAGGCAATTGATGATTCTGACTGTCTGTTATTGTACTGTGATTATACAAACAACAGCAGTTCCTCATCCAGTGCATTAGTTGATGTTCAGCTTTCTGCAAAACAGAACGGAGAAAAGCTTTCACCGGCTGTTCCAAAAGAAGATGAACCTGCGATTGACAATTATATTGCCGAAGTAGAACCAGGAAGTACAGTAACCGTCTGCTACGCATTCTCTCTGAATGATAAATCCGATGTTACTCTAGAAGCATCTGAGGCATTTGCTTTCGGTGGTGGCAATGTCACTTCACAGACAATTAAATTACAGTAAAAAAATATTCGCGACAGATCTGCTCTGCCGCGAATATTTTTTTATTATCCTGCCATACTAGCACTATGAAAGGATGGTGACTTATGGGAAATAAATTTTTGCAATACTTTTCACTGACACTCACTGTAATCGGTGCCATCAACTGGGGACTGATTGGTTTTTTCAACCTGAATCTTGTGGCTCTTCTTTTTGGAAGTATGAGTTTGCTTTCCAGAATCATCTATGGACTGGTCGGCCTTTGCGGGCTCTATCTGCTTTCTTTTTACGGTCTGGTTGAACAGGACAGAACTTCTTCCTGATCAGCATGCTTCCAGAGCTATCTTCATCATATTTTCAAAAGACTCTTGTCTCGCCAGTGAAGATAATTCCTCATGTGTCACAAAAGAGTCTGAAATAGTCAGAAGACACGCCGCATTTTTGCCAAGAAGCTTCGCATTGTGAAACAGTGCGAAGCTTTCCATTTCCACACATTCACATTGGTGTTTCTTGATTATCTCTTTATAACCATCCACATTATCTTCTGTATAAAAAACATCAGAGGAATGAATACGCGCAGTCTTAAGCGGAATCTGCAAGCAATGCGCCGCATCAAGGATTCTGGCATTCAGTTCCTCAGATGGGTACAATACATCATCCATACACCCATTCTGCACTTTCGCAAAACTAGACTGACTCCACACGCTGTCTGCAAGAACTACATCGTATACAGCAAGTCTGTCCGTATAAGCACCTGCCGAACCAATACGAATGATATTGTCCACATCATAAAACTTATACAGCTCATAAGAATAAATGCCGATAGACGGCATTCCCATTCCGCTAGCCATAACCGTAAGTTCTTTTCCTTTATATGTTCCTGTGTAAGCATATACATTTCTGATCTGATTGATCAGTTTGAAATTTTCCAGGAAATGTTCTGCAACATATTTCGCACGGAGAGGATCTCCAGGCATCAGAACATTTCTGGCAATCTCGCCTTTTTTCGCTTCAATATGAGGGGTTGGTACTGGCATGTTTCATTCCTCCTTACTTTTTTATATAAAGAAAAAAGGATCCTGAAAACTCAGAATCCTCAAGAGCGATAGACGGGGCTCGAACCCGCGGTCTCGACCTTGGCAAGGTCGCGCGTTACCAACTACGCCACTATCGCATAAGAGCGGGTGATGGGAATCGAACCCACGTATCCAGCTTGGAAGGCTGGTGTTCTACCATTGAACTACACCCGCATATCGCTGTTCTTGCGTTGCGTCTGTGTTTCGCTCGCTTCAACGATATTGAGTATATCTTATAACTCATAGTTTGTCAACAGGTAATTTTAATTTTTTTAATTATTTTTATTTTATATTTTTTTCTGTTATTTTGTATTGTTTTGTCAACTTTAAAATCAGTCCTGCCAATCCCAGACATCTGTTTTGGATACTGCACTGCGGGATTTCTTGATCACCAGTTCCGGGCTCTTGGCACTGACCTTGGTGTTGGCCGGAACAGATTCTGTAATAAATGTGTTACCTCCAATGATCGTATTTTCTCCCACAACCGTTTCTCCGCCAAGCACAGACGCATTGGAATAGATCGTCACATTATCTCTGATCGTTGGATGACGTTTCACATTGGCCAGCTGTTGCCCCTGTCTCGTAGAAAGAGCCCCAAGAGTTACTCCCTGATATAGTTTTACATTACGGCCGATCTCAGTTGTTTCACCGATTACCACACCTGTACCATGATCAATAAAGAAGTAATCTCCTATCGTTGCTCCCGGATTAATATCGATTCCGGTCTTACCATGTGCATATTCTGTCATGATTCGCGGAATATACGGAACTTCTTCTTTATATAAAAGATGAGCCAGGCGATATACATAAATAGCAAACAATCCAGGATAAGATGATATGATTTCTTCTTTACTCTTGGCAGCCGGATCACCATCGAATCCCGCCTGTACATCTTTCAGAAGACGCTGCTGCACCTCTGGAAGCTGTTCAAAAAAGCCTGCACAGATACGGTCTGCCTCTTCTTCTGCACCCTCCTGTTCTAATTCCGGCTGTGCATATAAAAGAGCAATTTCAATCTGTTCCTTGAGTCTGTCATAAAGATCATTCAGACGGTATCCTGCAAAATGTTCCGGAAATATCTTTGCTGCCGAATCATTCCAGAAATAACCCGGAAAAATAACAGAACGAAGTTCTTTGACAACATCGATCACTGCTGCCCTGCTTGGAAGTTCTCTGTTATTTTTGGGCATAAATAACTCTTCTTTTTTATAATTTTCAGTCAAAGCCGCAGTGGCCCTGAGAATCACATCTTTTTTTCTGTTCATAAAATCCAAACCTCTTTCCGCAATTTCTGCAAAGATGCTAATACCTGATGTATTATTACTTTGCGGATATCTTTCCTTATATCATATTATAGGATTCTTTTCACGTCAATAAAAAAAAAGAATTGACCTTTCGACAAACTGCTTATATAATGAATATGTTTGAGACAATTTTCAGAATATGGAGATGTACCCAAGTGGCTGAAGGGTCCGCACTCGAAATGCGGTAGATCGGGTAACCGGTGCGAGGGTTCAAATCCCTCCATCTCCGCTTGACAAATTTCAGCATATCTGCTATAATTCATTTTGTTGCAGATAAATTTGCAATTATTTCAATAATACAGGGGATTGGTCAAATGGTATGATAGGGGTCTCCAAAACCTTTGGTGGGAGTTCGATTCTCTCATCCCCTGCTCCTTAGGAGCCTGAAAGCCTTTAAAATCAAGGCATTCAGGCTCTTTTGTTTTGCCCCGGAAAAGGCAGGGTACCACTCAGGGTACCAAAGCCGGTACCCTGCGCAGTACCCTAAAAGGCATCATGATCAGGCTTTATTTCTCCTGAATTTCTTTGCCGCTGATATGTTCAATTTCTATTTCAAAAAGCTGTACAGCTTTTCCCGAGCGTTTGATTTCCTCATCGATCAGTTGTTCATTCGAATAGTATTTCACCGCAATCTTTTTCAAGATTTCCGTTGTTTCTGCACTTTCTTCCAATAAATGGCATCTGCCAAATATAACCGTGCTCTGTACAAACGGTGCCCACTTCTCTTCTTTGATGGTTTCATTTCCATAAACAGTAAAACATACCTTGTCGCTGGCTTTTAATGCATCGACTTTATGTTATCCAGCATTTTATAACAAACTCATTTTTACTTTTTCATGCAAATTAAAAAAAGTCTCAGCATAAGATAATCTGACGTATTTTCCCGCAGATTATTTTATCCTGAGACTTCTTGTGTTATCATCTTTGATTGAAACCTGTAAATATAATGAAAGAAGCAGAAATCCCACCGACCAAAGTTTGATTTCTGCTTCAAGCAATAAACATAGCTCTCGCCACGTCCTCTCTTATGATAACAATCAAAACAGAAAACTACAACCATATTTCTCAAGATTTTTATAACA
>NZ_CAKRXI010000023.1 GCF_934424005.1 uncultured Blautia sp.
TGGCTTATTAAAGTTACCCATTTTTACAATTCAAAAAAATTTCAAAATTCTCTTGACTGTTTATAGTTTGTCACCTCTTTATATTTTTTCTTTATATTTTATTGTATCGTATCGGGAATTATTGTGCAAGGGAGAGATTATTGGTTGTGTAAAGATATCTTCAATATGTCTAAATACTTATTGACATTTTCTCTTCTATCATTTATTGTAAAGACATAGAGAAATGGGTTTTCACCACACTGATTGCTGTGGCCTGCTCGTTTCTTTTTTTATTGATATAACATCATATAAATATTTCTTTCCATTCGCCGCATAATTAATCACCAAACGGGCAGAATAAATATTATATCTTACCAATTTTCCACCCTCAAATATTGGTAAGCCAACTCTTACATCATATCTGAACCATCCATTTTTAGCACTTTTATTATGGCGATTTTTATGATTATTTTGAAACACAGGATTGGTAGCAATTTCAATTAATTCAGGAATTGCTAATGCCATATTTGCTTTTGCCTTAGTATTTGCTCCCATTAAAGCTTTCCTACTTTCTGATTCAGTGAATTCCTCAGGAAATTCGCCACCTATATGTATAATTTCAGAGTCCGCTTTTATTTTATATGCCTTTCCTACATATTGTTTCAAATATTGTTTCACATTCTTCCAATTAATTTTTCTTTTCCCTTTGAATTGTATTGTTTCAATTAAAACTAATAGTTTTTCATCTTCCGTAATTATTTTTACATTACGTCTTTCTTCCAAATAAATCTCCTTTTATTGGCTATAGGGTACTTTCAATGACTATTATTGAATGATAAAATAGAAAATTTAGATATATTCTCAGAATTGATACTATATAGCATAACATATATATTTGTTCTTCACAACCATATTTTACTACTCAGAGCTCCATAATGAAATGCAACATAATGAATGTAATTATTCTATTCCTGAGGGTATAATTGAAATAGCTATATATAAAAAAACAGCCAGGGCACTATGATTTTGATTGACTTTTCGGTGCAACGAAAATGAGCTGCACTGGATTATGATTCTGAAACCTGTCGAGGCTTCCAGGAATTCTTTCGTTCTAGCGATAACTGCGTTGCACTGTCTGAGTGCTGTTAAGCACGAGTTTGCAAAAGCAGTTATCCATAGGCGAACGAAAGAATTTCGGAAACGCAGACCTGTTACAGAAGCAAATCCTGTGTCAGCTCATCTTCCAACACCTTGGCAATCATCTCATTTACCCCGGTGTTATACTTCTATATTACGCTCTCATCATACCCTCAAATCAAATCAATAAAACTCATTATGAAGCAGTTCATGCTCCTTGCCTTTGAGAAGTCCCTGGTAAAGTTCGAGTACCATCGGGTTCTCATCGGATTTCTTAATAATCGTTGTATTATCCGCATTATACAGACCTTTGGCTCTGGCAGCTTTTGTTCTGTCACCGGATCTGGTCGGCTGGCCACCACCCATGATACAGCCACGACGACATGCCATAACTTCGATCAGATGATACTCTGCTTCGCCGTTCTTTACACGATCCATAACGATTCTTGCATTGGCAAGTCCGCTGGCTACGCAGATCTTAATTTCCATTCCTTTGTATGGTACAGAGAATTCCTTGATTCCCTCGTCTCCACGTACACCACACTCGGAGATTTCTCTCATTGTTTCTTTACTGTGGTCCGGAGTCAGACGACGAAGAACTGCCTCTGTAACACCACCGGTAACACCAAAGATAACACCACCGCCGGAACCGAATCCAAACGGCATATCACAAGCTTCTGGCTCAAGTCCTGCAAAGTCAAGGCCAAAGTTGTCGATCATACGAAGAAGCTCTGTGGTTGTGATAACGATATCGGTATCTTTCTCACCATGTGTATAGCTGTTCGGCCGAACGGCTTCTGCCTTCTTAGCCGTACATGGCATAATGGAAACCATTACAGTCTTCTTTCCCTGAGCATGTTCCGGATCACGGAAGTATTCCTTAATAACAGCAGAAAGCATTCCCTGTGGGGATCTGCATGTAGAAATATTCGGAATATAATCCTTATACTGATCTGTAATAAATTTCACCCATGCCGGACAGCAGGATGTCAGGAGCGGAAGTTTTTCACCTTTTTCAATACGGTTAAGGAATTCTGCACTTTCTTCCATAATCGTAAGGTCAGCACTGAATGTGGTATCATAAACTTCATCAAATCCCATGCGATGAAGCGCATTGACGATCTTGCCCATTACACTGCGGCCCTTCTGGAGTCCGTAATGATCGCCCACTGCAACACGTACTGCAGGTGCAATCTGCGCAACTACACGAATATCCGGATCTGCAAGTGCCTTAAAGACTTTGTCTGTATTCGTGTGGATGGAAATAGCTCCTGTCGGACAGAATGCACGACACTGTCCACAGTTTACGCACTGTGTCTCTGCAATCTTTTTATTGAATGCAGGCATAACCATTGCTTCTGTTCCGCGGAATGCAAATCCAAGTGCGCCGATTCCCTGAATTTCCTCGCAGGCACGTACACAGTTTCCGCAGAGGATACATTTATTCGGATCGCGAACGATAGACGGAGAACTGAAATCCAGCTCATGCTGCTCTCTTGTGTTCTGGAAACGTACGGTTCTTACCCCGAGACGATGTGCCAGTTCCTGAAGTACACACTCACCACTCTTGATACAGGTTGTACAGTCACGGCAGTGTGCTGCAAGGAGCAGTTCCACGATCAGTTTACGATAGTTTCTTAATTTATTTGTGTTAGTATGAATAACCATACCATCGCGCGGTACTTCTGAACAGGAAGCAAAGGTTTTGCCTCTGTCGTCCTCTACTGTACATAAACGGCATGCTCCAAATGTAGAGAGCTCTGAATGATAGCACAGTGTCGGAATATCAATGCCTGCGTTACGGATAACGGTCAGGACGTTTTTTTCATCGGTAAATTCAACTTTTCTACCGTCAATTGTCATTGTACCCATAATTCAGCCTCCTTCCTATGCTTCCACATAAACCGCATCAAAGTTACAGTTATCTTTACAGGAACCGCATTTGATACATACGTCATTGTTGATGTGATACGGAGATTTGATCTTTCCGCTGATTGCACCTGCCGGGCAGTTCTTCGCGCACTTACCGCAGCCAATACAGAATTCCGGATTAATGTGGAATTTACGAAGTGCTGTACAGACTTTTGCACGGCATTTCTTATCCTTAATATGTTCCTCGTATTCATCACGGAAGCGTTTCAGAGTACTGATAACCGGAAGCGGTGCACTCTTACCAAGTCCGCAGAGAGCCATGCTCTGTACCATAGTAGCAAGCTCTTCCAGTTCATCAAGGTCTGACATTTCACCTTTACCATCTACGATTCTCTCGAGAATCTCCAGCATACGCTTTGTTCCTTCACGACACGGAACGCATTTACCACAGCTCTCACGTTGTGTAAAGTTCATAAAGAATCTGGCAACCTCAACCATACAGGTATTTTCATCCATAACTACCAGGCCGCCGGAACCCATAATCGCGTCGAGTGATTTAACGGAGTCAAAGTCAAGCGGACGGTCGATCTGATCTTCGATCAGACATCCACCGGATGGTCCACCGATCTGTACACCTTTGAAAGCAGCTCCGCTCTTCAGGCCACCACCGATATCATAAATGATATGACGAAGGCTGGTACCCATTGGTACTTCGATCAGACCTGTGTTTTCGATTGCACCGGTCAGGGAGAAGGTCTTGGTTCCCGGGCTTCCTTCTGTTCCAATGGTACGGAACCAGTCAGCACCCTGAAGAATAATCTTCGGAACGTTTGCATATGTTTCTACGTTATTCAGAACGGTAGGTTTCTCCCAGAGACCTTTTTCTACTGTACGCGGTGGTTTGACACGCGGCATGCCTCGCTTACCTTCGATGGATGCAGTGAGGGCAGAACCTTCACCACAAACAAAGGCACCTGCACCACGATTGATATGTAAATGGAAATTCACACCGGAACCAAGGATATTGTCACCAAGCAGTCCATAAGCTTCAGCCTGTTCGATAGCCATACGGAGACGTTTAACGGAAAGCGGATATTCTGCACGAACATAAATGTATCCGTTCTCTGCGCCAACTGCATATGCGGCAATGGTCATACCTTCGATCATCTTATATGGATCACCTTCCATTACGGAACCATCCATGAATGCACCCGGGTCGCCTTCATCACCATTACATACTACATAACGAACTTTTTCTTTCTGACGAGCAACCTGAGACCATTTTTTACCAGCCGGGAAACCAGCTCCGCCTCGTCCGCGAAGTCCGGATTTTGTTACTTCATCGATAACATCCTGTGGGGACATATCGAAGAAAGCTTTTGCCATAGCCTGAAAACCGCCAACAGCAATATATTCATCAATAGATTCTGCATTAATATTACCGCAGTTCTCAAGAACGATTCTTGTCTGCTGATTCAGGAAAGGAATGTCAGAAGGATGTGGACAGGCGGTATCATGATCACGATAAAACAGTCTGCTTACCGGCTCTCCTTCTATAACAGTACGCTCTACGATCTCTTTACAGTCTTCTACCTGTACATGAACATACTGATAATCATAAGGTTCAATCTTCATCAGAGGTCCTAATTCACAAAGGCCCTGACATCCTGTCTTAACAACACCGACATGCGGAACATCTTTCTGCATTTCCACGCTTACCCAGTCAAGATTCTCGCACAGTTTCGCCATCTCGTCATAAATCTTCTGTGCGCCGGAAGCGATACATCCGGTACCGGAACAGACAAGCACACGACAGGTAAAAGATTCCAGGGTATTTTTTGCTTCAGCCTGCTTATTGAGCAGATCTTCTTTACTCACAATACTCATACCGTCTCACCTCTCAATTCATTTAACAGATCGATTGCCTTTTCTGGTGTCATTTTCGGATGTACTTCGTCATTTACTGTAAGTGTTGGCGCCAATCCGCATGCACCAAGGCAGGATACAGTTTCTACCGTAAAGAGCATATCATCCGTTGTATGCTTCTTGTTACTGAGTCCAAGTTCCTTCATAAGAGCTTCTTTGACCGGCATGGATTTACGCACATGACAGGCTGTTCCATCACAGACTTTGATGACGTATTTTCCTTTTGGCTCAAAGGAAAAGTTCTCATAGAAAGTGGCTACACTGTAAGCCTTTGCTTCTGTAACTCCAATCTTGGATGCAACATACGTCAGAAGCTCTCCAGGAAGATAACGGTACTCCGCCTGGATATCCTGCATGATTGGGATCAATGATGCAGGTTTCGGTCCGTAATGCTCGATGATCTCATCTGTCTTCGCGTAATAAGACTGATCTAACATTCAATTCCCTCCTTGTTTAAAAATAAATTTTCTGTGCTTATCGTTTTTGTCTAATTTACACAGCTTTGCTATATTTGATTATACATTAAATATATATTTTTAACAAGAAAAATATCGAAAATTTGAATCAATTTATTTAATTTTTTTATTTTTCGCGACTATTTCGTGATATTTTTAACATATTGCACATTTTTTTATCAATCTTGTTTTCTTCCACTAACTTTCACATAATTTGTTATTTTCATGCAACCAGATATTGAGCTGAAGTTTTTTTACGTTATCGGAACATTACGGAGTAATTTCCTGTAACAAAAAAGAGCGAGGTCACGTGCCTCACTCTTTATCGCTGCTTACTCCGCTTTCAGATCACTGAGCAATTTTCTTAATTTTTCTCCATAGTTGGATCCGGCGGCCCAGCCTCCCCCGTTCGGGTTCTCCTGCTGTCCCAGCCATTCTACATATGGAGCACTCCCTCTGGTCACCATATCAAAACGTGTATCCACGCAGTCCTGATTCAGCACATCTTCGCATGCATAAGCCTTCAGATGCTGTACCTGTGCGCGGATTCCGGTCCGCACATCCGGGTAAGATACTCCGGCAACACCACCGCCTGTCGTTCCAATCCCGGCAAAATTATACTGCGATATTCCGGAATCACCGCCGTACTGCAGCCATCCAGTCTCCAGCATTGCCTGTTCAAAAACAACTTCTCCACGGACACCTTCTGCATTCGCTTCTTCCAGAATGATCGTACAAAAATCATCTATGGTCGCTGCACCACCATCTTTTAATGAAGCTGAAGGATATTCTGCTCCATGTTCTTCATACTGCGAAGTCATCTGTGCAAGTGAAACGGTCGTATCTCCCATGATCGTATAATATCCATAAGTGTTATCTGTAGAATCGTCTACAAAGTTCGGATCAGAAGTAAAATCCGGTGCTTCCAGACTTGACGGTTTGTGGATCTGTCCCTCACCGGAATGATCAATCTCTGCACTGTCCGTTGTTGTATTGGAACTGCCAAAGACGCTTTCTGACGTTCCATCCTCTTCAACCACATCAATCTCTGCCCCAGATGCCAGACAAGGTGCCCCAGTTATAAGGGCACCCGTCAGTATTATCTGAGAACAAAAGAGCACTGCTTTTTTGTTTCTGATCATCCATTAACCTTTCTCATTGCTGCTTCTACTACATGTCCTACCAGAACAGATGTTGTAACGCTTCCAACCCCGCCCGGTACCGGAGTGATTGCATCAACGATCGGCTCAACTGCTGCATAGTCAACATCTCCGCAAAGTTTGCCTTCTGCATTTACGTTGATTCCTACATCGATGATCGTCTGTCCTTCTCTGACATATTCAGCACCTACAACACCTGCACGTCCTGCTGCTACGATCACGATATCAGCTTCTTTTGCTACAGATGGCATATCTACTGTTTTTGTATGGCAGATAGTTACCGTTGCGTTTTTCTTAACCAGCATCATTGCTGCCGGTTTACCAACTACAAGGCTTCTTCCGATAACAACGGCTTTTTTACCTGTGCAGTCGATTCCGTAATGATCAAGGATTTCCATACATGCCTGCGGTGTACATGGCGGGAAACCGATTTTCTTTCCTGTATAAACGCCAGACATGGAAAGGTCTGTCATACAGTCAACGTCTTTTTCTGCTGCAAGTGCATTTTCGATCACTGCCTGATCCAGATGTTTCGGCAGCGGACGGAACAGAAGAACGCCATGAATATGGTCATCTTTGTTTACTTTGTCAATTGTTGCAAGGAGTTCTTCCTGTGATACATCTCCTGGAAGAAGGATTTTTTCGCATGCTACCCCAAGTGTTTCGCAACGTTTTGTTGCACCTTTTTCGTAAGAAATATCACTTGGATTTTCGCCTACACGAATGATGCACAGAGTCGGGTTAACACCTTTTCCCTGTAACTCAGCTACATTGGCTTTGATTCTTTCATTCAGTGCTGCTGTTACTTCTTTACCTAATAACTGCTTTGCCATTTTAACTATTTCCTCCGCTCATTATTTGTTACTTTACAAATATGAATTGCTCTGCAATACACGCTTATCGCAATCCTTATTCTTATTTAAGACGTCCGAGAACGCTTTCGAATGTTTCATCTGCAATCTTTGTGTATTTTTCAAGCATTGCATCTGCTTTTTTGTTGAGTTCTTCAGCATATTCTCTGTTTGCCATGGATTTCGTATTGATGTATACGTTCAGGCTTGCACCCTGTAAGGCTGCTTTGCAGAAAGCTGCACCAACACCAGCATCACTGATTGCCAGTTTGGATCCTTTGGCAGCAAACTCTACGATCAGATCAATTGCTTCACAGCATTTTTCCATGATTTCCATCGGAACAGAGCATGCATCTTTCAGCACGATTTCCATAACACGTGCTTTTTCTGCTTTTTCTTCCTCTGTTTCTCTTGGCATACCATATGCTTTGGAAAGTGGTTCAAAAACTTCCGCATCTCTTTCGATCAGACGCAGAAAATCTTTCTGAAGCTGATCACATTTTGCTTTCAGCTCCCACATTTCATCTTCTACATCTGCATATTTCTTTTTGCCTACCGTAAGGCTTCCTACCATGTTACCAAGTGCAGTTCCGACTGCTCCAACCAGCGCAGAAGCTCCGCCGCCGCCCGGTACCGGGGCTTTGGATGCGAGAACTTCAACAAATTCTGTACATGTACTTGTGGAAAATCCCATTTTTTCTCCTCCTGAAAAAAGTGATCCAATAAAAGGATTTTTTTATTTTTCTTTTTTATAATAATATTTTTAGGATGAATCCTAAGACCTGTTCATATTTGGAAATATGAGAGATATTTATCGGTTTGGAAACCGAAAGAAACTTAATACGAGGGGAGTCGCTCAGAGTTGCGGAGGCCGCTCTCCCCTCGCGCACCCCACCGGGCCACGCAATCAAGAAATATACGGTACTGACAGTCAACGTTACCTGTCGATACCAACACCACATATTCCCTGGCTCTTAGTACAACAAACTTAAAAATTTCTCAAATAGAAACTCTATGTTTTTCATCTTTTCAGCGTGGCCAAGCAGGGGGAGTCTGAGGGGGACCTTCGGCCTTCGCAACTGTGAGATGGTCCCCCTTAGAGGTTTTCTTATTTTACAAAATATAATTTACCTTGCTTTACAAAGCAAAATTTATACTTTTAGATATGAGACTTAATTCCTAGAAAAGTCCAGTGATTCTACCGGTCTCGTCTACATCAATTCTCTCTGCAGCCGGTACTTTTGGCAGTCCTGGCATGGTCATGATCTCACCAGTCAGAGCTACGATGAAGCCTGCACCTGCGGAGATCTTCAGGTTACGTACAGTAACTTCGAAGTCTGTCGGTGCACCAAGTTTGGTCTGGTCATCTGTCAGACTGTACTGTGTCTTAGCTACACAGATCGGGCAGTTGCCAAAGCCAAGAGCTTCGAGCTGTTTTGCCTGTTTCTGAGCATTTGCTGTCAGGACAACTCTCTTACCGCCGTATACTTTCTGTACGATCTGGTTGAGTTTGTCTTCGATAGAGCCTTCCAGTTCATATGCATAGGAGAAGTCGTTCGGTTCTTCTACCAGACGAAGAACTTCTTCTGCAAGTTTCACTCCACCTTCGCCGCCTTTTGCCCATACTTCGGAAAGTGCAACGTTTACGCCGAGTTCTTTACATTTTGCTTCTACAAGGTCAAGTTCTGCCTTTGTATCTGTCGGGAATGCATTGATAGCAACAACGCAAGGAAGTTTGTATACATTCTTGATGTTGCTTACATGTTTCAGAAGGTTTGGAAGTCCTTTTTCCAGTGCTTCCAGGTTTTCATTATTGAGGTCTGCTTTTGCTACACCGCCATTGTATTTCAGAGCACGTACAGTAGCTACGATAACAACTGCGCTTGGGTGCAGGCCTGCCATGCGGCACTTGATATCAAGGAATTTTTCTGCTCCAAGGTCAGCACCGAATCCGGCCTCTGTAATTGTGTAATCAGCAAGTTTCATACACATTTTGGTAGCTGTTACAGAGTTACATCCATGAGCAATGTTTGCGAATGGTCCGCCATGAACGATTGCCGGAACATGTTCCAGAGTCTGAACGAGGTTTGGTTTCAGTGCATCTTTCAGAAGTGCAGTCATTGCACCTTCTGCATGAAGATCACCGGCTGTTACCGGTTTCTGTTCGGAAACTTTACCATATGTATATCCGATGATGATTCTGGAAAGTCTTTTTTTCAGGTCTGTAATATCGCTTGCAAGACAAAGGACTGCCATGATCTCAGATGCAACTGTGATGTCGTATCCGTCTTCACGTGGCATACCGTTTGTTCTTCCGCCAAGTCCGTCCACTACATTACGAAGCTGACGGTCGTTCATATCCACACATCTCTTCCATGTGATCTTTCTCGGGTCGATGTTCAGAGCATTGCCCTGGAAGATATGGTTGTCGATCATTGCTGCAAGAAGGTTGTTTGCTGCACCGATCGCATGGAAGTCACCTGTAAAATGAAGGTTGATATCTTCCATCGGAACTACCTGTGCATAGCCGCCACCTGCTGCACCACCTTTGACACCGAATACCGGTCCGAGAGATGGCTCACGAAGAGCAACCATAACATTTTTGCCAAGCTTCTGCATTGCATCTGCAAGACCTACTGTTGTTGTAGTCTTTCCTTCACCGGCCGGTGTCGGGTTGATTGCTGTCATAAGGATCAGCTTACCGTCTTTTCTGTCACTTTCTTTCAGTAGATTATAATCAATTTTTGCTTTGTATTTTCCGTACTGCTCCAGATATTTGTCATCAATACCTGCTTTTTCTGCAATCTTTGTGATTGGCAGCATTTCGCACTCCTGTGCAATTTCAATGTCACTTTTGAATCCCATAAAAGTTACCTCCTTTTTATATACATTTCGCAAAGGACTTCAGTGATCCGATGATCACATCGCCCATAACAGCCATATCTTCTGCCTGAAAAGATATCGGAAAATTATCTGAAAACAGGATCTGTGAGGATGGTGGAAATTCATCGTCTCCTTCCCACAGGATCATCTGTACCAGATAATCCGGAAAGATTTCCAGCTGATAAGCAATGTCACCATGCTTCACCGGAACACAGTGCATATGTTCCATGATTGCCTGATAATCTTTGATGCGGTTTCCATAGGAGAATGCCAGTCGCTTGATACAGCGTCCGTCAAACTGTCGAAGGTACACTTCGCCCCACGGCATTTCTCTGTAGGTTTTGAATTTTCCGGTACCTGATGCTTTCGCACCATTCAGTAGAAAGCGAATCGTCAGAGTTCTGGCATAGGTCATGGTCTCCAGAGGATAAAATCCCATATCATCCGCTTCGTGGGTGACCTGAAAATCCGGCCAGGAAATCTGATAAACCGTCCCAAGAAATTTCAGAGTAAAATACTTCTGTTCTTCATCATAGGAAATGCCAAGTCTTGCAGCAATTTCCTTTGGATCCGCTTCCTGGTACTGGCTCAGATAATGTTCCCATGGGAGACGCTCTTTGCTGTCTTTTCCATATCCCAGTTTATCTCCTACAGATTCTGTTTCTGCCGGGTTAAGTGTGTTTTTTACGTCAGAACTCATAATACACCTCTTCTAAGTTATTAAATATCTGCGGATTGTTCCCGCTGCAAACAGCCAGCTTGTACAATCCTATCTCTGTTTCACATTCGGAAACATAGATGCATCGGTATGTGGGATAAAACATGCACCCACGAATTCATCCATGTAAGTCGGAACTGTCGAAAGTTCCATATAAGTCATATTTGATGCAAGCTCGTAAGTTTTCTTCTCTGCCGCTGTGGAAAGAAGCATCAGATATGCACCTGTCAGTGATGAGTTACCAATATAGTGGAATTTCTCAAGCGGAACATCCGGGAACATTCCGATATTGACTGCATTCTGCATGTTGATTCCACTTCCGATACCACCGGCTACGTAAACGTCGTCGATCATAGATACATCAAAATCAAGCGAAGACAGCATCGTGCGGATTGCGGAGAAAATAGCTCCTTTTGCACGGATGAAGTTGTCGATATCAACTTCTGTGATTTCAACATCCTTCACAGATCCTGCCTCTTCCTCAAATGCGATCACGTAGCTACCCATTCCATAATGGTCATGGCGGACACGCTTACCTTCACAGACAAATTTGCCCTTCGGGTTGATGATTCCGGTCATAAACAGTTCGCTGATCACATCAATGATACCGGAACCGCAAAGACCGACCGGTTTGGTTCCAGGTTCACCGACTACTTTGTATGTCGGTTCCATGGTTTCTTTATCAATGGTACATGCTTCGATTGCTCCATCTGTCGCACGCATACCGCAGCTGATATCTCCACCTTCGAATGCCGGTCCGGCAGAGCAGGCACAGCTCATCATAAAGTCAGAGTTTCCGAACACAAGCTCTCCATTCGTACCAAGGTCGATAAACAGTGAAAATTCCGGTCTGTTCCAGATCATACTTACCAGTGTACCTGCTGTGATATCGCCACCCACATAGCTTCCGATGTTCGGTGCCATAATAATATGGGCATCTCCATTGATTTCAATTCCAACATCTGATGCAAACAGCGAATTTGTTTTAAAGAAAGCTGGAATATATGGTTCTGTACGCAGGTAATCTGCATTGATTCCTGCAAACAGATGGTTCATTGTCGTATTGGATGCCACACACATACGATAAATCTGGTTCTCCGGAAGGTGAATGCTTCTGCACATCTCATGAATCATCGGGTTGATCGTTTCTTTGATCACTGCATCCTGCAGTTTTTTGATTCCACCAGGTTTCGTTGTCTCAATGATACGGTTGATAACATCCGCACCATAACGGATCTGTCCGTTACCGGAGGAACTCTTGGCAAGGATTTCACCCGTAGCCATATTGATGATGACAGCAGAAACGGTTGTTGTACCAATATCTACTGCGAGTCCACCCATGATCACGTCTTCTTTTGCATCAAAAATATCATAGACAAACATATCATCCGGTGTTACGCGGACCACACATTTCACTGAAAATTTACTTGCACGGAGCACATCCGGAAGTTTACGGAGAACTGCATACGGAACTCTGATCCGTTTCAGATTCATAAATTTGCGAAGTGCTCTTGTCAGTCTCTCAACATCCGGCATGGTATCATCCAGTGTTGGTTCAGCCATCTGGAGTTCTACAACTTCCAGACTGTTTCTTAACTGAATTCCGGTCTCTTCGACCTGATTTTTTGCTTTTTCAAAAATTGCGATTTCTTCTTTAGAACTTAAGTCTGCCACTTTCATTCTGCTTTTGTAAGCAGATGCGATGTCCGGCACAAGTACTTCCACATCCGCGCAGATTTTGCTCATGCATGCCAGACGCCATCCTTTTTCAAATTCCTCATCAGAAATATGAAGAGTTTTCTTTGAGTCCAGTTCTCCGCCTTTTAACTGCACCCGACACTTTCCGCAGGCTCCGTTTCCGGAACATGGTGCATCAATTGCCACGTTCGCACCACGTGCAACCTCCAGCAGATTATCCCCCGCATTGGCAAATGCTTCTACCTCACTGCCATTTTCAAATGCAAATGTCACCTTAAACATGCGGTAACCACCTTTCTCGCCTCGTGAATATTCTTGTCTTTCAGCTGTGGCGTTGGGCGTCAGACTTATTGATATTTATAAAAAAGGCCAGAGGCCGCGAAGCCTCCAGCCTTTTTTTATCTACAGCCGTAAAAAAGTCAGACTGATTAGATTTCCAGATAGGAATCTGCGTACAGGTAATTATTTTTGATGATATCACAAGATTTGATTGTTTCCATCAGACGCAGGTCGTTAGGGTTAACGATTGCGGATGTAAGTCCCTGCATCATAGCCATAGCTACCATAGCGGAGTCCATGATCGGACGGATATGTTTCGGCATACCGTTGGAGTTATTGGAAAGACCACCGGTGCTCTTCATTCCCATATCAGAGATCATTTTGATGAATTCAAGAACTTCCATCTGTTTGTCCTGCATTCCTTTGATAACCAGGAATAACGGGTCGAACCACATATCGTTCTCAACGTCCATACCATGTTCCATACCTCTCTCCATCAGAGTCTGCATGTACATCATACGTTCATCATTGTCTTTTGCAATTCCTTCACCGTTGCAAAGAGCGATAACGATTGCATCGTTAGCAGCTGCAACATCAACATAACCGATTCTTCCTGCAGCATCAGCGGAGTTTACGATCGGTTTTCCTTTGGAACGATTGTATACAGAAATACCAGCTTCGATAGCTGCAACGTTGGAAGTATCCAGTGCAAGCGGAACATTGTCAAAGTTGCTCTGCAGAAGCTCTACAGCCCATTTCATCAGTTCCGGTCCATCGTTCTCTGCTGGTCCGATATTTACATCGAGGTATGTAGCACCTGCATCGAGCTGCTGTTTTGCTCTTTTGAGGATCGGCTCAGGATCTCTCTCTGTAAATGCTTTATTAACTGCTGGTGCTGTTGTGGAAAGTCTCTCTCCAATAGTAACAAATTTTGCCATACCTGTGTTCTCCTTTTCATGGTTTTTAATGTCTCAGGGAGTTTCCTCCTCCCTGAGAAAAATTATATTTTATGCCGGCTTATGCCTGCATATCTTTTAAGAATTTCACAAGCTGAACTGCTTCTCTAGGTCCTACAATGATCTCCCATCCCGGAAGTTTTGCTTCAAGGTCGCCCTTAAGGACAGCTACTTTACCAGGGATAACGAGTTTACGGCATTTTACTTTCGGCTCAACTTCTGTCTTGATGTACTCAGAAATGCTGGTGCTGGAGAATTTACCAGCTGCCCAGGATGTCAGTACGGAAAGTCCGCCTGCATCGTTGATAACCAGATTAAGCGGTACACCGGAACGTTCCAGTTCACCGGAAACTACGAAGTATGTAAGAGCAAAGTCTACGGTTGTAACAACGAGAGAATTCTCATCTGCACCGTTGAGTGGGTAGATACCCGGCTCTACTTTCATCGGTTTCTGTGGATCAGTATAAACGTTCTGACGAAGACCAAACAGTGGAAGAGCCTCTGCATATGTCATCTGTTCCATAACGATGATGGAACCATATTTCATTGTAAATACGGAAGCAAGTGCTGCCTGTAAATGATGATCACCTTTGGCAAGTTTAACCAGGTTAACGATGGATGGATATCCAAATGTTCTGTCCTGATCTTTCAGAGCTGCACGACGAACCATTACAGTATTTGCAAATGTTTCTTTGATGTCAGCACCTGTTGTATCAAGAACAAGGTTTTTGTTGCCAAGTTTTTCAAGAGCTGCTACGGTATCGTAAAGCTCGTTGATGTCTTTTCCGGATACTCCAAGGACTACTCCTGCTTCTGTTGCAACAGCATTCATTGCTTCATAGTTGGAAGCGTTTGCTCCGTTAAGAACCGGTTTGCCATCTTTGCATACTTCAAGAGCAGCTTTTGCGATTTCAGGATCTGTACATCCGAGAACGAGAGTTCTTCCAAGTCCCTTTGCTTTTTCTACAAGTGCTGTGTATTTGGCAGCATCTGCATCTTCGCTGCAGTTTACGTATACAAGTTCTACATGCATTCTTTCACCGATACGGTCATAGTCTACATGTGGGATTGCTGCAAGTTTAGCTTCAACTTCTGCATCATCCATGCATGTGCAAAGAGATACAGCGTATCTTGGTTTGCTTACAAATGTTTTTTCATGTCTGAACAGAACAGTTTCTCCTCCGAGTGTGAACTCAGCATCGCCTGTTCCGATCTTGATTGTCTTCATCGGCGGAGCAGTTGCTTCAGAAAGGGAAGCCAGTGCTTCGTCAGACATATGTGGACACTGCTCAATTTTCATTGCGCCCTGTGCAACTTTCATGGAGAAAGCCATACATGTAGGACATCCACATTCCTTACAGTTTTTCTTTGGTGTTAATTTAAAAATCTGAATACCATTCAGTGCCATAGCTAATTATTCCTCCTATTATTCCTTAAGCAAGTGCTTTGATCAGTTTGGAAATTGTCTTAACAGATTCCGGATGTCTTAAGATTACGGCATCAGAACCAGCAGCAAGGTCTGCTGCTGCAGTCATAACTTCCATATCGATTCCACGCTCGTCTGCTGATCCCCATTCAGGCATATCAGCTTCAGAAGCAGTTGCTTCTTTTACTGCCCATGTTTCTGCGGATACAGGAGTAATAATAGGCATCTGCAGCATGTTGTCATTCTGACCTAATGCTGCACCTTTGATACGGTCCATAGTAGAAACTACGTACTCATATCCGTAACCAGCTGCTGCACTGCCGATGTTCATAACGATCTTCTTCGCATCAACACCAAGCTGTGTAGTAACAACGTTCAGCTGTTTTGCAAGGTTGATATCAACGGCAGATTCAGCACCAACGATCTGATTATAAGCCAGACCTGCTGCTGCACCGATTGCTTTGTAGTTTTCTTCTTTTTCGGAAAGAAGAAGCGCATTTCTTCCCTGAAGTACTTCTGCAACTTTTGGAAGAAGTTCCGCATCCTTCTCTACATTCTTGCAGCCTTCTACAACGAGTGGACAGTCAATAGCGCCAGCCACTTCTTTAACAACCTCGATCAGTTCTTCAACAGATTTGTTAGCTCCGTTCGGGTCTCCACCATCCAGGATCAGGGCAACAAAATCCGCACCTTCAATAGCTGCTGCTTTCTGAGCGATCTCAGCCATTGTTGTAGCTCCTTCATAATAAGCTTTTACGCCTTCTGAAAATTCATCCAGTCCAAGGTCAGAGATTTCAACACCGATTTTTGCTGTGTTCTCTGTTGGTGCATCAAATGTGTAAAACGGGAAAGAATTTTCTCCACCGATTGTCACAGTCTTATCTCCGCTTCCGATTGTGACAGCGTTAATCTTTGCATTAAATTTCTGTGGTTTCTGATTAAACGGCATTTCTCATAAGCCTCCTCTAAATTATTAAAAAACTCGAAAATATTATACACCATAAATAGCCATGTTACAAGAAAACTTGGCTATTTATGGTAAAGAAATATCAAATTACATCATTGGATCCATTGCCAGAGCCGGATGTCCTTTTTCTGTAAGGTATTCAACCAGTGCTTCCGGATCTGTTGCTACTGTTTCATCACCGATCATATCAGTGAAGTTTTCAATTCCGTAGAGTTCCTGAGCTGTCTTGTTGAGACGTTCAGCAACGAACTCTTTCAGTTCTTTTGGCATCCATACGATACGTTCAATACCGCCTTCAGCCTTCATGAATTTCTTGGAGGAAATGAAATGTTTTCCATGTCCCATGAATCCAGGTGTCTGAACACCGCCGCCTGTCATGGATGCCATTTCCGGGAATGTCATTCCAAGAGGAGTCATGCCTGCATACTCACGGTTTGCAATAACAACACCGTTGGAGAATGGTTCGATACCACAGATACACTCGAAGCATCCGCAGGATGTCATAGGATCCTGCATGATGGAGTACAGTGTAACGTGCTCCAGAGCACCCTGTGAGAATTTCTGAACTGCTTCATCAACGTCTTCGTAAGAACCAAGGTTCTCATCAATCGGACGTTCTTTTGTGATTACCTGGCAAGGTCCGTTCGGATCCAGCTGATGTGTAGCTTTTGCATCCAGCCATGAAACGGCACCGCAAAGACCAAGTCTCTCTGGTGTTACTACACATACGTGGCTTGGAGAGAATGCCTGGCAGAGGATACAGCTGTAATATACATCTACAGATTCGTCTGTCAGAGTGTCAAGACGCTCATCACGTTTGTCGAAGATCGGGATTGCAACTTCATGACGTACTCTTGTACATTCTGCAGGATCTGTATAAATAACAACTTCACATTTATCAACAACTGCGTCAAATTCATTTTTAACAGATGCGTAAAGAACTTCACCAATGTGTTTGATCTTGAATCCTGCATTGAATGCATCAATGCTGATACGGATACGCTGCATGTCACGCTGTCCTGTATGATATACACCTTCGATACAGTTGATGTAGTTGTGGAATTTACGCTCGATAACCGGTTCAAAGTCAGCCTGCATGTTCTTGCCTGCAACTTTAACAACATAAGCGATGCTGTTTTTGCTTCCAAGTTCCATGTCATCTACTTCTGGTCCAACTACAGTGATCTTGTGATCTTCAACTTCAGAAGCGTCACATGTCTGAACGAGCTCAGCACAGTCTACACGGGAACCATCGAATTCAACCTGCATGTCTTTACGACGGATGATCTCACCTTCGAATGCGGATGCGAATGCAACCGGAATATCGATGTTTGTGATCTTAATCTTAATGTCACGTGCTTCAAGAGATGTAGCATTGAATTTGCTTACGTCTTCCTGAACGATCAGGCTCTTTGGTACACGGAAGATATTTTCTGTTTCGTTTGTAACAACCGGGAATCCAAGTGCGATAGCACCTGCACCGCAGGCTACGATAACGTCATCCAGAGGTTTGAATGCGTTTACGAATGCCGGTACACGATCCATTGTGTATTTCATCAGTGTGCCTGCATCTCCAGGTGTTACGTTACCGAAGATCAGAGCTGCACGAAGAGCAACGGATACTACATGGATAACTGCTGTAACGTCTTTTCCAAGCGGGATAACACGTACGTTTGCACCTGTCTTCATTCCTGCTTCTGCAACCTGGTCGATGATTCCTCCAACCAGTGTTACCAGGATACCCTGTGCCTGATAGCTCTTAACAAGGGCAACGCCTTCTTCTACTGTAGGAGCAGATCCAAGGATTACTGCTACACCAGGGATATCGCCTGTTACAAGCGGTACACCAAGTTCACGGATAACTGCATCTGCAAGATGTCCGTAGCATGGTTCTTCGTATGGTGTTGCACCATCGATATATTTCAGAACTTCGATGAATTCTGCGCAGAGTGCTGTAGCAACACCTGACATAAATGCATCATTTAATCTTTTTTCTCTTGTCATAAGTGTTTTAACAACACCAAGAGCTTCTTTTAATTCTTTTAATGTTGTAACTTTTGTTCCTGTTACAGCGTAGTAACATGGAAGGCTGTATGCAGTGTTCGGGAAGCTGACAGCTTTGTCTTCGCCATACTGTGCGATCGCACCATCAATAGCGCCCTCTGTTAAACCATATACAGCATCATTTCCGCCGAATACTCTATCAAATAAAGTCACTTTAATACCTCCTGTTTTTACAGATTTGAATTCTGATCAATCTTTTCTTTTATTTTTGTGATCTCAGCTGTTACAGTCTGACTGAAATCATAAGGGGATTTACCCTGACGGTCAGCGTCTATAACTTCTGTGTTGTAGTGGATCATGCCAAGAAGATCTTCTGCCGGAATCTTGGAGCGGATGAATTCTTCATCCTCCTCATTCCTTACTTTGTTTGCAACTACTTTTACCTGCGCAACACCAAGATCTTTGGCAAGTCGTTTTACATTTTTGTAAGTCTGAACACTTCTTGCCCCTGGTTCAATCACTACAATGAATTCATCCATGCTTTCCGTGGTGCCACGGCCAAGATGTTCCAGGCCGGCTTCCATATCCAGGATCACCACATCGTCTCTGTGAATCACAAGATTATTAATGATCCGTTTCAACATGACATGTTCTGGGCAGACACATCCACCGCCACCTGTCTCCACGGTACCAAGGACAAGCAGTTTTACACCGTTGCAGGTCTTTCCGTAGGTGTCCGGAATATCGTCCACCTTCGGATTCAGTTTATAAAACTGGTTCTGACTGTTGGCTCCGGTACGCTCCTCCACCAGTTTTCGCATCCGGGAAATTGGAACAATAGAATCCAGTGTTTCTTCATCAAATCCAAGTGCCAGGCCCAGGTTTGCATCTGGGTCCACATCTGCCGCAAGGACCTTTTTCCCTTCATCCGCGTATAATCTGGCAAGTGTTGCCGCAAAAGTTGTCTTTCCTACTCCGCCTTTACCGGTTACTGCTATTTTCATAAGTTAATCGCGCCTTTCCTGCTATCAGATTCCGAGAGCAGATCTCTTTTCTTCAATTCTCTCGATCATCAGATCGCCTAATTTATCAATATCTTTTTCAACTGTATAAGCAGCTTCTACCCAGTCACGAACACCCTCGGTAAGAAGTCCTGCCACCTGGTCAGATCCGGATACATATGGATCTACGCCAAGGAAGGTATCAATACCTGTTGCTACTACATAGTTTCCGATGGAAACAGCTTTTTCTGACATCCATTCAGGAGCACATCCAACTACTGGAAGCTGAGAGATGTTCAGTCCGGAATCTTTTGCAAGTTCAGCTGCAAGGATCATCATACGGCTGATGTCTACACAGGATCCCATATGTAATACCGGCGGGATGTCTGCAAGTTCGCAAACACGTTTCAGACCAGCGCCGCAGAGATCTTTGGCAGCTTTGTCCATAAGGCCTGCTTTTGCAGCTGCCTGTGCGGAACATCCGGAAGCAATGATCACGATATCGTTTGCGATCAGTTTCTTCATCAGTTCGATATGAGCGGAGTCAGGTCTGATCTTCGGATTGTTACATCCAACCATTGCAACAGCTCCACGGATAACACCGGATGTGATGCACTCAAGGAGTGGTTTGGTTGTTCCTGTTTCGTCTACCTGAGAGTTTGTAACACCGTCAAGAGTCTTAACGATTGCTTCAACAGAATATCCAACAGTTGCTTTCTGTTTCATTTCCGGAATGTAAACAAGTTCCGGTTTTCTGTTCTTAAAGTTCTCGCATGCGAGTTTAACGATCTGTTTTGCTTTTTCTCCAGCTGTGCCTGAATCAAATTCAATGAAATCAGAATCTGGCATCTGGCAGATTGGAGAAGTTGTGATGAATTTAGTATGGAAGCATTTGCTCAGAGGTCCTAATGCAGGGAAGATACACTGAACATCAACAACGATTGCTTCGCAGGCGCCTGTCAGGACAACGTTTTCCTGCTGCAGGAAGTTACCTGCCATCGGAATACCACGACGCATTGCTACTTCGTTTGAAGTACAGCATACACCGGAGATAGTGATTCCTTTTGCTCCCATGGATTTTGCGTAGTCGATCATTTCTTTGCTGTCTGCGACTTCACAGATCATCTCAGAAAGACTCGGATCATGTCCGTGAACTACGATGTTTACATTCTCAGCGTTCATAACACCAAGGTTTGCTTCTGTTTCGATCGGCTTCGGTGTTCCGAACAGTACGTCAGAGAACTCTGTACCACACATGGAACCGCCCCATCCATCGGAAAGTCCGTTGCGAAGTGCCTGACGGATCAGAGCTTCCGGTTTGGATGTGTTACCCATATGAGTCATATGTAATGCACAGGAAACCTCACGGTCAATTGCTCTTGGTTCGATTCCGGCTGCATGCCACAGATCCTGTGTATGCTGCGGTGCTCTCTTCAGCCATCTGGATACGCCTCTGATCTTTCCGTATTCTTCCTGAGCAAGGTCAGACATTTCATGAGCAAGATCATAGATATCTTTACCTTCGGTCTCAACGCCCCATTCTTTTGCGATACGGATCAGTTTTTCAGGATCTTTTACCTGATAGTCGCCTCCCTCTTTTGCATGTCCGAGGGTGATACAAATTTCACGTCCGTGATCAGAGTGTGTAGCTGCTCCACCTGCTGTAAAACGAAGGAAGTTTCTTCCTACGATACCATGTGCATCGCATCCGCAGATACCTCTCGGTGCCTTTGGTGTGATACGGCATGGTCCCATGGAACAGATACGGCAACAGACACCCATCTCACCGAACTTACAGTGTGGAGTCTGATTCTTTACTCGAAACTGCCATGCATCCGCGCCTACCTTTGCGCCTGTCTCTAACAGTCTTTCGGTAGCAGCTTCAAATTCTTCCACTGTAGTTAATTTGAATTCACTCATTATAGACCTCCTTTTAATTGTGCACTTTCAAGTGCATTTTGTTTTCCTATAAATTTTTTATATAATAACCACACAGCAGAACCCATCCCCGCCCATGGGTTATTTTTAAGTTGAAAAATATGCTGTTATTCAGCACAAATACCCTGTCGTTTATAGACAGCAGGATCTTTTACAGATTAAGTTTATCAACAATTTCTCTAAGCGCGATCTTAACCGGATTATCTTCCGGCAAAGAAGCTGTCGGACGACCTTCACAGTCATATTCGTAAACAGTGTCATCCTGCGGTACTACGCCAAGAAGGTGAAGTCCCTGTTTTTCGATTTCTTCTTTGATTCCATCGTTCAGCTCACCCTTAGGTGCACGGTTGATGATCAGTCCTACCCTTTCCGGATGCATATTGCATTCGTCGATCAGCTTTGCGATTCTTCCAACTGCCTGAACACCTCTTCGGGAACAGTCACTTACAAGGATAGCTGTCTGCATTGATGGAAGAACACCACGGCTGATGTGTTCCATTCCTGCTTCATTATCTACAACAATATAAGGATAATTATTCTGATATTTTGCAAGCTGTGACTGAAGAAGTCCGTTAACGAAACAATAACAACCCTTGCCCTGGGTTCTGCCCATAACGAGCAGATCAAAATCGTCTTCCTCGGTCAGTGCATCTTCAAAACGCGTCTCTGCATAATCGGCCTTGGACATTCCTTTTGGAATTGGGCTTTCTTTAGCAAGTTCTGCCTGTGCGATCTCTTCTCTTACGTCGCCGAGAGTGGTCTCAACCTCAACTCCGAGGACTTCATTAAGATTAGAGTTGGCATCTGCATCCACTGCAAGGATCGGTCCTTTGCCCTGTTCGCAGAGATACTGGATCAGCATTCCGCATAAAGTAGTTTTACCAACGCCGCCTTTTCCGGCGACGGCAATTACGTGTGCCATAATATTCGAGTGCCTCCTACTCTAATTCCGCATTTATGATTTTTATAAATCCGCAATTTAGTAATACTTGTTTGTCAAAAATTATTCACAGCTGAGTTTTACAATGCTGTTTGCCAGGTCAACCATAAGAATGTGGCCTTCAACCACTCTTTCATCTCCCATGATGTCTCTGAGCACGATTTTATCTCCGTCTACATCGATTCTGGATACATTTTTAAAGATCACAGAATCGTCACTTTCTTTATAAACTGTTGCAAGACACATATTATCCGCCTCCTAAATTATGTCCGGTATCATTGCATTTCTTCTTTTACTAATGTAAGCGCAAGGCCAAGTCTCATGTTGCCTTTCTGGAAATCAGCAACGGCTTCTTTGATCGTCTTTGCTGAACTGTCAAGACCCATCTTCTGGAGATTGTCTGCCATCTGGTCAAGCTCCGCAGCATGATGTTCATTGTGCTGAAGCATATAGGTCAGCAGGGCAACTGTTTCTTTTTTGCAGTCACCGCCCTCACAGGATCCGCAGTGATCACCTGTTCCGCAATCGCCATGAGAATGTGCATGTTCTCCGTCTCCATGAGTATGAGCATGTGTGTGAGTCACACCGTCTGTATGAGTGTGTTCATGTGTATGCTCTGGTGTATGTTCATGTCCATGATGGACAAGATTTCCGTTTTCATCTTTAATAAGATGCATATCAAGCTCCTTTCTCCGGTTCCGCGACCGGATGCCCGCGTACAGGCGCACTTATGACAAGAATTTATCAATTAAATCCATTATACATCTTTTATTTCGGTTTATCAAGGATAACATATGAAAAAATATACAAATCTAACCAACGTTCGTTACGTTTTTTTAATACTTTTTCCCGTTAAAGTGTTCATAAAACCGTACATTTAATGTTACGAAAATAACACTTTTGTTTTATAATTAACAATCGTTGTTTTTGAGCACTTTACCGCTCTTGTATTACTTTTTTAACAAATTTGATTTTCTTCTTTCACAATTATATGGTATAATAAACAAAAATTGTGAGTTTACAGGCAAGGAGGATTCATTTTGACAACTTCCGTATTTTTAAACAACGACAGAACCATGCCTCTTCTGGGCCTTGGCCTTTATAAAACAACCGACGCAGTCGAAGCCGAAGATGCGATTGCCGCCGCTGTACAGAACGGATATCGCCTTTTGGATACCGCTTCTGCATATAAGAACGAAGAATTCGTAGGACGTGGAATTGCCAAATGTGGTGTTCCAAGAAAAGATCTTTTTATCACGACCAAGATCTGGAACAATGCGCAGCGTCTTGGTGATGTAGAAGGTGCTTTTCAGCGCAGTCTGGATCGTCTCGGTCTTGATTATATCGATCTGTATCTGATTCACTGGCCGGTACCTGGCTGCTTTCTGAATACCTGGAAAGATATGGAAAAGATTCTTGAATCAGGACGGGCTTTATCCATTGGTGTCAGCAATTTTGAAATTCGCCATCTGGAAGAGCTCCGGAGAGTTTCCGGCATCGTGCCCGCTGTCAATCAGATAGAATGTCATCCGCTCTGTTATCCAAAAGAGCTTATCGAATACTGTCAGGCAAATGACATTCAGGTGCAGGCATATGCTCCATTGGCCAGAGGCGCTTATCTGGACAATGATGTTTTATGTGTACTTGGCACCAAATATGCACACACGCCGGCACAGGTAGGTCTTCGCTGGGCTGTACAGAAGGGAATCTCTGTCATTCCCAAATCCGTCCATCCGGAGCGTATTGCTTCTAATGCAAGGATTTTTGATTTTACGATTGATCAGGAAGATATGGATCTTCTGGATACTCTGAATCAGAATTACCACAGTGCATCTATTCCTGAAGATCTGAGAGATATTGTTTTTTAGGTTTTCCTTTTATCCAGCCAAAAACCGGCCGGTCCGTACGCAGACGGATCAGCCGGTTTTATATTTGCCTGATATTCTTTTTTCGATTTTTTAGTCTGTGCCCTTCTACCATGGAAGCATCGGAGTCTCTACTTTTTTGTCACGGATCATCAGGTCACGCACCGCATCCGCTGCTGACTTATCTTCAAAAAGGACCTTGTTTACTTCCATAATAATCGGCATTTCCACATCGTATTTTTCCGCCAGGCTCTTGGCCGCTTTCGCAGAGTAAACACCCTCTACTACCATTTTGACTTCATCCATCGCCTGCTGCATGGTATACCCCTTGCCCATCAGGTAACCAGCCTTGCGGTTACGGCTGTGAACACTTGCACAGGTAACGATCAGATCCCCCATTCCGGACAATCCATAGAACGTCTCCATATGTGCGCCCATTTTGGTTCCAAGACGCGCAATTTCTGCAATTCCTCTGGTAATAAGAGCTGCTTTTGTATTATCACCATAGCCAAGTCCATCTGCTGTACCGGCAGCAAGAGCAATGACATTTTTCAGAGAACCGCCAAGTTCTACGCCAAGCGTATCCGGTGTCGTATACACACGAAATACAGGGCTCATAAAAATTCCCTGAAGGTATTCTGCCGCCTCTCTCTTCGGTCCGCTGATCACACAGGTCGTCGGAATCCCTCTTCCCACTTCCTCCGCATGGCTTGGTCCCGAAAGCACATAAACACTCGCTGCCGGAATCTCTTCGCTGATGATATCTGTCATGGTCATCAGAGTTTTTTCTTCAATTCCTTTTGCAACATTGACAATAATCTGGTCTTCTTTTACATAAGGCGCCATTAATTCAGCCGTACCTCTGACATAAGGGGACGGCACAGCCAGAACAATCACCTCGGCTGTCTCTACGCAGCTCTTCACATCTGCAGTAAGATCAATGTTTTCCGGAATATGGACCCCCGGAAGTTTGGAAGTAAGCTCCCTTGTTTGTTTCAGAGCATCTACTTCTTCCTGAAATCTGGACCAGAGACGCACTTCATGCCCATTATTATTCAAAAGCACTGAAAGTGCGGTTCCCCAGCTTCCGGCTCCCAATACACTGATTTTTGCCATATTACGCTACCTTTAACCTTTCTTTGTTTTTCCAAGGAAAACTTTGTTTTCTGTTCCATTTGCAAGGCGGACAATATTTGCCCTGTGTCTCCAGAAAGCCAGCACTGTCAGAAATCCCATTACTATGTACATTTCTGTCGTATGACTCCTGTCCATGCCATAGCCTCCCATCTCTCCACGCACGATCATTGCGATCAGTGCCACCAGATAACAGCTCAGAGAACATAAAGAAACATAATGTGTACCAAAGAATAATACAAAAAATACGATTGCACAGAGAACAAACAGTCTCCAGTCAAACGCAAGCAGAAATCCCACCGATGCGGCAATCCCCTTACCACCGCGAAAGCCTAATGTCACTGGAAAATTATGTCCCAGCACACATCCTGCCGCAGCATAAAGTGCAAGCAACGGCAGAACATCTGCACTTTTTTCTTTAAAAATGAGGCGTACAACAAGAATTGCAAACACACATTTCAGGCAGTCTCCCAAAAGAGTCATTGCCCCTGCTTTCTTACCAAATGTGCGCAGCGCATTCGTTGTGCCCGCATTTCCGCTTCCATGCTCACGGATATCTGTTTTGTGCAATTTTCCAATAATGTACGAAGTCTGAAACAGGCCAAAAACATACCCTATCAGAATACAGATCAAACGTTCCAACATTTCACTCAGCTCTTTTCCCCGCGTTCACGGATAATAAATTTCAGAGAAGTTCCGCGGAATCCAAACGCATCGCGAACTTTATTCTCAATATATCTTGTATATGAAAAATGCATCAGTTCTTTGTCATTTACAAAGATCACAAATGTAGGCGGCTTAACCCCTACCTGAGTCATATAGAAAATCTTGAGACGTTTTCCTCTGTCTGACGGCGGCTGCTGCATGGCAACTGCTTCAGAAAGGATCTCGTTCAGTACACCTGTCTGCACACGAAGTGTCTGATTCTCAATAACTGCATCAATCGTCTCGAACAGTTTCGGAAGTCTCTGTCCTGATTTCGCAGAGATAAATACCAGTTCTGCATACGGCATGTATGCCAGGACCTCACGGATACGATTCGTATGTTTGTAGATCGTCTTATCATCCTTCTCGACCGCATCCCATTTATTGACAGCAATGATCACACCTTTGCCTCTTTCATGGGCAATACCTGCGATCTTGGCATCCTGTTCCGTTACTCCTTCTGTTGCATCGATCACAACGACCACCACATCTGCACGTTCAACAGCTGTTACGGTACGGATCACACTGTATCGTTCAATCTCTTCTTTGATCTTGCCTTTGCGGCGAAGACCTGCTGTATCAATAAAGGTGTACTCTCTGCCTTTCCATGTAACTTTTGCATCGATGGCATCTCGTGTAGTTCCAGCAATGTCAGAAACGATCACTCTGTCTTCGCCCAGAAGTTTGTTGATCAGAGAAGATTTACCTACGTTTGGTTTACCAACCACTGCAACTTTCGGAATATCGTCATCTTCATCTGTATCCAGATCTTCCGGAAACTCCTTAACGATCTCATCCAGCATATCACCGATACCGGTACGGTTGGCCGCAGAAATTGCTATCGGCTCTCCGATTCCAAGATTATAAAATTCATAGACATCCATCATATACTTCTGGACGCTGTCTACCTTATTTACGACCAGTACGACCGGTTTATGGCTCCTGCGGAGCATATCCGCTACTTTTGCATCGGAATCAACAAGACCCTGCTGCACATCTGTGATAAACACAATGACATCTGCGGTATCGATCGCGATCTGTGCCTGTTCTCTCATCTGCGATAAAATAATATCTCCGCTGTCTGGCTCAATACCACCTGTATCGATCAGTGTGAAAGACTTGTCCAGCCATGTCACATCTGCATAGATTCGGTCGCGGGTAACACCCGGTGTATCTTTTACGATTGATATCATCTCACCTGCCAGTGCATTAAATAAAGTGGATTTGCCGACATTAGGCCTTCCCACTATTGCTACTACTGGTTTGCTCATACATTTGTCTCCTTATCTGCTTTTTATGTTCAGGCGGATCCAGTACAGCTGAAACAAGATCAGTTCCTGCCGGATCCACAACTATGATTTCTTTTCCAAGTTTCTCGGAAAGTTCTGTTACTGTGATGTCATCCAGAAATACATCTTCTCCGCTTCGCAGCATATTGCAGGGTATCAGAAGCCTGTCGCCCAGATCCTGCCCCGAAAGCTGTTCCAGAAGATCCTGTCCTGTGATCAGCCCGGAAACGGTGATCTTTTCTCCGAAGAAATTATTCGTGATCGCAATAACTCTGGATGTGACGCAAGGATATTTCTCCTGGATCGTCTTCAGACATTTTTCTATATAGGGTGCCGCAAGCCGCCCCGTAGCGACCGTAACCGTAAGCTTTCGGTCGTCGCCTGTGCGCTCATTTACTGCCTCGCGCACTTCTGTATCAAGAAGTCTGAGCATTCCCACACCATTTTCAAGCTGCAGATAACCATCATAGCATTCTTCCTTCGGGAGTTCCTCCCCCGCCAGAATATACCATTCGTCAGAGGCATGGATAAAGTGGATACCATGTCTCTCATACATGATCTTCTGCCAGCGATGGATCTGCTCCAGGACTTTTCTTGCATCTTCTTTTGTAAACGATTCCAGCGGATAAAGTCCCTCACGGAATTTCGTAAGCCCGACCGGCACAACTGACACGCTCTGAAGGACCGGTGCATATTCAGACATTTTCTGAAGGCTGTATTCCAGTTCTTCTCCGTCATTCACACCTTTGCACAAAACGATCTGCCCGTTCATGGTAATTCCCGCTTCATAAAGCTGATCTACTTTTTTCAGTGCATCTCCCGCAAAACGATTATGCAGCATTTTGCAGCGAAGCTTCGGATTCATTGCCTGAAAAGACACATTGATGGGCGAAAGGTGATATTTGATCACACGTTCAATATCTTCCTGGCTCATATTGGTCAGTGTAACATAATTTCCCTGCAGGAAAGAAAGTCTGGAATCATCATCCTTGAAATACAGCGTTTCTCTCATGCCTGGCGGCATCTGATCGATAAAACAGAACATACAGTGATTGCTGCAGGAACGGTAATCATCCATCAGACCATTCTCGAATTCGATTCCAAGATCTTCATCGTAGTCTTTCTCGACTTCAAGTTCCCAGAGCTCACCATTGGCTTTTTCTATCAGAAGTTCTATATATTCATCATTCATGAGATAACGATAATCAAAGACGTCCTCCACCGGCTGGTGGTTGATCTCTGCCAGTATATCTCCCGGTTCCAGTTCCAGTTCCTCACCGATGCTTCCCGGAAGGACCCTGGAAATCACATGTTTCTTTTTCTTCATACAATTCCTTTCTAACCTTACCATATCTGTGTTTGCACCAAAGAGCGCAAATTACCCCAGATAACATTACTATAACAATTCTGTAGTGAAAAATCAATAAATTCCTTGACGGGATTTAGGGCAAATGTTATAAATGTATTAGGACTCAGTTTGAAAACTATACCTAGGAGGAATATTATGCCAAATATAGAGTTACTTGAAAAATCAACTCCTGTTGCGCCTGTTCGTATTGCAGCACTTGCAGGATGTCAGGATATCGCCAATGAGGTTGACAAGAAACTTGTAAAATTCCGTAAAGAACTTGTTGCCAAAAAGAAACCAAGCCAGATTCCACAGGGTTACAGCCTTCCGTCCTTTTTGGTTGATTCCGAGATCATCCGTTTTGGTACCGGTGAGGGAAAAGGTCACATCAAAGAATCTGTTCGTGGTGCCGATCTTTTCATTATGGTAGATATCACCAATTACAGCCTTACCTACAAAGTATGCGGACACGAGAACCACATGTCCCCGGATAATCATTTTCAGGATCTGAAACGTATTATCTCTGCCGCAACAGGCAAAGCACATCGAATCAATGTTATCATGCCGTTCCTGTATGAAGGTCGTCAGCATCGTCGTACCAAACGTGAATCCATGGACTGTGCACTGATGCTTCAGGAATTAAGAGATATGGGTGTTTCCAACTTCATCACTTTTGATGCACATGACCCACGTGTTCAGAACGCAATTCCTCTGAATGGTTTTGACAACTTCTTCCCGACCTATCAGTTCCTGAAAGCTCTGGTAAAAGAAGTCAAAGATTTCAAGCTGGACAATGACCATCTGATGATCATCAGCCCGGACGAAGGTGCTATGTCAAGAGCCGTATACTTCTCCAATATTCTTGGCGTAGATATGGGTATGTTCTACAAACGCCGCGATTACTCCACTGTTGTCAACGGCAAGAACCCGATCGTCGCTCACGAATTCCTCGGTGATTCCGTAGAAGGCAAAGATGTTGTTATCATTGACGACATGATTGCATCCGGAGAAAGTATGCTGGATGTTGCCAAACAGATCAAGGAACGAAAAGCCAAACGAGTATTTATCTGTACTACTTATGGTCTTTTCACAGAAGGACTTGCCAAATTTGATGAATATTATGAGAAGGGTTGGATTGACAGAGTCATCACCACAAACCTGAACTACCGTCTTCCGGAGCTTCTCACAAAAGAATATTATATTGAAGCAAACATGAGCAAATATCTTGCAAGCATCATCGATATCATCAATCATGATGTTTCAGTAGAAAAAGTTCGTTCCAACAACGAAAAGATCATGGAACTGATGGAAAAAGTCAATAAACGATAAACCAAAACGGGAGCTTCCTTTCACAGGAGCTCCCGCTTTTATTCTAATATATTTTATATATATTATTATCTGCGTATTCCAAGAAATGCTCCCAGATTTCCTCTCTTTCCATGCGATGCACGATGTGAAAAAAGGAACTCCGGGTTACAGCAGGTGCAGATTCCCGGCATGGAAATATGCTCTTCCTTTACTCCCGCCTCTAACATAATAATCCGGTTTGCTTCCCAGAGATTCAGCTGGTACTTGCCATTCTCTTTTTTGTAAAATAATAAATCCCAGTACTTTTTTTCAAATGACTTCTGAAACTCAAAAATCACATCTTCACTCACTTCATAACAATTCTGACAGATAGAAGGCCCGATCGCGCTGTAAATATCTTTTGGATCTGTTCCGTATTCCTCATTCATTTTCTCGACCGTTACTTTTCCGATCTTCGCTGCAGTTCCTCTCCACCCTGAATGCGACAGTCCGATTGCATGATGTACCGGATCCACAAAATACAGTGGTACGCAGTCCGCATAAAATGTTGCCAGTACAAGTCCGGGAACATTTGTAATCATTCCGTCTACATCCGTATACGGCCTTGGCTTCGTAATGCCGTTTCCTTTGTCTTCTTCTGTTATTACGCGAACATTCGCGGTATGGGTCTGGTCAGAAGTCACGACATCTTCTGCCGAAAATCCCACTGCTGCTGCAAGCCTGCGATAATTTTCATGAACAGCCACATCCTCATCCCCTCTCGTAAAACTAAGGTTCATCGAAGAATAGATTCCCTGACTTACTCCACCAAGTCTGGTGCTGAATGCATGTACGATATCCGGGAACTGTTCAAATGCCGGATAGCTCAGCCAGGTAACCCCTTTATTTTCTTTTATCCTCATATGAGGTTTTCCTTCCTCATGCCATCTGATTTCTGTCATCTTCTGCTCCTTTATCATTCATCCACAATAGTCAAATGCATTTTTGATCCATTGAATCTGTTCACCGTCAATCGCAACTACATCAAAGCGACACGGTGGTTCTCCATAACCATATCGCAGCAAAAAGAACTGTGCAGCCTGGCTGATACGCTTCTGTTTGCGGTAATCTACTGCCGCAGATGCATATCCGCTTTCTTTATTGCTTCGATACTTCACTTCTACAAATACCAGATATTTCCCGTCTCGAACGATCAGGTCAATTTCTCCGCTTTTGCAGCGAAAATTCTTTGTTACAATAAAAAGGCCCTGTTTTTTCAGAAAGGCAGCCGCCTCTTCTTCATGGCAGCTGCCTATTTTACGTTTATTAATGCTCAGATCTGTTCTCTCATTTCTTATTTATGTGTAGGCATCTTATGTAATTTATACAAAATGTGTAATAAAGCTTGCTCTGTGGATCGGTGTTGGTCCGTATTTCTGAAGAGCCGCAATATGTTCCGCCGAACCATAGCCTTTATTAGATGCAAAACCATATTCCGGCATAGTTTTGTCATATTCCACCATCAAGCGGTCTCTCGTAACCTTTGCTACAATACTTGCGGCCGCAATAGATGCGCTTTTGGCATCTCCTTTAATGATCGGCACCTGCGGAATTTCAATTCCCGGAATCGTAACCGCATCATTCAGAAGAAGCTGCGGCATGACCGCAAGTTTACTTATTGCCTGTCGCATTGCCTCATAGGTTGCCTGCAGAATGTTGATTTCATCAATTCTTGCCGGACTTGCCATTCCCAGTCCTACTGCAACTGCTTCTTGCATGATCACATCATACAGTTCTTCTCTTTTATGCGCGGTCAGTTTCTTGGAATCATTCAGATACAGAATATGGTGATCTTTCGGAAGAATCACGGCGCAGGCTACCACCGGCCCTGCAAGCGGACCTCTTCCCACTTCATCAATTCCGCAGAGATATCCAAGATGCTCATATTTATGTTCAAACTGCATCATCTGTTCCATACGAAGCTTTTCTTTTTCCAGTGCATCCAGTTTTTTTCGATATTGCTGTACCAGTTTCTGCACACCGCTCCGAGGATCTGTTTCATACGTCTGACAGATAGCATTCCAGTCCGCTTCCTGCGCTGCAGAAAACTCTTCCTTTATCTCACCGATCGTTTTCATTCACTTTTCTCCTGCTCTGCCCATTCCAGAGTCACACGTCCAATCTTACCACCTCGGAAATCATCAAAAAGAAGTCCGGAGGCCTTTACATAATCCAGCTCTTCTCCCTTTTTGAGGCATCCACGTGCTCCGGCAATTTTCCCAAGGATTTCAACAGCCGTTCCTTCCTCCGAAATCCCATAACGTTTCTCAAGAAGCCCACTGTAATTTGTTCTCAGATGTTCAATCAGCCAAAGTGCAAGTTCTTCCATATTCAGGATATCATCTTTGATCGAGCCGACACAGGCCAGCCGGATCCCCACCTGCTGATCCTCAAATTTCGGCCAGAGAATTCCAGGTGTGTCCAGAAGCTCTACATTTTTATTCAGACGAATCCACTGTTTTCCCTTGGTCACACCAGGTCTGTTTCCGGTCTTTGCACATGCTTTTCCCGCAAATGTATTAATAAACGTAGATTTTCCAACATTCGGGATTCCAGCCACCATTGCACGAATTGGACGGTTTTTAATTCCACGGCGGCGGTCACGTTCAATTTTTTCCTTACAGGCCTCCTGTATAACATTCTGAATGGTCTTCATCCCGGATCCATTTCTGGAATCCACTTTTACAACATGAAAACCTTTCTTCTGAAAATATTCTTTCCATGCTTCATTTTGTCTTTCATCTGCCAGATCTGCTTTGTTCAGAAGAATCAGCCTTGATTTATTCTGTCCAAGCTGGTCAATATCCGGATTTCTACTGGAAAGAGGCACTCTGGCATCTACCAGCTCTATAATCAGATCGATCAGTTTCAGATCTTCCTGCATTTGTCTTTTTGCCTTGGTCATATGACCAGGATACCACTGTACGTTCATATATTACCTACCCTTTCGTAAATCCCAGTTTTTCAAACGGAGAACATGTGAACCAGATCTTACCTACAATATATCTTTTGCGGACCATACCGATATCTGCATAACGACTGTCCTCACTGTTGTTTCTGTTATCTCCGAGAACAAAATATTCTCCAGATTCAAGCGTAACCGCAGTTGCTGCAAGGCCTGGATTGGTTATCATTGGAAAATCTCTGCCTTCGTTATATACCTCTCCATTGATCAGGATTCTTCCTCCTGATATCTGTACTGTTTCTCCCGGCAGCCCTATCACACGTCGGATATGAAGAGCCGCATCATCACTTGCACTTGTACGGAATACGATCATATCTCCCCTCTGTGGAGAAGAAAATTTATATACTGCTCTATTTATAAAAAAACGGTCTCCGACAGAAATCGTCGGTTCCATGGAGCTTTCCTGCATCGTAACTGTCTGAAACATCATAATCGCAACAACAGCAGCAAACACCAGTGTTACTATGATCTGAAATACCCATCGCATGGAACTGCGGACTTTTTCATTTTCAAATTTTTCTTTTACTTCCTGTACTTTGGGATATTCTTTCCAGTTTTTTATTTCCATAATTATTCTCCCATAATGGAAAAAGAGGGACAATAGCTGTCGTTATTGTCCCTTCTTTTGAAACCTTTGAAATTTTCTTATCTAACGCGTTCTTTAACTTTAGCAGCTTTACCAACGCGGTCTCTCAGGTAGTTCAGCTTAGCACGGCGAACTTTACCCTGACGGATAACTTCTACTTTAACAACGTGTGGGGAGTGAAGCGGCCATGTCTTCTCTACACCAACACCATTGGAGCTCTTTCTTACTGTGAAAGTTTCTCTGGTGCTTCCACCCTGTCTTTTAAGAACTGTTCCCTCGAAGATCTGAATTCTTTCGCGGTTTCCTTCTTTGATCAGTGCGTGTACTCTTACTGTGTCACCTACACGGAATTCCGGTACTTCTGCTTTTAACTGAGCAGACTCGATGTTTTTAATGATGTCGTTCATTTTATTTTCTCCTATTCTTATCTGGATGTTCTTAATACATTGAGCTGTAACAGAGGACCATCTTTTTTTACAACGGTATTGATTATACTATACATTCCGTTCCATTGCAAGCAATTTTTTAGTTGTTTTCCGTGTTTTCTGCAGTCGTTGTATCCGTAGATGCACTGTTATCCGCAGTAGTATCTTCATTACTGCTAAGAAGCTGATTCAGTTCATCGATCATTTCTTCATCTTTCAGCCGGAATTTGACCTCCACTCGTCTGGACGCATCCTTATCTACATTTCCGTTTGCATCAAGAACCGGATTTGCCATGGAATGTCCATTGACTGTGAGATATTTTTCCAGATTCTGTGACTGCGTGGCATCCAGAAAGTTTCCCTGAATGTCAAGCAGGTACTGGGCCACTGCCAGTGATCTCTGCTGGGAAAGCTGCAGGTTATAGCTGTAGTCACCATCTGTATCTGTATATCCATCAATGATGATCTCTGCAAGATATTTCATATAATCATCCTGAAGAAGTACCTTACAGTAAATCGGAAGTATCTGCTCCAGAGCCTGTTTACCGGCATCCGTCAGTTCTGCCTGATCATAGTCAAACATAACACTTGCTTCCAGCGTCAGTGCACCAGTCTGTGCATCAATATCTACATTAATATTATTATTGGAAAATTCATTTTTCAGTGCCTCAATTACATCTGCCTTCACACCGATGATCTGGTCGATCTGCGCCTGCTGATCTTTTAACTGCGCGGTCTTTTCGTCCAATGCCGACTGCTGCGCATTCAGTGTAGATTCCTGCTCTTTCAGTTTGGCAGCAAGTGCCGCAAGCTGTTGTTCCTGCTCTGCAAGTTTTTCATCCTGGGTTTTTAACTGAGCATCCTGATTCTGCAGTGTCTCATCTTTTGCATCCAGCGCATTCTGTTTATCCAGCAGTTCCTGTGTGTATTCTTCCTGAAGAGCAATTTTTTCATCTCTTTCCTGAAGACTTTCATTATAGCTTTTCTGCGCCTGAAAAAGAGTCACACACATGATCAGCACAAAAAGCAGAAGCACACCTGCCATCATATCGGAATAAGAACGCCAGACATTAAATCCATTGTTCTCTGATTTTTTCTTTCTGCGCATCTGTTTCTCCTCTTACCTAAACAAACCGAATTTGCCTTTCTGAACTCCTTTGGAAAGTTCTCTGATGTTTTTGGAGATTTCTTCCAGAAGTTCCTGCTGCATCTCGCTCTGTGTCTGCATGGTTTCCTGAAGCTTCTCAAGTGATTCTTTCTGTAAATTGCGTCCTGCTGTCAGCTGAACCCGGTCACTGCTTCCCGCTGCTGAAATGTCCGTCAGAAGACGACGAACCTGTTCCATTGTCTTACAGGATAACTTCTGATACTGAGCAAACTCCTGAAGTTTCTGATCAAATTCTTCTACTACCTGACGGTTTGCAGCCGCAACATCTGCATTGCTCTTTCCGGCCGCAGAAATACGTTCCATTCCCTGTGCCGCAGCTTCAACATATTTCTGCATGGTCTGGTTACATGCAACCCAGAACTTGGCAGATGACATCTCTGCTTCTTTGAGATAATCTGCAAGATGCTGATAATCTGCCTGCTGCTGTTTCTGAATCGTCTGGTTGTCCAGCAGGATACGGTTCGCAGCCGTAATGTATTCTTTCTGAAGACCAGTGGATTCTTCGATCATTTTTTTCATTGTCTGCTCATGCTCCACATATGCGTCACTGAGCTGTTTACTCATCGCCTGATACAGATTTGTCGTATAATTGGTATTATCTGTCTGTGCATCTTTCAGCTGTGTAAGTGCCTTTCCAAAATCTGCGAACTGTATTTCAAAAGATGTGTTCATCTCTTTCAGAAAAGCATCCAGAATTTCTTTAACTGCATCTTCCTGACATTTCGTCACAGAAGAGACCAGTGTATCCAAAGAGTCATTCATCTTCTTGAACGTCGGAGTAATGACTTTTTCAAAACTGTCTGCCATTTTTACAGAAAACTGTTCTGCCATCTGGTTCATGGCAGCAGTCTGATTCTTCTGACTTGCAACCAGAAGATTCATGGATTCTGTCTCTGCACTTGGCATCACATATGTATGGAATTTATCCAGAAACAGTTGAAGATTCTCTGTAAGAGCGGAATATTCGCTCTTCATTCCCGAAGTATAAACAATAGAAAATGCAATACCATAGATCGAAGTAAGGAACGCAACCTTAATACCATCTACCAGCGAAGAAACTGAACTGGTCATTGCTTCGTAGTTCGCCGGCTGAAAATCTTTGAGTCCCCATACCAGGCCCACGAATGTGCCAAGAATACCGATACTGGTAAAAAGGTCCGGTGCCATTTCCAGAAGTTTCTTGTGGATATGAAGGTCCAGGTCTTCTTCATTGATATATTCCTCAATGTCCACAATTCCTTCCTGACTCTTGGCAATCCCATCTGTAAATGCCTTCATTTTCGCATCCAGATAGTGGTTATGGAAAATCCCGTTCATGGATTCAATCTTGTCCGGAGCAACTCTTCCCGGCATCTTGAACATATCTTCCAGTTCCTGTGCCGCATCTCCAAGCGACTGTGCAAGTCTGTTCATCCGGAACATTCCTCCGAACAGTCCGACGACATAAACCACTGCTATAATACCAAGAAAAACAAAGTTATAGAGCAATACGCTCATCGCATTGTTTCCTACATAAAATGTCATTCCAAGTGCTGCTACAAGCACAGCCAGAAACAATACAACATTCACGATTTTTTTCTTCATAGCCGACCTCCTTAGAGTATTTTTTGCATATTTTTATGATATCATATCATATTTTTGCGAACAAGCTGTTTTCTCCACTTTACCCGCCCTTCACAAAGAATTCATAAACGCAAAAACAGACAGTTCCTGTAAAGGAACTGCCTGTCATCTGTTTCTTATGCATATACTTTATCATCTTCCAGAAGAACGGCCTGTCCGTCTGTCACCTCAACCACATTCACACTGCAGTTCGGGGGTACAAAACCATGCCAGAAATCCTCATGATCTTTGTACACATTATGAAGGAGTGCCCTTACTGCACATCCATGAGATGCGATCAGGATCGTCTTGTCCTGAAGTTTTGGGTCATGGATGAGTTCCTCCCAGAACTCTTTTGTCCGTGCAAGAACATCCCTGATACTTTCACCATCCTTTGGGCGGTCAAAATTCCATGGATCTGTAAAAAACTTCTTCATCTGCGGATCCAGATATTCGCGTGCATCGTTCATGCACACAACGCCTTCCAGCACACCGAAATTAATTTCCCGGATCCTTATATCCTCTTTTACAGGTACTTTATGCGCCTGTTTTGCAAGGATTAATTCTGCAGTCTTTCTGGCTCTCACCAGCGGACTGGTAATGCAGAGATCAAAGGAAACATTTTTTAATGCTTCCCCTGTCTTCTCTGCAAGAAGGATTCCATTTTCAGCAAGCGGGATATCCGCCACGCCCTGTACCTTATGATGCCTGTTCCACACGGTCTCGCCGTGTCTCACAATATATAATTTCATCAGCTTCTCAGCTCGATTCCCAGTGCTGTCAGACCATTCAGGATTTTCTTCATGGTCGCTGTGATTTCAGCCTCTTCCAGAGTTTTTTCATGATCACGGAATACAACAGAATAAGCCATGGATTTGTATCCTGGTTTGATCTGAGCACCCTCATAGATATCAAAGAGCTGATAAGACTCCAGGATCTTGCCGCCTCTCTGCTCCAGAACATCTTCGATCTGTCCTGCAAGAATATGTTTCGGAACAACCATACTTAAGTCACGGGTAACTGCCGGATATTTTGCAATTCCTGTAAATTTATGGTTGAATCCGCAGAATTCAAGGATATCCTGAATATCAATCACTGCAACATAAGTTCTCTCTCCGATTCCATAATTACCCGCAACAAGTGGATGCACTTCCCCGAGGTATCCGACTACTTTGCCTTCATAGCTGATATTCGCCTGTCTGCCCGGGTGCAGATAAGTTTTGTTGCTGTCTGGTGTATAGTGAACTTTTTTCTTCATTCCGGATTTTTCGAAGAATTCTTCGATCACACCCTTCATATCAAAGAAATCGCCTGCTCCGTACATACCAAGTGTAAAGTGTGTTCTCTCATCCGGAAGCTCTGTCAGCGGAAGTGCCTTTGGCAGATATACTTTACCGATTTCATACAGACGGACTGCTTTATTTCTTCTGTTATAGTTTGTTGCCAGAGAAGAAAGCATACCGTTCAGAGTCGTTGTACGCATGATACTGTAATCCTCGCCAAGCGGGTTACTGATCGTGATCACTTTACGGAGATCACTGTTCTCTGGAATGCGAAGTTTATCAAACACCTTCGGGCTTTCGAAAGAATATGTCATTCCTTCTGAGAATCCACAGTATTCAGCAATATCTCTTGCCACGTTCTCAATACGAAGTTTGAATGGAAGTTTACCTGTCGTAGCTTCTCCATTCGGAAGTGTGGTAGGAATCTTGTCATATCCAAAGAATCTTGCAACTTCCTCTGCAACATCTGCCATGCAATGGATATCCTGGCGGAAAGTAGGAGCTACGATCTCATTTGTTTCCGAATCAAGAGTAAGCTCTACTTTTGCAAGGTATGCAAGCATTTCTTCTTTTGTAAGATCTGTTCCCAGAAGTGCATTGATGCGTTCCGGCTCAAATGGTACTCTGGAAGGTTCTCTTACTTCATTGCAGATATCTACACATCCTCCTACAACTTCACCTGCTCCCAGTTCTTCCATCAGCTGGCATGCACGGTCAATTGCTGCTTTTGCATTATTCGGATCAAGCCCTTTTTCAAATTTACCGGATGCATCAGTACGAAGTCCGATTCTCTTAGAGGAAAGGCGGATGTTCGTTCCATTGAAGCATGCTGCTTCAAAAAGTACTGTGTGTACATTATCAGTGATCATGGAGTTTTCTCCACCCATGATCCCGGCAATGCCGACTGCTTTCTTTCCGTCACAGATCATCAGAACCTGATCATCCATTTCACGTTCCTGGCCATCCAGTGTTACAAATTTTTCTCCGGCTTTTGCACGACGTACAACAATTTCTCTTCCTTCGATAGTATCCAGATCATATGCGTGCATTGGCTGACCGTATTCTTCCATAACATAGTTTGTGATATCAACAAGGTTGTTGATCGGGCGGATTCCGTTGGAAGCCAGACATCTCTGCATCCATTTCGGGGATGGTCCGATCTTGACGTTTTTGACAACTCTTGCTGTATATCTCGGGCAAAGTTCCGGATCTTCTACGGTAACTTTGACATAATCGGATGCTTTCTCATCATTTCCTGTCTCTTTCACTACAGGAGGTACGAATTTCTTATCAAAAGTAGCAGCAGCTTCTCTTGCGATTCCAAGTACACCGTAGCAGTCTACACGGTTGGAAGTGATCTCATATTCGATCACAACATCATCAAGACCAAGTGCTTTGATCGCACTCTCTCCTACAACCGCATCTTCCGGGAAAATATAGATACCGTATTCCGGTGCTTCCGGGTACATTTCTCTTGTGCTTCCAAGTTCTTCGATGGAGCACATCATACCGAAGGATTCTACACCTCTGAGTTTTCCTTTTTTGATTTTGATTCCACCAGGAGTCTTCTGTCCGTCATGTCCTCCGGCAACACGTCCGCCGTCCAGAACGACCGGTACTTTATCTCCTTCTTTGACATTCGGCGCACCTGTGACGATCTGTACAGTTTCTGTTCCGATGTTTACCTGGCAAATGATAAGTTTATCTGCATCAGGATGTTTTTCTATTTTTTCAATCTGTCCAATTACGATCTTGTCGAGATCTGCGTCCAGTTTTTCGAAGCCTTCCACTTTTGTTCCTGACAGTGTCATGGCATCTGTGTATTCCTGGGCTGTTACATCCAGATCCGGCACATACATTTTAATCCAGGACATTGATGTATTCATGTTTTATATCCACCTTTCGAATAAAGTTCATTTAAATTAATCAATTCTTTTGAATTGAACTAGAATTGTTTCAAGAATCTGACGTCGTTCTCATAAAGAAGTCTCATATCATCGATCTCATATTTGAGAAGTGCAATACGCTCAAGGCCAACACCAAATGCGAATCCTGTGTATTCATCCGGATCGATACCGCACATTCTCAGTACGTTTGGATGTACCGTACCACATCCGAGGATTTCTATCCAACCGGAACCTTTACAGAAACGACATCCTTTACCACCACATTTGAAGCAGGAAACATCTACCTCTGCACTTGGTTCTGTAAACGGGAAGTGATGCGGTCTGAATTTTGTCTTTGTCTCAGGTCCGAACAGTTCCTGTGCAAACTCCTGAAGAGTTCCTTTAAGATCTGCGAAAGTAACATTTTTATCGATGACCAGACCTTCGATCTGATGGAAGGACGGGGAATGTGTCGCATCTACTTCGTCTGAACGGAATACACGTCCCGGTGCGATCATACGGATTGGCAGATTGCCTTTTTCCATGGTACGTGCCTGTACCGGAGAAGTCTGAGAACGAAGAAGGATAGAATCATTGATAAAGAAAGTATCCTGTTCATCTCTTGCCGGATGATCTTCCGGAATATTCAGTTTTGTAAAGTTATAATCTGCATATTCTACTTCCGGACCTTCTACTACTTCATAGCCCATTCCGATAAAGATACGCTCTACTTCTTCCAGTGCAATGCTGTTCGGATGACGATGTCCGATCTTTGCTTTCTTTGCCGGAAGTGTAACATCGATCACTTCTGATTTCATTTTTTCTTCACGAAGAGCTTCTTCCAGTTTCTTTCTGGTCGCTTCCAGATGTTCTTCGATCTTTGCTCTTGTCTCATTTACCATCTGACCGACTTTTGGACGGTCTTCCGGAGCAACATCTTTCATACTTTTTAAGATTGCTGTCAATTCACCTTTTTTTCCAAGGTACGCAACTTTTACTTCGTTCAGTTTATCCGGACCATCTGATTCCTCGATCCGTTTTCTGGCTGCTTCTGCCAGTTCCTGAAGTCTTTCCTTCATATCCATGGTTTTACTCTCCTTTTTTTAACATAAAAAATCCGCCCCTGAAAAGGGACGGAATAATAACCGCGGTACCACCCTGTTTCCCGTGAACACTGATTCACAGGCACTTGAGTCATGCTTAACGCGCATCAACGTCACTTCCTACTGTATACTTTCAGAAATGAAGCTCTGGCGGGAAATTAAGATAATGTCTGAACTTAAGGGGGCTTACAGCCGATGACTCCCTCTCTCTGTAAGAAAACATTCTCCTGAAACGCCTTCACAGCTTATACCTTATAGCATCTACTCATTCTGCTGAGCAGTCACTTTCTTCTATTTACTATGCCACAGTGTAAAAAAACTGTCAAGAAGTTTTTTTATCCCCTGCCACAAAGACATCTGCGCCTGACGAAATTCTTTCTCGAAATATGCATTGATCTCAGCACCATACAGAAGCAAATTCATACACACATACAGCCACAGCATAACCATGATCAGTGCAGACAGACTGCCATACATATTGCTGAAATTCGGAAAGAATGTAAAATACAATGAAAAGAAATAGGAAAACAATGACCATGCAACTGCGATGATAAATGCCCCCGGTACCTGACTTTTCAGTGATGCCTTTCTGTTTGGAAGATATCTGTACAAAACGAGAAATACCAGAAACAACACAACAAATACCAGAAAGGTCTTTGCACTCAGCAGTCGTCCAAGCATTCTTCCAAGAAGAGGCGCATGAATGACGAGTGCCGCATGGATACGGTTACCCATAACCAGAAGAAGAAGGCTTATGATGATTGCGAGCACAAACAGAAACATATACAGCATGGAATACAATCTGTTTGTCAGCCAGTTTCGGGTTTCTTTTACATGATAGATCACATTGAGCCCCGCGATCAGTGACTGCATACCTTTTCCCGATGACCACAATGCAAACAATCCGGAAATCGGTACAACTGCAGCGCTTTTGGTAAATACTTCTGCAATGATCTTAAGAACAAAATCCTGTAAATTTAATGGAACAAATCCCAGGATTGCCTGTCTGAGCATACGATATGTCAATGGTGTATACTGAACCAGTGCCGTAAGCACCAGCACAAAAGGAATAAACGACATGATCAAAAAATATGCCGCCTGTGCAGCGTAAGCACCAATATGGTCTTCCTGCATTCGTTTTACAAATCCCAGGATCAGACCAACCGTACTTTTATCTGTTTTTTTTCCCATATTTTTTCTCCCGATAGTTACTACATTTCTGTCTATTTTACCATGAAATGTGTTCTGTGTCATCCCAGATTTTCTACCGTAATATTTCTGAAAAAATAGTCCAGTATTTCTCTGTAATCATACCCCTGCTCTGCCATCTTATCTGCTCCGGTCTGACTCATTCCGACACCATGTCCATATCCTTTTCCTCTGACCTGGAGATTTCCATTCTGCGTTCTCTCCAGTTCAAAATAAGCACTTGGAAGAAGTCTTCCTCCTGTGGTTTCTGTTCCATCTTTTTCCGTGATCGTACAATTTACAGGTGCCAGAAATTCACGTATTTCATATTCATTTTCTATTATGCAGGAATCTTTGTCTGACACAGCCTCGAGTGCTGTAGCTGCCCCGCTCTCACTGCGTCTGGTTACAGTAACCGATCTGAGTACTGTACCTTCCCCTTTCTCACGTATCCTGTCCTCCAGCATCTTCCACGGAAGTTCTACTATCCAGCTGCTCCATGGTTCTTCTTCATCAAATTTACACGGAACGCTCCTGAGATAAGGAGCTGCTTCATCGCTTCCCCATATCTCGTCTGTACTGGTCACACCTGCCGATGTGGAAAAATAATATGCCTCCACAGCTTCTCCATCCTGACACAGAATCTGTCCTTCCGTTTCTCTCACCGCTTCTGTCGCAGCTTTCTGTGGCTCCATATTCCCATATACCTGGAAGTTCACAGTATCATCTACGTCTGCTTCCAGTTCATGAAGACGTTGTTCCTGAATCTGTTTCCAGGCATATGTTCTTGCACACACAGCCTGTGCTTTCAGTGCCTCTTTTTCATAAGTTGCCGGCATCTCACTCGGGACTACTCTGGTCAGATATTTTTCAAGGAAAAGTTCATTTACTATTATCAGCCCTTCTGCTTTCGGAATAATTTCAATACTTCCGTCGTAGACCGGAGTTCCGGACTGCCTTTGTATGGACAGAATCCTGATTCCATCTTTTTGTGCAGGAATGCGTACCTTATCCCCCTGTTTTTTCACTTCTTCCGCCGTATATGTAATCTCTTTTCCATCATAAGATACTGTGATCTCCTGATGATATCTGGAGTTGAAATCCGTTGTTGTCAAAAGGACACGTATCACCGGGTCTGCTGCTGATGCTTTCTCAGGCTGCATGCACCACATATCTGCCATCATTATGACGATCAACACTTTCATCATCCGTTGCCTGCGACAATCATTATTCTTTTCTTCAAAATAAAAAAATCCGACTCTCTTCATACTGCATTATATGAAAAGAATCGGATTCATAACCACATTATTTATTTCTTCACAGAGAAACGATAGATTGTTTCGGAGTAATAACGCTCGCCCGCCTCCAGAATAGGAGAATGGAAATTTTCAACATTCACAGCATTCGGCTCAACCTGCGTCTCCAGACAGAATGCCTCACGTTTATTATAAACATGGCCGTTTTTGCCATGTTCCTGATCAACAAAATTAGCAGCATAAAACTGTACACAAGGACAGTCGGTAAGTACATTCATCTGGATTCCAGTCTTCTCAGACCATGCCTCTGCGATTTCACGGATACTTGCTTTATTGTATCCATCCGTCACATAGTTATGGTCATATCCACCTGTGATCCTGAGCTGTTCAAAATCAGCCTCAATCTCATCCCCGATCTTGTGGGCCTTGCGGAAATCCATCGGAGTTCCCTCTACCGCTGCATTCTCTCCCAGAGGAATAGATCCTTCACCAACCGGTGTATACTGTTCTGCATGAATCGTTACATACTGATCCATCGCACTGCCGCTTCCTTCTCCTGCAAGGTTGAAATATGAATGATTTGTCATATTTGCTATTGTTGTCTGATCACAGACACCACCATAGACAATACGCAATTCGTTTTCTTCCGTCATTTCATATGTAACAGAAACATCAAATTCTCCCGGAAAACCATTCTCTCCATCCGGGCTGATCCTTGAAAAAGTAACTGCATTCTTGTCTTCGGAAATCTCTGAAGCTGTCCACATTTTTTTCTCAAATCCATCCGGACCGCTGTGAAGATTGTTTGCCCCCTCATTCGGTGTCAGGACTATTTCCTTACCGTCAAGTGTAAATCTGGACTGTGCAATGCGGTTTCCGCTTCTTCCGATCGTTGCCCCGAAAAAGCATCCATTGACCTCATATCCAGCCAGATCATCATATCCCAGAACAACGTCTGTAAGTCTGCCGTCTCTGTCCGGCACGCAAAGCTTTACAAGAATTGCACCAAACTGCAGAACCTCTGCGAACGCCCCTGATTTGTTTTCCAGATGATAGATCTGAACTTCTTCCCCCGATGGCAATGTACCAAATGTTCTCTGTGTTACCATGTTTCTTCCTCCAATACCTGAACTCTTATATTCCTTCAAAAAAAGAGCCATATCTCTATGACTCATTTCTTTTTTTACAGGTCCCGGAATGCCGTTCCCTTCCATTTGACGCCTAGCCGCAGCCAGGTTGGGTATCCGCAACTACAGATCTGCCTACCACAACGAGAGGTCTGACATCACTACAGCGATGATAGGATTCCCTATTTGTCAATGTAGGTTCAAATTATGAAGGGGCCTCGCACATTCCAGGAGTTATCCCGTACGTTTTTTCTGTTTTTATTTTACTCTATTGTATGTGATTTTTCAATACATAATACTGGAAAAAATATCAAGTTACTGTGAACGAAGTGAACAGTAACTGCAAATTTACGGTTACTGTTTATAAATCATTTGATTCCGAGGATTTTCTTTACAGTATCCGGCATATCCGGGGCATCAACAACCGTATCATGCAGTACCGGTGCGGTACGGATTTCTTCTACTGCCTTCGGCACTTTAACACCGGAAATTTCTGAAAGTCTGTCTGCCAGTGCAAAATCATCCATATCTCCTGTATTTTCTGCAACTGCATCCATGACACTTCTCGTAAATTTGTACGGACTTGCTGTAGATGCAATTACGGTTGGTGTATGGTCATCCGTATCTGCAAGATATTTCTTATAAACACCTGCCGCAACCGCCGTATGAGGATCGATCACATAATCACTGCTCTTGTATGTTGCATGAATAGCTTCATTTGTTTCCTCTTCACTGCAGTAATTACCATAGAAATCAGCAAGACCTTTTTTCATATCCTCTGTGATCGTATATTCTCCGCCATCACTTAAAGCCTGCATCAGTTCTGCACATTTCTGTGCATCTTCACCAGTAAGACGATAGATCAGACGTTCCAGATTGCTGGAGATCAGAATATCCATGGATGGAGAAGTTGTCAGAATAAAATCTCTCTTTCTGTCGTAGGTTCCTGTACGGAAGAAATCAAACAGAACTTTATTCTCATTGGACGCACAGATCAGTTTATTGATCGGAAGTCCCATCTGTTTTGCATAATATGCTGCAAGAATATTACCAAAGTTTCCTGTCGGTACAACTACATTGATCTTTTCACCGGCTTTAACTGTTCCATTTCCAACAAGTCTTGAATATGCATATACATAATATACGATCTGCGGAACCAGTCTTCCGATATTGATAGAGTTTGCAGATGAAAACTGGAATCCCGCCTCATTAAGTTCTGCAGCCAGTTCACGATCATTGAACATTTTCTTGACTGCTGTCTGGGCATCATCGAAGTTTCCTGTGATTCCTACTACATAAGTATTATCACCTTTCTGTGTAACCATCTGTTTTTCCTGAATCGGACTTACTCCGTGTTTCGGATAGAATACAATGATCTTTGTACCCGGTACATCTGCAAAACCTGCCAGTGCAGCTTTGCCTGTATCTCCGGATGTAGCAGTAAGAATCACAATGTCATTGCTGACCTGATTCTTTCTGGCTGCTGTCGTCATCAGATGCGGAAGGATAGAAAGCGCCATATCCTTGAATGCAATTGTTGCGCCATGGAAAAGTTCCAGGAAATATGCTCCATCTGCCTCATGAAGCGGTGCAATCTCTTTTGTGTCAAATTTTTCATCATATGCATTCGCAATACAGTTTTTCAGTTCAACTTCTGTAAAATCTGTAAGGAAACGACTCATAACTTCATATGCAGTCTCCTGATATGTCATCTGCGCAAGCTTCTCTACCGGCACGTCCAGCTTCGGAATCTCAGTCGGGACAAACAGTCCTCCATCTTCAGAAAGTCCTTTTAAGATTGCCATGGAAGCAGTTACTGTCTCACCTTTTCCTCTTGTGCTTTTATATAATACCTGCATATATCCTTCCTGCCTTTCTTGGGGTTTTCTTAGGTTTTACTCACATTTTGTCTGCAGTCACCATTTTGGGTCATAGTATACCACGTTACCGTGTAAAATTCCATACCCAATTATACAAAAATCCCGAAGGAACTTTCTGATCCTTCGGGCTCTTTATACAATATCTAAACAATAACATAATTATGAAGATGCTGACATCTGCTACTGTTGTGCAGCCTCCGGATATGTGTAAAATTCATGTACACCGTGCTTGAATAATTTTTTAAGATTTTTGTCAAACCACTGAATATTATTCTTCGCTGCCGCAGATCTCTGGATAAAGAACAGTGCCCCTTCTGAATAATCCACGCCTTCCAGTGCCTGTTTCACTGCTTCTTTCGTCTCATCCGACGGAACTACTTCTGAAATTCTTCCATCCGCAATCGGAGAAAACTGCGCCACACCATCTATGTACTGCCAGATAACATCTGTTGCATTATCTGGAAATTCCGAATATTTTACACGGTTCATAATAACATTGGCAACCAGGATCCTTCCCTTCAGATCTTCTGTGCCCGCTTCTGCCTCTACGATCTGGAGAAGATTCTCATAGTCCTCATCTGACATCAGTTTTGCAGAGGATGACGCGGAAACAACCTTTGCATCAAATGTATCCACAGTCGTCGCCATAGATTCGCTGACATTCATTTCTACAGCACTGCTCGTAACTTTCCGCACACGCTGACCAACAATTACATCATCGCAGGAAATTCCGATACGGTTTACGGTCGAACCTGCTGCCGGCGTTGCATTGACTCCGGAAACCACACCTGCAATTCCTGACGGAAGGTCATAATCCGCATCTTCACTGTACAGGCTGCTACTTTCGTTCTCTGAAGCGGCATATACTTTATGTTTCTCAGTTCCTGCCAGCTTGCATCCACCTGTTACGGCGATCACTGTCAGGGCACAGACACTCAGAGAAACAAAGCTATGAAAAGACGAATTGTGTTCTCTGCCGCTTTTATCCTTATCGTTATGGGTTCCTGTCAATCTTGTTTTTCTCATACTTAAACATTCCTTGCATTTTCATTATGTCTTTTTTTCATAATTTATTTTTTTGTAACATTTCTGTAATGCATAAGCAAATTATATTTAATATGCATAGATATGTCAAGTAATTTTTTCCAGTACTGTTTTTACTGACAGGAATATTATAGCTTTTTGCCATCTTTTCAGTCAAGAAAATTCGTTCGACCGTTTTCCGCTATAAGCGTTCTTTCTCGACAGAAACTATATCAGATGTGAGATGACTCCCACCTCTTTAGGTGGCGAGGAGCAAATTAGTATCAGTGGTGGGAGTCAATCCCCCATCTGATATAGCCTCCGGCAGGATTGCAGAGATGCGCAAAAGAAATATGTCATGCTTTGCATGACGCGCATCTCGCAGCAAGAATGCCGAGGCATTCTTGAATTTATCCTGTATAACGAAGTGCCTCGATTGGCTTCTTTGCTGCAGCTTTTCCTGCCGGATACAGGCCAAATACAATGCCGATCACTGCCGAAAAGGCCACAGAAATCCACACTACCTGCATGTCCATCTGAAATTGCATGGCATCCACAAAAATTCCCGCAGCTTTTAAGATCACCCATGAAATTCCGATACCTGCCATACAGCCCATGAAGCTGACCATCAATGCCTCGATCAGAAACTGCAGCATGATCATTCCTTTTTTGGCTCCGATCGCTTTACGGATTCCGATTTCTCTTGTTCGTTCTGTCACCGAAACCAGCATGATATTCATGATTCCAATTCCGCCTACCAGAAGTGAAATTGCTGCAATTCCTCCGATCATCAACGACATCGTATTATTTACGCTTTCCATAGTGTCCATTATCTGGGACTGTTCAGTTACGGTAAAAGCATCTTCATCATTTTCAAATCGTTCCAGAAGAAGATCTGTCAATACATTTTCTGCGTAGTCAAGTGTCTGTGTGTCGGAAGCTGACGCATAAAACTGTGTGATGTCAAGAATATTATCTGCAATTCTGGTCATAGTAGAATACGGTATGTAACCTTCCAGAACTACACTTGTATCAGAAGAATCATCATCCGAACTGCTGCTCACAAATCCGGTATTTCCTGTAAGTGAGGAACTGCTCTCTTCGCTCAGTACTCCTATGATCAGAAAGCTTTGTCCATTCAGCGAAATGCTTTCACCAGTCACATCTGCTCTTCCCATAAGTTCTACTGCTGTATCATAAGTAAACACCACAACATATGTGTGATTTTCTATATCCGCATTCATAAGAAAACGTCCGTATGCAAGATCCATATCCTGAATCTGTGCATAACTCCCAGTTGTTCCAATTAATGTCATCGTATCACTGGTATAACCATTTTTTGCAGTCACACTGGTTCTGGAAACAGGTGCCACAGCCTGAACCTCATCTGGCTCTGCAAAATCAGACATTTCACTCAAACGAAGTGGATTTTCTTTATCATCCGTAATGCTGACCGTCAGATAACTGGAGCCCATACCGGAAATCTCATCTGTCACGGAATTGGTCGCACCGTCTGCAATGGACACAAGCACGATCAGTGCCACCACTCCGATGATAATTCCAAGCATGGTAAGAAACGTACGTAATTTATTCACTGTGACTGCATGCCACGCCATTTTTACTGACTGAAAAAACATACGATCACCGCCTTACATTCCCGGTCCGCCCTGACCGCCGCCGGGAGCACCGCCCCCATTTCCTCCAGGGCCTCCAGTGGAGTTTCCGTCAGAGCCACCTCCAAAATTACCACCTGGCATGTCTCCGTTACCTCCCGGGCCACCTGACATATCCGTCATATCATTACTACTGCTGCTGTTCGACTGACTATTATCTGAGCGCATATAGTAAACAGTATCGCCTTCTTCAAGGCCATCGGTAATTTCTACGGTACTTCCATCTGTCATTCCGGTCTGGATCTCCACTTCCCCGGAAAGTGTTCCATCTGATTCCTTCTCTGTATAAACAAAGGTCTTATCGCCCTGCTCCTGCAGTGCATTCATCGGAAGTGTAAGAACATCTTTTTTCATTATTTACCGATGCTGCACTGTTCTGTCCATTATTTGTACTGCCGTTTTCTGTAGCATTTCCATCTGAAGCTGTATTTCCATTGTTATCTGTTTTACTGTCATCATTTTCCTTCTTATCATCCGCAGCAGTCTGTGGAAAAGCAATCTGAAATTCCAGTGTTTTACCATTATCCGTCACCTGTATACCGGATACTGTTCCGATTGCTGTTCCCTGTACACTGTTTGTAGTAAAACAATAACCATCTGAAGCAGAAAGAAGAACCAGTGCCTGGTAAGCAGTATCTGCGGCAAAAGTGCTGTCATTTGGATTCCATGTGATCACACCTTTATAACTTCCATCAGAGGCATTGATTTCTGTAACTGGTGTCGCACCCTTGACCGGTGCTGTGACCACAGCCTGCGTACTGTCCGAAGTGCCTTCATTAACAACTGAAAAACTGATTTCTGTATCAACCGGCACTACATCTGCCCCCGGATTACTATCAGAGCTGTCTT
>NZ_CAKRXI010000024.1 GCF_934424005.1 uncultured Blautia sp.
TGCAATGAACTTTGGTTTCAGTTCCCGTGCAGCTTCTTCAATATCATGAATAAACTTTGCATCATTCCCCATAACCGCATCAATTTCGCTCAGACCGGATATGAAAATCAGGCTGTCCTGGTCATACCAGCGGATCTCATCATGCGTATTATAGGTAGAATTACATCCAGACGGATCATGCATGACCACCATTCCGCCAAGCTCATACAAAGCTGAACAGACACCTGAAACATCCGCTGTATAAACCGGTATGATCTTATACGACTGTCTCATATGCAGCTCTCGCACCCCCATCCTTTACGGACGATCAGATCCTCCGGATCTTTTTCCTCAAGAAAAGCCTCTGTCATCAGCTGTGCTGTCCTTCTTATTCCTTCAAAGCCCCAGAGACCTCCGCCCTGAACCATATTGACAAAGTTCCTGCTTTCACTGAACCAGGCTGCTTTTTGTCCGATCGCCAAAACTTTATTCTCTGTTTTGCGCGGAAGAACTCTCATTTTTGCATGTATTGTAGCGCGCAGTTCCAGTTCCGGATAGTGGATTTTCAGCCAGTCAAAAGCAGATTTTTCTTCCGGACTGATGCTGTCAAGGCAGATCGTCTTCACCTGAAATCCATGTTCTAAAAGGACTTTTGCAAGGCCCAGCGGTCTTGGATGGAACATATAATCCAGCATGACCGGAGTATCTCCAATAACGTTTTTTGCATTGGAAAGAGACTCTTCACAGCGGACGGTTTCTCGTTTAAAATATGCCTCAAGTTCTTCTGCCTGCATATTAATTTTAAGTTTATTTATAAGCGTCCGAAGCTCCTCTTTGATCTCGTCATAATCAAAGCTTCCCGGCAGATATAAATGTTCTCTTTTAAAGCGCTCTGCAAGAATATCTGCACCATATTTTGCCGGCGGATAGCAGGAAATAAACGTTTCTGCTTCACCAAGCTTCTGATATTCTTCCCAGGTTTTACACGCTGGAAGTTCGCGCAGAATATATCCATTTCTTTGAAGCAGTTGTTTGATATCACTATCTTCATCCAATGCAAAATCACTCCCGACAAGAGCGACTGTTTTTTCATCCGCCGCCTGTATTCTGAGCGGTTCATACATTGCTTTTCGAAGTTTCTGATCCGGCGTAGCTCCATGTTTCTGCATGATCGGATCCATATAACAGCGTACGAACACGATCTCCGGAAAGCGTGCTTCCAGTTCTCCATACACCAGTTCCAGGTCGCATCCCAGAAAATGATGCAGACATACTGTAAAAAGAAGCACTGCTTTCGGTTTTTTTTCAAGTTTCTTCAGAACATCGGTCACTCCTTCGATCGTCACATCCTCCAGATTTCCATTGAGAAGATTTTCTTCTTCTACGATCACAAAGGAAAAACGTTCTGCTGCATTCATCTCTGCCGCAGTCAGGACAACTCCCCGCATGCAGTTGTCTGCACAGACATAAATCTGGATTGCCTCTGGCATCAGCATTCCGGTATGAACAATGTTCCAGTTACCATGTGCGGGAGAATTAAATTCCAGACCTGTTGGAAATGGAACAGGAAAATCAGCCTCTCCAATCGTTATAACCGCACCTTCCGGATCTATCTCACCACCAACTCGTTTCAGCATAAACCATCCTCTCTGCAGAGGTTCAGAATCTGCTCTGCCAGTATGCGGTATTCTGTTGCCATTTCGCTTTCCGGATAACATTCCATCAAAGTCTTTCCCTGTTCTTCTGCGTCTGTAACCAGATCACTGTGGGTAAGTTTTCCGATTACCTTTGTTTCAAAATCTTCCGCAAGTTCCTGTACTTTTTCTTCTTCCCGTTTTACATTGCGGCGATTCAGGATAATTCCTCCAAGGGCAGCATAACCACGGTTTCTGAAATTCTGTACCGCCATGGCAATATTGGCCCCGGCATGGATTGCCATATTTTCCCCGGATGTGATAATAAAAACTTTGTCCGCATATCCTTTTCGCATTGGCATGGAAAAGCCCCCGCAAACAACATCCCCCAGTACATCATAAAGGACAATATCCGGTTTATAGGTTTCATACGCTCCGGTTTCCTTTAATTTTTCAAGAGCCGTAATGATTCCACGTCCTGCGCAGCCAAGCCCTGGTGTCGGACCACCTGCCTCTACACAGATCACGCCCTGATAACCGACCATGGTCATGTCTTTGAGTTTGAGGTTCTGCTTTTTTTCATTATAAAGATCAAGCACCGTTCTCATTTCTTTTCCGTGGCGAAGCTGAATCGTGGAATCTGCTTTTGGATCACAGCCAATCTGCATAACTGTCAAACCTTTTTCTGCAAGTGCTGCTGCCACATTGGATACAGTCGTTGATTTGCCAATGCCACCTTTGCCGTACACTGCTATTTTAATCATGTTTTTCCTCCATGTGTGTGATAACATTGGAATAAGCGGTCTTCGTGGATACGCCTTTCAGTCGGCCAATCTTGCCGGAAAGGGCACTGATGATGTCCTGTGGTGCATCAATTGTGATACTGATGATGCTGATTCCTTTTTCACGGTATGGGATGCCCATGCGGCCGATGATGTAGTCGCGGGCATCGTAAAGGAGCTGGTTGAGGGTTTCGATGGAATCGCTGTCTTCGACGATGATGGATATTACTGCTACTCTTGTGTCCATGTTGGTCCTCCGTGTTATACATACAATAATTATAGCTGTTCAGTGCCCTCATGGGACATTTCTTCTGAACAGAGCAATATATTATTAAATTCATCCAGTCAACAGAATTCTGCACGAGTAGAAAACTGGATTGAACTGACGGCAAACGGAGATTTCGTCGAGAGTTATGTGCTAGCCGCTGTCACCGAGCGCACTGTCTGAGGCAAAGCCGAGTTTGCGCGAATGACAGCAAACAAGCGCACGTAACGAACAGAAATCGCAGTGTGTCAGGAAACCAGTTTTTCTATCTCTGTGCAGATTCGTGATTACTCATAATTAGTGATTACTCATATCTTAACATATACGTGGCAGTAACTCTCCACCCGGCTGCGGAAGTAACGCCTGCGTTCCAATCTCAGTGGTCATAACTACCTTGCCAGGCTGGTCTGACGTCACTTCACCGATAATGGCAGCTTCTTTCGAATACGGACACTGACGGAGAGTTTCAACGATCTTATCAGCTTCAGCTTTTGGTGCCATGATGACCATACGGCCTTCGCATGCCAGATAAAGTGGTTCGAGTCCGAGCATGCCACAGACTCCTTTGACTTCCGGTGCTACCGGAACGGAGGCGGCATCAAGTCGAATCCCAACATTGCTCTGTCCGGCTATTTCATAGAGAACAGTTCCGACACCACCTCTTGTAGCATCGCGGATTACATGGAGATCATGAGTCGTGTTCATAACAGCTTCTACTGTTTTCCAGAGAGGCGCGCAGTCGCTGGTAACATTTGCTTCGATTCCGAAATCTTCTCTTGCAAGAAGGATCGTGCATCCATGTCTTCCGACATCTCCGGTCACGATAATCGCATCTCCCGGCTGCGCAAGTGTTCCGCCAACATTTACTCCGTCTTCAATCTGTCCCATTCCGGTCGTTGTGATAAAAACACCATCCACCTGTCCTTTTCCGGCTACTTTGGTGTCTCCGGACACGATATGTACACCTGCTTCTGCCGCCGTTTTTTCCATCGCAGAAACGATTTCTTCCAGTTTTTCCATCGAAAATCCCTCTTCGATAACAAATGCACAGGTCAGATAGAGTGGTTTTGCACCCATACATGCAAGATCATTGACTGTTCCGCAGATAGAAAGTTTACCGATATTTCCACCCGGAAAAAAAGCCGGTGAAACGATAAATCCGTCTGTTGATACTGCCATTTTTCCTGCCGGCGGAGTCAATACTGCTGCATCATCTGCAGTCAGATCCGGATTTGCAAAATGTGCTGCAAAAATCTGGTCGATCAGTTCAGAGGTCTGGCGACCTCCGGCACCGTGTGCCATCGTTACTGTTTTATCTTTTAAACTGCTCATAGGATCATCCTCTTTTTCTTAATATTATCATACCTGCAGATTGCTTCATTACTTCGTAATTCTCGCAGTCTTACAATCATTCGGAATACGTTGATTTATTGATTGTCTCCATACGCATAATAAGCCGAACATGCGCCTTCATTCGAAACCATACACGCGCCTACCGGATGTTGCGGGGTACAGACTTTCCCAAATACTTTGCAATCGGATGGTTTACATTTTCCCTGCAGGACATCTCCGCACCGACAGGCAGGATTCGCTTTGCCCTGAATCGGCGGAATGTTGTATTTCTTTCTTGCATCAAATGCACTCCACTCTTTTTTGAGACAGACTCCTGATTTTGGAATCACTCCAAGACCTCTCCACTCACTATCGCAGGCCTCTGTCATTTTTTCGGTAAGCTGCTGTGCCTCACGACTTCCTTCTGGCTTCACAACTCGCGGATAGCAGTTTACAAAGAACGGTTTTCCCTCCTGAAATTTCACCAGTGCAACCGCCAGTGCTGTAAGAAGTTCTTTTGCTGTAAAACCGGCCACAACACCACTTACCCCTTCCTCTGTCAGATCTTCACAGAGTTCCGTACCTGTGATTGCATTGACATGTCCGGGATACAGAAAAACATCTGCACTTCCTTTTAAGGCTTCATATGCCTGTGGCATGGTCTTATTTGCCATCAAAAGAGAGTAGTTTTCAAGGCCATCTTGTTTCGCCTGCTTTACAGAAAGACACTCTGCCGGTGTCGTTGTTTCAAAGCCGACTGAAAGGAAAACAACCTGTTCATTTGAATGTTCAAGAGCATATTTTTCCGCATCTGCCGGAGAATAAACGATTCTGATCTTTGCTCCTTTTTCTCTTGCTCCTGCAAGGCTCATCTCTGTTCCCGGAACACGCACCAGATCTCCAAAAGTGCAGATCGTCACATTTTTTTCCAGTGCCAGCCACACCGCCTCATCAATAAATCCAACTGGTGTTACGCAGACCGGGCATCCCGGACCCGAGATCAGTTCGACCTGTGACGGAAGGAGTTTACGGATTCCCAGGCGAAAAATCTCGTGTGTATGTGTTCCGCACACTTCCATAATACGGACTGCCGGGCCATCGTAATTCTCTATGATCTCCCGCGCTGTTCTTTTTTTCTCTTCTCCCATTACAGCAGGTCCTCCATTAACTGATCTGTTTCATCTTCGTCTTCATCGGTGATCTTTGCGATTGCAACGCCTGCGTGAACCATCACATAGTCGCCTGGCTCCAGTTCTTCCAGAAGCTGTGCGGAAACTTCTCTCTTAGCTCCACCAGCATCTACAACGGCTGTTCCTTCACTGATTTTTACTACTTTTGCTGATAACCCTACACACATGGTAATGCCTCCCTTTTACTATGTAACTTGTATTATTTTTTCAAGAATGCCCTCGGTTTTTTTCCAGATATGCCATCGCATACACCGCCTGTCCAAGTGCGATCCCACCATCATTCGGCGGTACAAGCTGATGTTTCAACACTTCAAATCCCTGTTCCAGAAGCATATGATCAGTCAGCTCCAGAAGCAGTCTGTTTTGAAAAACGCCGCCACTTAAGGCTGCTTTATTACAGCCACTCAGTTCTCTGATTTTCACACAAGCTGCAGTGATCTGACGGGCAAGCTCCTGATGAAAAACATATGCCAGCTTTCCCTGATCTTCTCCATTTAATCGATGATTCAGGATTCCTTTTATCAAGGATTCTGTGTTGAGCAGCAGACGGTCACCTGCAGAAATCAACTTGTCATCCATTCTCTTTATTTCTTCTGTCTCTGACAGATTTTCATTTCTACTGAGAGCATCTGTATCCTTTTGATCGTAACCATATTTTTCAGTTTCCTGAATTTGTTGTTTACTCTTTTCAAGCAAAGTTTCCCGATACTCCTCCGCAGCAAATTCCAATGCCATAGAAGCCTCACCTTCAAATGTAGACTTCCTTCGGATTCCAAGTATCGCACTCACGCCGTCAAACAAGCGTCCTGCACTGGTTGATATCACGGCATTGATCTTACGATCTGCCAAGGTAAACTGCACGTTTGCTTCCTGTTTCGTACAAAGTTCTAATTTTTCTGTGATCTCAGATGCCTTTTTTCTGTCACCTGTCATTCCATAGATCAGAGAAACTGCAATTCTCCATCCTTCTTTCGAAGAAGCGTCTCCACCAACCTGAAGAAACGGCATCACACTTCCCATCCTCGTGAATCCATCTAAATCTGACAACAGGATTTCTCCTCCCCAGATTGTACCGTCAGTTCCATATCCGGTTCCATCAAAGGATACACCGATCACCTGCCCTGCACAGTCATTTTCCGCCATGCAGGAAAGGATATGTGCATAATGATGCTGCACTTTCACCACCGGAAGTCCCAGTTCTTCCGCTACCATCACGGAATTGTACTTTGGATGCATATCACAGCATACGATCTCCGGTTCTACTTCCAGGAGTGTTTCCAGCCTTCCTACAGTCTCCTTAAGTGCTTTTACCGTTCGCAGATCTTCCAGATCTCCGACATATGGCGACGGATAAAAGCGGTTATCCACACCGATGCAAAAAGAATTCTTGAGTTCTCCACCAATGGCAAGCACCTGCCCCCGATATGGTGTGGAAACCATAAACGGAAGGGGTGCATACCCTCTGGAACGGCGAATCATATATGGTTTATCCTCATAAAAATCCATTACCGAATCGTCCGCGCGGATACGGATCTTGCGATCATGGGACAGCATACAGTCGCAGAATCCTGACAGCTCTGCCTCTGCTTCCTGATCATCACGACAGATTGGTGCGCCAGAAGTATTTCCACTGGTCATTACCAGAAATTCCGGAATTTCAATTCCGTCATCATATGTAAAAATCAAGAGCTGTACTGGTGCATATGGCAGCATCACGCCAACTTTGGGATTACCCGGTGCTACGGACAGACAGAGGTTTTTTGCTTCTTTTTTCTTATCCAGAAGCAGGATCGGTTTCTGGTGTCCATCGAGGATTCTGACCTGTTCTGTGCTCACTTCACATTCTTTTCTGACTGCTTTGAGATCTTTTGCCATCACTGCAAACGGCTTCATCGGACGATGTTTAAGCTGGCGAAGTCTGCTTACTGCAGTTTCATCCGAAGCATCACAGCAAAGATGAAAGCCTCCGATTCCCTTGATTGCAACAATACCGCCCTCAGCAATCATTTTTCTCGCATAAGTGATCGCTTCTCTGCCCCGTTCTTCTCTGCCGATCAGATACACTTCCGGACCACATTCATTGCAGCAGACCGGCTGTGCATCATATCTTCGGGTTACCGGATCATTATATTCCTTTGCACAATCCGGACACATCGGAAACTCTTTCATACTGGTCCGCTCACGGTCATAAGGCAGCGAATCCAGTATCGTCAGCCTTGGCCCACAGCAGGTGCAGTTAATAAACGGATGCAGATATCTCCTATTCTTCGGGTCAAACATTTCCTCTTTGCATTCCTCACAGATTGCGATATCCGGAGAGACAAAGATTTCTCCCTTTGTCTTTTCACTTTCGATAATATCAAACTGTGTATAACTCTCTGAATTCTCTATATTTTCTACATTTATCTTCAGGATTGCCGCACGCTTCGGTGGACGATTCTGGATATCTGAGATAAATTCTTCCACTGCCTCTGTGCTTCCCTGTGCGTAAATCTCTACATAAGGCCCTTTATTACAGACATTTCCATGTATTCCACGAGCAGCTGCATGCCGGCTGACTGTCGGCCGGAAACCAACACCCTGCACGATTCCGTAAACGCGGATCTGTCTGGTGATCTCTTCACTCATAAGCTTCTCCAATCTGCTGTATTCCTTCATAAATGCAGCAGGATTTCTATTTTCCGATCAACTTTCCTGACACTGCAAAGTGCCTCGTATTTACAAATATTCCTTTAAATTTGGGTGTCATCTGTTTCATACATTCATCCGCAAAAATGATATCAAACTCTCCATTTTGTACAAGTTCTATGTAAGCATCCTCGTCACGGAGAAGCACATCTCCATCTGCCAGATGTTCTTTTTTCATCATAAACCAGCTTGCGATCTGAACCGTTTTTACGCCCTTTTTCAACAGTTCTTTTCGAATAGAATCAGCAATCACCTGCTGATGTACAACGAGAACTTTTTTACCGGTATAATCCACATCCGGAAGCAGTTCATCCACCAGTGGATAGTGAATTTCATACGGTGTTCCGAATGTCTTTTCCAGATATTTTGCAGTCATAATGGCCGCCGGCGAGACAACGATATTTTTACTTACTGAGGAGGCTTCTCTTATCTCTTCCAGCCCGTCTCCCATGCAGTAACAGACTGCCTGTTTGCCATATTTCTGCCGATATAGATCACGTATTTTGTCCGCTGCTTTTAGGTCACTGACATCCTGCGGGGTCATCCCCAGAATACCAATTCTGTCTTCTTCCGCCTGATATTTTTCTATCGCAAAAGTCTTGAAGAGTTCCAGGAATGCCTTCTCCTCTCCCTTATCATAAAGTTCCATTCCGTCTGTATCCACCGTCATAATCGGAAGATTTATTTTCTTTTCTGTCATGCGTTTCAGTGCAAGATAATCCGTCGCGATCACTGCCGGAACCGGTGTTCCAATCACTGCTGCGAACGTTGCATCCACTTTCTGCGCTGCATCTGCAAGCTTTGCGACCAGTCGGTCATCACGGCCCAGAATGGCATCCATATCTCGAAGTCCAGCACTGAAAATCGCGCTTTTCTGCTCAAACCATCGCGGCTCATCAAAGCCACAGACATTACCCGTACATCCCCCGGCGTCGCAGATCACCACAATGCCGCCCAGTTCAAAGAGCACTGATACTGCGCCCGACTGATCCGGTGCAAATGGTGTCAGATATTTCCGTAATCCTCTCATCTTATCCCCCCATATACGCAAAAAGACTCCTCCACCGTCAGGGTAGAGAAGTCCTCTAAAAATCATGATAACAACTATTCCTGCTCGGATCTGTATTGACCATCCCGGTCCTGTACATTAATCTTTCCTCGCCATCAGAGTCTGTTCTTTTACATATAAAATTATGAACGTATCTGTGTAGTTGCATTCAGGTAGAAAGTGATCATCCTGTCTGCTGATATGTGTATTGTACTCCACTGTTGCGTAGTCAGTCAACGCTAACACATCCATTTTACTATTTATTTCCACTCTACTTGTCTTGATTATTTGAATTTTATTTCATCCTTTCAAGTTCTCCTCTGGTCAATCCATTAATGCACTGCAGAATCTGATCTATAGAAATTCCACACTCCAGCATCTTACGTGCAGTCACTTTTACCTTTTCATCTGCCTGTCTTTGTGCTTCTTTCACCTCTTCATCTGCCTGTCTTTGTGCTTCTTTCACCTCTTCATCTGCCTGTCTTTGTGCTTCTTTCACCTCTTCATCTGCCTGTCTTTGCGCTTCTTTTATCTTTTCGTCTGCCTGTCTTCGCATTTCTGCAATCGCCTGCTGTATCTCTTCTTCTATAATCTGTCCTACCTTCGTCATCTCGATCCACCTCCTGATTTTTTCTGAGTCTTCTTTTCGGATCACTTTATCTGTAAACACCAGAAGTCCGGTGAATACAAACGTCTGTATTTCTCTGCTTTCGATCTTCTTTCCCATTTCAAAACACCGCTGGATGCAGTTCTGTTTTGCTTCTGTGCCTTTGTATATTAATGGTAAAATTATAAACTGCATTTGTTCCTGCCCTGATAAAGATTTACCTACATGAATTTTTTTGTATAGATCTGTCTCAATAGCTTCTGCATTTAATTCTGAAAGAAAAACCTCCTCAACTTTTAATTGCAGGCACCCCACATCCAGTTTATCTATCGTTTTTCCCTTCTCAACATCTCCTGTGTAAATCACAATCATGTGAATAATCTGTTTCGGATTCGTAAACGCTTTATATCTCTTTAATGTTCGCGCAATGTAATTTAAGTATTTAATCTTATCTTCATAATCATAGGTACTTTCATAATCAACCAGGGCAAGTGAATCGTCTTTTAAACGAAAAAGATTATCCAGCCTCATTTCATTTGCCTCTACCGCTGGAAGATTGGTCGGAAGAACTTCTGTAATCTCTGGAATCTGTAATCCATATACTTCAAATGACTTGTTTTTCAGTTTCTCTCCGAATAATTTTGAAATCACATCTTTGTTGTGATATGTAATTGCACTGTCTGTTTTCTGTTTTTCCATAAACACTCCCTGCCGCAAAATTGTTCCAAAGAATGTTTACTCCATATTGTTCTATGAATATATTATAAAATATCATAAAATAAACTTCAACATTCTTTTGAAAAAAATACGTTTCATTTGGAATTTCAGGCTGACTTGCCTATTGAATTTCAGAGCATTTCACATGTGAATATTGTTATTATATAAAAAACATCACATGCATTTCAAGAAAAATCGTTCGACACTTTCTCTGACTATTCGATATAAAGCACATACACAATAAACCCCAGCGGCATTACTATTAATACGCCCTGGGGTTTTATTTACTCACTCTTTATATATGTTTTTTAACTCTTACTCCAGATCCAGCTTCTCCAGACTTTCCAGTCGGGACTGATATTTTGAATCTGATGATTCCTCAAATGCTGCTTCCTTTTTCATTTTCTCCAGCGCGGTGGAAGCTTTTTTGATGGTCTGGATGGTACCGGCTCCGGCTACACAGCCTCCCGGACAGGCCATTCCCTCAAGAAGATAACCATTGTACTTGCCAAGCTTAGCCATCTGGAGCATCTTCTTACAGTTCTGAAGTCCCTCTGCATTCATAACCTTCACTTCACGGTCAGGATCGATTCTCTTTACAGCATGCACAACTGCCTGTGCCACACCGCCGCTTACAGCAAAACCACGGCCATCTGCACTTGCACGGAAAAGCGGTTCTCCTTCCGGAATGTCCTTCCAGTCCACACCTTTCGCATCGAACATTCCCGCAACTTCCTCAAATGTCAGCACAAAATCCACATAACTTCGGATAGTCTTACGGCTGGCTTCAAGCTTTTTAGCTGCACACGGTCCTACAAAAACGATCTTACAGTCAGGCTCTTTCTGTTTGATCAGTCTTGCAGTCAGAACCATCGGGGTCAGTGCCATGGAGATACATTTCGCCTGCTCCGGGAACAGCTTCTTCGCCATCATGGACCAGGATGGACAGCAGGATGTTGCCATAAATGGGAGTTCTTCCGGAACCTCTTTCAGGAAATCCTTAGCTTCCTCAATTGTACAGAGATCCGCTCCAATCGCTACCTCTCTGACATCCGTAAATCCAAGTGTCTGGAAAGCCCCACGGATCTTTGTGTTTTCCAATCCTTCAAACTGGCCTGCGATTGCCGGGGCAAGGATTGCATAGACCGGTGTCTCGCTCTTGATCGCCATGATTGTCTGATAGATCTGTCCCTTATCAACGATTGCACTGAACGGACAGCTTACAAGGCACTGTCCGCAGGATACACATTTCTCCTGATCGATCTCGGCTCTTCCATACTCATCAGAACCAATCGCGTTCATTCCACATGCCTTTGTACACGGACGTTCCTGTTTAATGATCGCATTATATGGACAGGCATCAATACATTTTCCGCACTTGATACACAGTGATTCATCAATATGTGAGCGGCCGTTCTCCATATGCACAGCTTTCTTAGGACAGACCTCAACGCATGGATGTTCCAGACAGCCCTGACAGCCTTCTGTGATCATCACACGCTTTTCCGGACAGGCATTACATGCAAACTTGATCACGTTGATAAGCGGTGGTTCATAATATTTTTCTTCAATAACACTCGCCTCAATGCCTTTTGAAAGCGGCGCATGCTCTGTAACCGGTCTTAATGACATTCCCATTGCAACACGAAGTCTCTCGCCCACTACTGCTCTTTCAAGAAAAATACTGTCGCGGTAAGAAGCGACTTCACCCGGAATGATCTTATATGGAAGCTCCTCGATCTCCTTCGGGTCATCGCCCTCGTATGCCATACGGGCAATCTCTGTAAATATTTTGTGTCTGATTTCTGTTTTGGATGAATACAGTCCTCTCATCATTTCCTCCTGCATTTTTATGGCATAACTACTTCCGCGCTCATAGCTATGTTGATTATACGTTACCGTTCCCTCTTGAGAAGATAATATCATTAAGCCAATCGAAAGACAATAAAGTATCAGAAAAGAAACAATTTTAATCTATTTACCCTCAACACATTCTTTCAATGCCTCAAACAGCCTTCTCACCCCTGCAAATCCATACGGCTGTTCATCCTGGTTCCACATCAGGCCCGGGCAGTCCTGATGGTAATAAAGAGCATCTTTTCCTATGGTGATATTCACGCCGCTCTGTGCCGGATCGTAATAGATCATAGTCGGTTCCATATTAGAGAAGACCTTCGTTTCCGGGCTTAAGCGTGCCAGTTGTTTCATATAAACAAAGTTCTCCACCGTGATGGTTCCGTAGATCTCCGGTACCTTAAATCCATATTTCAGAAGTGCCAGTGCCAGCTCAAAAGGATCTCCGTTCATGCATTCGCCGACTGCAAATGATGCATCCGGACATACCTTTTTGAAATCTTCCACTGTCTGTTCAGCTGCCTTTCGATACTCTTCCAGTTCAAAAGAAACGCCCAGCACGGACGCCAGCGCCTGATACTGATTCTGTATTTTATCTGTCTGATATAATCGTCTGAGTTCAATGAATGGAATATTTAATCTGTCATTAAAATCCTCAGCTGCGAAGCGTGATTCCTGATGAAGGACCAGGTTAAAGTTCGCCTCAGACATGGTCTTGTATTCTTTGAAATCTCTGCATCTGGATATCTCGTGGATTGTCTTGATTCCTGCACTGTGAAGCAGATCATACAGTTCACAGTCATCCACAAGTGGTGAGAAAAATCCCAGAAGATTGACCACATTTCCCTTCTTTTTCGCTGGTTCAAGAAGCGAATATAAAGACTGTCTTACATGTACCATCGGTGGTTTTCGTCCCTCTCTGGTCAATGCATACATATAGCACGGACGCACCGGAAGACCTGCTTTTTCCTCTGCTTTTCGACAAACGCGCTCCATATCTGTACCAAGAAGTGCATCCACACAGGTGATGCAGATCATCACAACAGAGGGCTTTCTGTCAAGACCATCACAGATTTCTGCCACTGCTTTTGGGATTTTCTTCAGATGACGGCCAGTCACAATGTCAGTCTCGTCCATCATCAGATAAAAGAAACGATTGTCGTATTCTCGCATGGAACTGATCAGTGATGTATTTCGCCCACAGCAGCCCGGTGCCACGATCAGCATGATCGAATCCGGGACAGCAAGGCCGGCTCTTTTTACTCCAAATCCTTCCGCTCCCGGGGAGTTAAAGGCAAGTGTAGCTGGTGAGCTGTAGATCAGATGCATATTCGATCTGAACTGATCCGGAATATTGTCTTTCCCACGCTCATTTAATTCTTCTACTGTACAATAATAAGCTCTGCTCATTCTTCTTCCTCTGCTTTCAAAAGCATTTCTGCCAGGTCAAAAAATCGTCTGCTGATCTCGGATCCTGCATCCCCCTCGATCACGGTCTTGCCCTGGTCTTCCCATCGGATGATTTCGTCACTTCTGGGGATTTCTCCTACAATCGGAATGTTGCTTTTCTGTGCAAATGCCTGCACTTTTTCTGTTTCATTTTCTACATTTCGATGATTCAGAACGATACCAAAAACTCGCGCATAGCTTCTGTCCTCAAAGTTTCTCACAGCACTGGAAATATTGTTTGCTGCATATAGTGCCATCTTCTCTCCTGATGTTACGATCAGGACTTTTTCCGCGTAGCCTTCACGGATTGGTGCTGCAAAACCACCACAGACTACATCTCCCAAAACATCATAAAGTACAACATCTGGCTTATAAGTTTCAAATAATCGCAGATCCTCAAGCAGCTGGAAAGTCGCTATGATTCCTCTTCCGGCACAGCCAAGTCCCGGTGTCGGACCGCCTGTCTCAATACAGAGAACTCCTCCAAATCCTTCTTTGGAAATATCTTCCAGCTTCTCCGGCTCCTCGTCCTCTTCCCTCATATAATTCATCACCGGACGAAGCGGTTCACCACCAAGCAGATTGATCGTAGAATCCGCTTTCGGATCACAGCCAATCTGGATGACCTTCTTCCCCATAGACGCAAAAGCCGCTGCCAGATTGGAAGTCACAGTAGATTTTCCAATACCGCCTTTTCCATAAATCGCTACTTTCAGCATTTGTAAATACCCCCATATCTGTATAAAGTAATATTCCGTAAATCAAAAAGACTCCTCCACCGTCAGGGTAGAGAAGTCCTGTAAATATTACTGTTTATTCCATGCACAGTAATCTGTAGATTTCACATTAACAACTATTCCCGCTCGGATGAAGTTCCTTGCCGTCAGAGTCTGTTTTGTTTTTATTCTACTTTATTCAGGCATAGTGAGTCAATGCTAACAGACATATATATTCAGCCATTTTGCTATAACCAATCTTCCATCAGCTTATTCTTATTGCTTATAACAATCCCGCGAACAATCTCATAAGCAACTGTCCCAGTCGAAGATATGCACTACGTCCGGTGCGGTATTTTTCGGTGACTTCCCGGCACTCTTTCATTGTCTCATGAAGGTCATTTCGGATATCCAAAACCACATCACAATCCGCCATAAAACAGCCATTTTCAAAATGATGATAGAGGCTTCGGTAGTCCAGATTGATGGTTCCGCAAGTCGCCATGCAATCATCTGCAACACTCATTTTTGCATGGCAGAACCCTGGTGTCCATTCATAAATACGGACTCCATCTTTGACCAGTTCATGGTAGAACGATCTGGTGACACTGTAGATCAGTTTTTTGTCCGGAATTCCCGGTGTAATGATCCTTACATCTACGCCACGCTTTGCGGCAAGTGTCATCGCATGTGCCATTTCATCAGTAATGATCAGATATGGTGTCATAAACCAGCAATATTTTTCTGCTTTATTTACCATACTGATATAGACTTCTTCGCCCACCTGCTCATTATCCAGCGGACTGTCCGCATATGGCTGGATAAATCCGGTCTGACTCGATACATATTCATAATCTGGAACGAACTTATTGAAATCGCTATCATTCTTATCTTTATCACTGACTGCATTCCACATTTCCAGAAATGTCACAGTAAGAGAACGAACAGCCTCTCCCTCCAGACGTATACCTGTATCTTTCCACTGCCCATATGGATGTGTCAGATTAAAATACTCATTTGCCAGATTATATCCGCCTGTAAATCCGACTTTGCCATCGATAACTGTGATTTTACGATGATCCCGGTTATTCAGAAAAACATTCAGGCCAGGCATAAACGGATTAAAAACACGACACTGAATTCCAACTGCATCCAGTTTCTTAATAAAATCCATGTTAATAAATCCAATAGACCCCATATCATCATAAAACACCCGGACCTCAACTCCGCTCTTCGCACGCTCTTCCAGTACCTGCTGGATTCGCTGCCAGGCCTCGGCATCCTCTATCGCGTGATATTCCATAAATATAAAATGTTCTGCTTTTGCCAGATCTTCAAGCTGTGCCTCCAGCCCTTTTGCAGCCTCATCGTAATAAACTACATCTGTATTCTGATACACCGGATAGTATGCATTTCTGTAAATATAAGAAGATATATTTCCAGCCTTTGGAATGCTCTGCCGCAGTTTTTCCTGGATTTCATGATTCTCCGGCAGCAATGGCAAAAGCTGTTCGTCAATCTTCTGGTAACGTTTCCGCATTTTACTGGTACCGCCATTCAATCCAACCATCAGATACAAAGTCAGCCCCATGATCGGAAATACCATGATCAGAAAGATCCATGGCATCTTAATTGTCGAGGTCACAGGCGATGCGTACATATTTAGAATAATGACCAGACCCAGTATTCTTGTACACAGATTGATTGCCTCTGCATATCGGTTAAGTCCCGTAAACAACAATAAAATGAATATTACTTCCAACAAAATACATATAACAGAAAAAACAAGCCTGGTAACACCATTTTTTGTCTTTGCCCTGCCTTCCAGCGTCGTATCTTTCATAAACTCCCTCTTCCCTGTCCTTTAACCTTTATTCTGATTGTGATACACATCATAGCACTTTATATCATATCCGTAAATATATGACACAAAGAAAAACACCTGAACAAAATCTCCCGACCTGTTCAGGTGTTTTTCTTAAATATTCCTTTTTAATACGTACATTTTTCAATACTCTATTTTCTAATCTCAGACTGGAATTCTTTGATATCCTTTGCAATCTCTCCACTCAGAAGAAGCATACAGATAAGGTTCGGAATTGCCATAAGTGCATTAGCAATGTCTGAGAAGTTCCATACAAGACTCAGCGTCTGTGTACATCCAAAATATACAACGAGTGAAAATACTACACGGTAGATCATGTTGTATTTATGTGTTCCAAGAAGATATTCAAATGCCTTTTCCCCATGATACTCCCATCCCAGAATTGTGGAAAAAGCAAACAAAGTGATACCAATTGTTACCAGCCATCCACCTGCTGAACCAAGGATCGTCTCAAATGCTACAATCGTGACATCAGAACCGGTCAGCATTTTTCCTGCCGCATCTGTCATTCCCAGTACTCCCGAAGAAGCGATGGCAAGACCGGTAATCGTACATACAACAATCGTATCCCAGAAAGTACCTGTCATATTTATGTATCCCTGACGAACCGGATTATCTGTAGTAGCCGCAGCAGCTGTGATTGCTGCAGATCCCATACCAGCTTCATTGGAAAATACTCCACGGGCAACACCAAATCTCATTGCACTCATCATGGAAGCTACAATCGAGCCACATAAACCACCACCGACTGCCTTGACTGAGAATGCCATCTTAAAGATCATTGCCAGACCAGCCGGTAAATTTGAAATATTTCCGACAATTACAATAACGCCACAGATCACATAGAAGATTGCCATAGCCGGAACAACGATAGAAGATACTTTTGATATCGATTTGATTCCACCTACGATGATCAGCAGAGAAACTACAGTGATCACAATTCCTGTCACCCAGGTCGGCACTTGGAATGTAGTGTGAAGTGCCCCTGCAATTGAATTTCCCTGTGTCATGTTTCCAATTCCAAAAGAAGCAATTACTGCAAAAAATGCAAAAAGCCATGCAAGAACAGAGCCAAATGTTTTATTTTTCAAACCTTTTTTCATCGTATACATAGGTCCACCGCTCATCTCACCTTTGGCATTTACTTCACGATATTTAATTGCGAGCATACATTCACTGAACTTGGATGTAAGACCAAATGCCGCTGAAATCCACATCCATACCAGGGCTCCCGGGCCACCGGATACCATGGCAGTTGCAACACCTACAATATTTCCTGTTCCAATTGTTGCAGCCAATGCTGTTGTCAGTGCGGAAAAAGGAGAAACATCACCTTCTCCACGACTTTTGGTACGTGCCTCCTTGCTGAGGGTACTCTTAAGCGCATAACCCAAATTTCTCCATGTCAGAAACCTGGTTCGAAAAGTAAGAAAAACTCCGGTGCCTACCAGAAGGATCAGCATGACCGGTCCCCAGACAAAATCATCAATTTTTGTAATAATTTCATTCAGTTGTTCCATATTGATTTCCCTCCTCAAAAATGCAGAAAGGAGCGATGTTGTAGCAACATCGCTCCTTCTCTAATGAATGTATAAATTTTCTGCATTATACACTTTTATTAGCATTTTTGTCAAGACAATTTCACAAAAATCATCTTTTATTTTTTTACACTCAGACGCACCAATGCTCTCTGCAGTTTTGCAGATGCCATTTTGTATTCCTGGTCAGTAAGACCGCCTTTTGCGATCATTTCTTCAGCACGTTTCTTAGCTGCCTGCGCACGCTCTGTGTCAATGTCTTCCTTCCACTCCCAGGTGGTCGCGAGAAGACGACAGGTGCCGTTCATGACAGAAAGCATCCCTCCCATACAGGCTGCAGTTCGTCTGTTTCCATCTGCCATGACGACACTGGCTTCCCCCATTCCAAGAGCAGTACAAAAGTTACAGTGTCTTGCAAGAATCGCGATATCACCGCCGATACTTCTGCAGACCACACGTTCCACATCGCCCTCAAAAAGCAGCCCGTCCGGTGTTCCGATCCGTAAAGAGAAGGTACTCATAAGACACCTCCTTTACTGCTTCTTAGCTTTTTCGAATACTTCATCAATGGTACCGGCAAACAGGAAGTAACTCTCCGGAATATCATCACATTCACCGTCGAGAATCATCTTGAATCCTCTTAAGGTTTCTTTGAGAGGAACATATTTACCAGGCATACCTGTGAACTGTTCTGCTACAGAGAAGCTCTGAGACAGATATCTCTGTACCTTACGTGCACGGTTTACTGTGCGCTTGTCTTCTTCTGAAAGCTCATCCATACCCATGATGGCAATGATATCCTGAAGTTCTTTGTAACGCTGAAGCACACGCTGTACAGATCTTGCAATCTCATAGTGCTCTTTACCAACGATCTCCGGTGAAAGGATACGGCTTGTGGAATCCAGCGGATCTACTGCCGGATAAATACCCTGACTGGAGATTTCACGGGAAAGTACCGTCGTTGCATCCAGATGTGAGAAAGTTGTTGCCGGAGCCGGGTCCGTAAGGTCATCGGCAGGCACATAAACAGCCTGTACGGATGTAATGGAACCCTTACGTGTAGAAGTGATTCGCTCCTGCAAGTTACCCATTTCAGTTGCCAGTGTCGGCTGATATCCTACTGCAGACGGCATACGTCCAAGAAGTGCAGATACCTCAGAACCAGCCTGTGTAAAACGGAAGATATTGTCGATAAAGAGAAGCACATCCTGGTTCTTCTCATCACGGAAGTACTCCGCCATGGTAAGTCCGGAAAGTCCGACACGCATACGTGCTCCTGGTGGCTCATTCATCTGACCATAGACCAGAGCCGTCTTATCGATAACTCCACTTTCTTTCATTTCATTATAAAGGTCATTTCCCTCACGGGTACGTTCTCCAACACCTGTGAATACAGACAGACCGCCATGAGCGGTAGCTACGTTGTGGATCAATTCCATGATCAGAACTGTTTTTCCTACACCTGCGCCACCGAACAGACCAATCTTACCACCCTTTGCGTATGGGCAGATCAGGTCTACGACTTTGATACCGGTTTCCAGAATTTCTGTGGCCGGCATCTGTTCCTCATAAGAAGGAGCCGGACGATGGATAGACCAGCGCTCCTTCGCCTCCGGAGCCGGTTTGTTATCTACCGGATCTCCAAGAAGGTTAAATACTCGTCCCAGGCAGGCATCTCCTACCGGAACTGTGATCGGGCCGCCGGTATCTACTGCCTTCGTGCCCCGGACAAGACCATCGGTAGAGTTCATGGCAATACACCTTACAACATCATCACCAATCTGCTGTGCTACTTCGGCCGTCAGCTTTGCGCCGTTTGATTCTATTTCTATGGCATTGAGAAGAGCCGGGAGTTCATCGTGCGCAAAGCGGATATCCAGAACCGGACCGATGACCTGTACTACTTCGCCAATGTGTTTTTCACTCATGTTTTAAGTCTCCTATGATATTTTAAAGCCCTTCCGCACCTGCAACAATCTCCGTGATTTCCTGCGTGATGCTGGCCTGTCGCGCTCTGTTGTAATACAGATTCAGTTTATCGATCATCTCTTCTGCATTACTTGTCGCAGCGTCCATAGCCATTCTTCTGGCTGCAAGCTCACTGGCTGTACTTTCACATACACCACCATAAACCAGTCCCGCCAGATATTCCGGAACAACGGCATCAAACACAACTTCTGCATTCGGCTCATAGAGGATGAGATTTCTTGTAGCTACTCTGCCACCGCTTTCCTCTCGGATGTCAGTCATAGGAAGTACAGAAAATACCTCCGGCTGCTGAGAAAGCATGGATGCAAAAACGGTATAACATAATTCAATATGCCCGAATGTTCCTTTGCGGAATTCTTCACAAAGCAGATTTGCGATTTCAAAACAGTCTGCGACAGAAATATCTGCAATCTCCGCAAACTTATCTGTCAGACATTCAATGCCTCTCTGTCTGAAATACTCAACTGCTTTTTTTCCTATCGGCAGAACCACATAATCCTTGCCTTCAGCTGCAGCTTCCAGACATTTGAAAAGATTGGCATTATATCCACCAGCCAGACCTCTGTCACCGGCAATCACTACATAACAGTAACGCGGATTGGATGACTCTCTGGCGTATACAGAAGAAAAATCAATGTTTTCTCTGGCAATGTCCTTCAGTGTCTCATGCAGCTCTGTGAAGTAAGGACGGCAGGTTTCTGCACGTTCCTTTGCCTTACGCAGTTTGGAGGATGCAACAAGCTCCATGGCCTTGGTAATCTGCATCGTACTCTGTACGCTTTTGATACGCAGCTTTACCGCTTTCATATTTCCAGCCATATGATCATCCCCTCCTAATCACATTATTTGTCAGGTCTTGTATTCAGGAAATTTTCTGTATACGCTTCCAGTACATGACGCAGTTTTTCTTCTGTTTCCGGTTCCAGCTTGCCTGTGGTACTGATCAGCTGCATTACTTCCAAACCGGCTGCATCTGCATCAAGGTAGGTATACAGTCCTGCTTCATATGCATTTACATCTTCCACATTAACTTTTTCGAGGATGCCCTTGGTTACGGCATACAGGATCGCTACCTGTTTTTCTACCGGCACCGGAGCATTCTGGCTCTGTTTCAGAACTTCTACGATACGTGCACCCTGTTCCAGACGAGCCTTGGTATCCGCATCCAGATCTGAACCAAACTGGGCAAAGCTTTGAAGTTCGCGGTACTGCGAATAGATCAGTTTCAGAGTTCCGGCTACTTTCTTCATAGCCTTGATCTGTGCGTCTCCACCAACTCGTGATACGGAGATACCAGGGTTAACCGCCGGCATGATACCGGAGTGGAAAAGCTCTGTCTCAAGGAAGATCTGTCCATCTGTAATGGAAATTACGTTTGTCGGGATATAAGCAGATACGTCACCCGCCTGTGTCTCAATGATCGGCAGCGCAGTAAGAGAACCACCGCCATGCTCATCGTCAAGTTTCGCTGCACGCTCAAGCAGTCTGGAATGCAGATAAAAAACATCTCCAGGATATGCTTCACGTCCAGGCGGACGACGGATCAGAAGGGAAAGTGCACGGTAAGCAACAGCATGCTTACTCAGATCATCATAAATGATGAGCACATCCTTTCCCTGGTTCATAAAGTACTCGCCCATTGCACAGCCTGCATAAGGTGCAATGTACTGCATCGGGCTGGATTCCGAAGCCGTTGCAGCAACTACGATTGTATAGTCCATAGCACCGTTTCTGGTAAGATTCTCTACCAGCGATGCTACTGTTGAACGTTTCTGTCCGATTGCAACATAGATACAGAGAACATCTTTTCCCTTCTGGTTAATGATCGTATCTGTTGCAATGGTTGTCTTTCCTGTCTGACGGTCGCCAATGATCAGCTCACGCTGTCCACGACCGATCGGAATCATGGAGTCAATTGCCTTGATACCAGTCTGCAGAGGCTGGTATACGGAACGTCTCTCACAGATCCCAGGTGCCTTGGTCTCTACCGGGCGGAATTCTTTTGTGTCAATCGGACCTGCGCCGTCAATCGGCTGTCCAAGAGCATTGACTACTCGTCCGATCATCGCTTCGCCTACTGGTACAGACACGACCTTGCCTGTACGTTTTACAGTCTGACCTTCACCAATATTTTCATCGGAGCCAAATATTACGATAGAAACGCTGTTTTCTTCCAGGTTCTGCGCCATTCCGAAATTTCCGTCTTCAAATTCCAGCAGTTCACCCGCCATACAGTTTACGAGTCCGCTGGCGCGGGCAATTCCGTCACCAACCATAAGGATCGTTCCCGTTTCATTCTGCTGGATCGCATTTTCATAATATTTTATCTGGCTTCGGATGACTTTGGATATTTCCTCAGGTTTTAATTGCATGTGTCCATTCCATCCTTTAACATTTTATAGCTTTTGTAACTGTTCAGTACCTTCTCAGTTACTACCTGCTGAATAGTTACTAAATTTTATTTTTCATCAAACAACAACTTCATTCAGTTTCTTCGTGATATCCGAAATTCGTCCCTGTACGGTTCCATCAAGCTGTATGCCCTCCATTTCAACACGGAGTCCGGCAAGAACCGTCGGGTCTGTTTTCTGTGTGAGATGGATCTTTTTACCACTGATCTTCTCCAGTTTGATACGTAAAGCTTCCATCTGATCATCTTTGAGTTTCACTGCACTTGTGACCAAAGCTTCCACAATACCGTGATCGGCATTATATCTACGTGTAAACTCCTCACAACAGCCAGAAAACTCTCTCAGAATCTTCTTCTCACATAAAAGTTTGAGGAAATTAAGGAGATACGGTTCTACCTGTCCGCCAAAGGCTTCATCGAGAAGCTTTATTCTCTCTTCCTGCGGAATTGCCGGTTCTCCCAATAATTTCAGATATCCTGGATTTTCCCGAAAAATCTGTCTGATTTCATTCATCTGCTCCATGATCTGTCCATCGAGCTTTTCTTCGGCAGCAAGATCATACAGACTGCCGCCATAGACTTTGGCAGCCTGTGTCATGATGCCTCACCTACATTCTCAATAAAATCATTAATCAGTTTCGTATGATCCTCTTCGTTAATTTCGCGCTCGATTACCTTACCGGCGATCTCAACAGCCATACCTCCGATCTCACCTTTGATCTCGTTGACGGCTTTACGTCTTTCCTGTGCAATGTCTTTTTCTGCCTTTTCTTTCATGGCAGTTACCTGACTGGAAGCTTCCCTGAGCATTTCTTCACTCTGGACAGCCGCTGTTTTCTGAGCGGTCTTGACAATGTCATTTGCCTTGTCCCTGGCTTCCTGCATATTCTTTTCGTACTCGGCTTTCATAGCCTGTGCATCTTCCTTCGCCTTCACTGCATCCTGGATCTCCGCATCTGCCTTGGCTTTGCGCTTGTCCAGCATTTCATTGATCGGCTTAAAAAGAAAACGTTTAATGAGATACACCTGAATAAAAAGGTTGCAGATCGTCGCTACAAAATTCCACGGCACAATTCCTACTAATTCCTGTACCTGCATGTTTGTAACCTCCCGTTGTCACTGTTCGCTTCATACTCTTCACAGCGAACAGATTCTGCTTTACTTTCCTGTCTCCTGCTGTCTGAATTTCCCTGCTTAACCAAGGAAATTCATGAACATGCCAGGTGCTACGAAAATAAGGAGCAGACCGGTTACGAAACCATAAATACCGGTTGTCTCTGCGATAGCACAACCAAGAAGCATGGTAGATGTAACATCACCTTTGCATTCCGGCTGACGTCCGATTGCTTCCAGCGCACTTGCTACTGCGTTACCTTCACCAATACCAGGGCCGATACCAGCGATCAGAGCACATCCTGCTCCAATTGCACAACCTGCTAATGCGATACCTTTTGCTAATAACTGAAAATCCATAGTAAAAACCTCCTGTAAATAGAATTGATTATCCTTATTCTCTTACTCTTCTGCTGCATTCGCAATGTACATAACTGTCAGCATACAGAAAATAAATGCCTGCATAATTCCTGAGAACCAGTCAAAATATACAGATAAAATTGCCGGTACACCTACATCAAGAATAGGTATCTGTGACAATACATCACCCACAAGTCCCGGGATCAACCCCAGGAGTGCGGAACTTGCCACTGCCAGCGCCCCATAGATCAAGCCATTGATAACGACACCAGAAAGAATGTTTCCGAAGTGACGGCATGCCATACTTACCGGTGTTGCCAGTTCAGAAAGAATATTAAACGGTGTCATAACCGGAATCGGCTGTGTAAATCCCTTTAAATATCCGCCAAATCCACTGGTCTTGATCTTCTGCGCAGTGATCATGATAAATACCACAACCGCCCACGCTGCCTCAGTAGAAAGATCTGATGTCGGGCTTCGAAGTCCGATGAGGCTGATCAAATTCGATACTACGCTTGTCGCAAAAAGTGCTGCAACAAACGGAATCATGTATCTGAATTTCTCGCCCATATTGCCTACAACGAATTTGTTCGCCTGTTCTACCAGAAGCTCTGCTACTGCCTGCCGTTTGGAAATATTCTCTTCTTTCAGATCATGTGTCAGCCAGATACATAAACCTGTAATCAGTATCATAACAATCCAGCTTACAATCATGGTCTCACTGATCTTTAACTGTCCCAGAACCGGCAGGTCAATGGGTAAAGTGAAAAATATCCTTGCCCCATTAATATCCAGTTCCATACATTCACTCACCTCCCATCTATCTCAGATTTTTCCCTCCCAGTTTCTATTTATGAAATATCCCCACCAGTTTGATTCCTGTTCCCGGAAACAAAAGTGGAGCAATTCCCGCAACAAAATGGAAGCACGGAGCGACGATTGCCACGATCACCCACAGGATCATCATCATAAATCTCTGTGAATAACTGGCTTTGAGCTTCATTCTCGCTGTTCCCTCATCTGATGCGGCTGCAGCTTTCTGTACTGCCAATCCCATCAGGAAGAAATTCAGAACCGCAACTGCTCCGCCTCCAATGCCTCCCAGAAATACGGTATAGTCTAACGGCACTTTATCCGGCATTGCAAAATGAAGTACTGCAAAAAGGATCCACATCAGGATCAGACCAACTGCCGTGATCTTCACGACCCTTTTTGTTTCTTTCTTTACCGCCGGCTGCACATTATCCAGTATACTGCTCATAATTCCATTCCTTTCGTAACTGTTCTGTATGATCATGCACATCTCCTAAAACAGTTACTTCCTTTCCATTATTCTGTCCTTCATGTTGATGTTTATGAATGTCTGTTAAAATATATTTTATTTTTTTTATGTTTTTTCTTTTCCTGTTTGTTTACAGAAAGATAAAACTTATATGCCACGGTTGCCGAACCACCCATTCCGAAGAAAAATCCCGGTATATAGACCCAGACACCAACACCGGTCTTTGAAATAATGAACCAGCAGAGCGCCAGGCACAAAAGAAGCGGTGTAATAAATGAAAGCCCCAGCTGTGACAGCATCGTGACATTACGCAGGATCTCTGACCATTGCTTCAATATCTTTCTCCTTTTTTACTAATTTTTATCTATTATTCTCATTACACATAGTCAAATTTTAACACATTTGTTTATTTTTAACAATGCATTTGTATAATTTATTCAAAAATTTTTTGTGTTCTCAAAATCTTTTTGTTAGTATTATATCATTCTCGTCTATTTACTGTCATGTAACAAAAAAGAGGTTCTGTCCTAAATTCAAACAAAACCTCTTCTTTGTATAATATCTTTTCAATTTTTGTGATTTGTGCTATGCTACTTGATACTTGTATTTTGATACTCAAAATTCCAATATAAATATGGAGATGAATATTATGAAAACGCAAACCAAAACAACCAATATGGAGACAGGAAGTATTCCCAGACTCCTTGCTCAGCTGGCGATTCCGGCAGTTGTGGCGCAGGTTATTAACCTGCTTTATAACATCGTAGACCGTATCTACATCGGTCATATTCCGGGAATCGGAGCCGCCGCGCTGACGGGTGTCGGACTTTTTACTCCAATTCTGATGCTGCTGAATGCCTTCGCCATGCTTGTTGGCTCCGGTGGTGCTCCACGTGCGGCCATTGCAATGGGAAAGAAGGACAATGATCTGGCCGAAAAGATCCTCGGAAACTGTTTTACTTTATTAGTCGGTCTGGCAGTTGTACTGACCATCGTATTTTATGTAAGTGCACCAACTCTGCTCAGACTCTTTGGTGCCAGTGATGTCACCTTAACTTACGCGACTGACTATGCCAGAATCTATATCCTCGGAAGCTTTTTTGTACTGATCGTACTGGGCATGAATACCTTCATTACAACTCAGGGATTTGCCAAGATCAGTATGATGACTACAATTATTGGTGCTGTTATCAACATTATCCTGGATCCGATCTTTATTTTTGCCTTTGGCATGGGCGTAAAAGGTGCCGCACTTGCCACTGTTCTCAGCCAGGCCGTAGGTGCTGTATGGATTCTCCGCTTTCTGACTGGAAAGAAAACCATCCTCCGTCTGAAACGAAGCAACATGCATCTGGATCCTAAGGTATTTGGTCCGTGCCTTGCTCTTGGTATTTCTACCTTTGTTATGCTGTCAACAGAAAGCCTTCTGTCAATCAGCTTTACAAGCAGCCTTTCCAGATTTGGCGGTGACGTGGCCGTTGGAGCAATGACGATCATCACAAGTATCAGTCAGCTTGTTACCCTGCCGCTTCAGGGAATCTGCCAGGGTGGACAGCCGATCATCAGCTATAACTTTGGTGCTGACAAACCCGACCGTGTAAAGAAAGCTTTCTTCACACAGTTCTGCACCTGCGTCATCTATACAACTGTCTTTTGGCTTATTGTAATGATTTTTCCGAAGGCATTTGCAACAATCTTTACTTCAGATAAGGAACTTGTAACATACTCTGCCTGGGCGCTCCGCATCTACATGGCCGGTATCTTCTCTCTTGGTTTCCAGGTAAGCTGCCAGCAGAGCTTTATGGCTCTCGGACAGGCAAAGGTCAGCCTGCTGCTTGCCTGCCTTCGTAAAATTGTCCTGCTGATACCGCTGATCTTTATCCTGCCGAACTTCTTCGACAATAAAGTATTTGCAGTATTCCTCGCAGAACCAGTCAGCGATATCATAGCTGCTGCGGTGACAACGATCACCTTCTTCACACTGTTTAATTCCATTCTGAAAAAAGAAAAGAGATAAAAGAACCCCGGGGCTTACTGCCTCGGGGTTTGCTTGTTACAAATCTTTTTATTTTCTAATTTTTATAATACATACAGCCCATGCCGACAGGTAAATTTCATACTTCGTACTATCACCATTCCCAAGTACTACCTCAAAATCATCCGCCACCTCAACTTTTTGTTCTTCCCAGGAATAATTCAGATAGAAACGAATCTTTTCGCCCTTTTCATTGATTCCTTCACGCACGATCACCGGGAATTTTTCCGGCACTGTAGCATTTACCTCAGCCTGAGCCAGAATCTTTATCAACAGCTGCTGCAGATAATGTTCTTCAAACATACATCCGATATACCAGGCATTTCCGCTTTCATAAGTATGATGCGTAACCGCTGCATACTTTTTCCAGTTCGGATGCTGATATGCAGAAATGATTTCTGCTCCATCAGGGATCAGGAGTTCCATAAAGGTCTCCGCCTTTGGTTCACCGTCCTCAAATTCTGTCAGTGTAACATTCTCTGGGAACGTGAACTGCTGATAATACATCCCGAAAACTTCGCTCAGAATATGTGGCTGTCTGTCAGAATATACCTTCACATTTTCGTTGGCAAATGCAGTCTTGAACGTCGCGATTAGTGTACCTCCCTGCGCGGTATAATCTTTCAGACGTGTGAGGATTTTTTCATCTGCGGTGTACATGGCCGGAAGAATGATTGCCTGGTATTTCTCAATATTTTTGCTCTCTTCCCAAATAATGTCACACTCGATATTTATCTTATAAAGTGCATCGTAGATCCAACGGACAACATCATTGTATCCAATCCCACTGTTTCCTGCTGCAGTAGCTTCTATCCCAAACCATTTGAGTGCAGTCAGAGCCTCGTTGCTCACCATAATTGCAACTTTGTTATCCTTCTTCAAGCCTGATAAAACAGGAGAAAGTTTCTTAAATTCATCACCTACGATACATGCCTCTCGGTATACAGCATTTTCTTCCATGTCATGGCTAAGAAGACCTTTCCAATAAGTCTCAAAGGAGTTATGGATTGAATGCCAGTGCCAGTACATCACCCCAAACGCACCAGATGCCAGATGGCTGTATGCCTGCAGACGAAGCTGCCCATCATACGGTGTCCATCCCGGATAGCCCTGTGCTTCTGTTTCCAGAACCAGATAGTTGTCATTTTTGAGACAGCGGATCAGGTCTCCACCAAAGGCAATCTCTGCACCGGTCAGGTACTCCTGAGTCGGATGATAAATATCTGTTCCTGCCATAGTCAGGTGCTTTGCACATTTGAAATGGTTCACATCCGGCTGCACGCCGTAGGAATAACCTCTCCACTCAAAATCCAGATTGTGAGTGATAAACTGATCTTCTCTCTTATATTCGGAAACAATCGCTGCCTGCCAGCCAAGGAATTCTTCCACCAGACTTCTCTGATACTTTTCAAACTCTGCGCCAAGGCTTCCATTGATCGTGCCTCGTATATCTGGAAAATCCTCCCAGGCATTGATACGGTTGCTCCAGTAATCCAGCCCGAATTCATGATTCAGTGCATCCAGATCATTATGAAATTTCTCACGAAGGTATTTCACGAACCCAAGCTGTACATTCCTGCCTGCTGTTCCATAATATTTCGTCTCATTATCAAGCTGGAATCCGATCACACATTTGCGATGTGCTGAAACTTCCATCAGCTTACGGATGACTCTTTCTGCATGATAACGGTAAACCGGATGTGTAATGTCCATGTTCTGTCTTGTCCCATAAATGCCTCTTCCCCTGACCGTTTCTGCCAATACGTCAGGATATGCTTCTGCCATCCAGGTCGGCACAGCGTAGGTCGGAGTCCCTATGATAACATTAATCCCTGCTTTTTCCATTGCATCCATCACACGGATCACATGAGAAAAATCAAAAACTCCTTCCTGAGGCTCGCAGGTACTCCATGTGGATTCTGCAATCCGGACTGTGTTGATTCCCGCTTTTTTCATCATGGCAACGTCCTTCTCCAGACGGTCATATGGCATATATTCATCGTAGTAGGCTGCTCCGTAGAGTAATTCTTTCATAGGATGTTCGCTCCTTTGTCATTTTTCCAGCAGGGACAGTCTTTTTCGAGCTTTTGTGTCTCCCGTCGGATTTCATCATGCTTTCTAGTTATATTTTATCATAGTTAACAGGGATTTAATATTATTTTATCTCTCTGAAAGTTTACTCTTTCTATGGTCATTTTACTCCCCTCCTGATTATGCGACCATCCATTGCAAGGCGTTTATTTTTCATATATAGTCATTTTTATATCATTTCAGGAATGCCATTTTAGAAATGAACGATTTTTATTTTTGAATTGATTAATCATCCCGTGTGAACTACTCGGCAACTAAGTTACCAGAGCATCTGAAATCTGGCGGGATACCGCCTTTTTTCAGGGTGCGTCCATGACACCAATACTGCTTGCCTTTCGGCTATGCAGCTACTTTTATTATTTTTGGATTTTTTAGTCCGGTTACGGCCAGTTCCTTCTGCTTTCCGGAAACGGAAAGATATTTCCGCAGGATATTAAACGCGCCTACGGCATCTGCATTGTATCTTACTCCGTCAGTTATATACATGCCCCGTTTTTTTCGGTTTGATGCTTCTGCATATCTTTTTGATATTTCTGGTGATAACGGGCTACACTGGCTGGTATAGCTTTCTTCCTGTTTGATCAATTGAATCCCATACAGTTTCAGCTTATATTCCAGCATGATATACAGCTTATTATACGGCAGGCTGTGAAGCTTCTGGTTGGTCTTATGCCCCATATCTTTTTCTTTACGGATATTTCGGATGTCTCCCACAACCACACAGCGGATATCTTTGTTTCTACAGTATTCTGCAATCCATCTGGTCGCTTTGTGAAGATAATCCTTCACTGCATTCTGCTTTTTCCTGTAAAGTCTCTGGATACGTTTCGATGATTTTGGATATTTTATTCCCCTTTCAGATTGTTGTGCATACCATACAGACTGCACTCTGGCGATTTCTTTATGAAAGTATCTTTCCATAGAAAGGTATTTTCTTCCCAGAATAAAAGCCCGGCCATTTCCGGAATCATAACAGGTCATCAAATTATGAAGTCCCAGATCAATAGATAAATAATGTCCATTCTGAGAAAGCTGTTCCGGCTCTTCAATCTCATAGATAACGATAAGGTCACATGCTCCATTTTCCGGTGGATAGATCCGCAGCTGTTTTATATGATCCATGTCCCTGAAAATCTTATTTTCAAGATATAGAAATTTTTCATGGATCCCGTATGTTTCTTCCATGTAGCTTTTCAGATCCTTTGGCAGAGACAGCCGCAGCTGGTCTGAACCTTTCTCATGCCGGATCCCCATCTGCATGTATGTGACCGGTATATTTCCCTGTTTAAAACGGGGCGGATTTGGATCTTTGATCCCTCCGGTCTTTTTCAGGACATAAAAGGATTTCCATGCTTTGTCCAACTGCTTGCAGGTCTCCTGCGCTGTCTGTGACGGAAGCTGTTTGTACCACAGGTTCCCTTTATGTGCTTTTTTCTGATAATACCAGTCAGGATACTTTTCCAGTCCCAGTTCTTTATAATGACGCCGTTCGTAGTTGCAGATATTCCAGAGTTTGGAAGCTGCATAACACATATGCCCTATGATATTGGAATATTCCGGCCGGATTTTTACAGATGTTCTGTGTGACAGCAGCATTCTTCTCCTCCTTCAGATAGTTATGCGGACCGCTATTCACAGTCCGCCTTAAATCAATACGACTTGCTCTGATGTTCAATATAACAGCGGATATTTTCCTCAGATACAGATCCAATCGTTTCCACATAATAAGAATGGTTCCACAGCTCTCCCTTCCACAGCTGGTTTCTTATTTCCGGAAAACGTTCGAACAGTTTTCTGCCGGTGATTCCCTTCAGATACTTGACGATTGCTGTTATGGACAGCTTTGGTGGAGCTGATACAAAGCAATGGACATGGTCGCCTTCACCACATTCAAATAAATGAACCGTAAAGCCCTTGTCCTCGGCGATCTGCTGCACCAATTCCTTTAGGTATTCCTCAATTTCTGAATTTAATATCTTCCGGCGGTATTTCACCGACCATACCATATGGTAGTTGATGTTACACACGCAAGTCCTGTAATGTATTAGATTTTCTTTCATACATATATGTATAACATAACGAGTTGAAGTACGCAACAAAAATCGAACATATTTTCGTTTTCAATTTCGCTTGATTATATGCCGGTTACGCCATATAATCAAGCATATAATCAATTAATATCAAAGGATTGGGAGATCATTATATAATCAGATTATTTCAATGTGCAGATATGCACAATCCTGCGCTTTCATCTCGGTAATTGAATTGCCGAGGATTCCCGCTTATTGTCCTAAATTATACTTTAGATATAAAAACACACGAAAGAAAGAGGAACACATAATGCCTACAGAAAACTATAAATTCCCGGCCGATTTTGTATGGGGCGCTGCAACCAGTTCCTATCAGATTGAAGGAGCTGTAAGTAAGGATGGCAAAGGCGAAGATATCTGGGATGTTTTTACAAGAGAAGATAATCGCATTTTTGAACATCATACAGGTGAAATTGCCTGTGACCATTACCACCGTTTCAGAGAAGACGTAAAGCTGATGAAAGAGATGGGGCTTCATGCCTATCGTTTTTCCATCAACTGGAGCCGCGTACTTCCAAATGGATATGGACAGGTAAATGAAAAGGGTATTGCCTTTTATGATGCCCTGATTAACGAACTTCTGGACAACGATATCGAACCATATGTAACTTTATATCACTGGGAACTTCCGTATGAGTTATACAAAAGAGGCGGCTGGCTGAATCCGCAGATTGTAGAATGGTTTGGTAACTATGCCCGTCTTATTGCAGAGCGTTTCAGTGACAGAGTAAAAAATTTCTTTACCCTGAATGAGCCACAATGCTTCGTCGGTCTTGGATTTCTGACCGGCGAACATGCACCGGGAGTCCATGCGCCCCTCCGTGATACTTTTGAAATGGCTCATAATGCTCTTAAGGCACATGGCAGAGCGGTACAGATGCTTCGTGCCTATGGAAAGCAAAAACTTTCAATCGGTTTCGCTCCAACCGCTTCTATGTGTTATCCGGAAACAGAAAGCACAGAAGATATTGAAGCTGCAAGAAAAGCATTATTTTCTCTGCCAGACGATCCAAATAACTGGACCTGGAATGTTTCCTGGTGGTCAGATCCTGTATTCTTCGGAAAATATCCTGAAGAGGGTCTCCAGAAATACGAAAAATATCTTCCGAAGATTACCGATGAAGATATGAAATTAATCTCTGAACCAATTGATATCTACGGTCAGAATATCTATAACGGTCAGTGTATTCGAATGGGAAAAGATGGTCAGCCGGAATATGTCAGACGCTATGAGGGATTCCCGAAGACAGCCATTGACTGGCCGGTGACACCGGAATGTCTGAACTGGGGACCACGTTTCCTGTATGAACGTTATAAAACTCCAATTTATATTACAGAGAACGGAATGTCCTGCCACGATGTTATTTCGCTTGACGGAAAAGTACATGATCCAAACAGAATTGATTTTCTTGCAAGATATCTCGGAGAATTAAAAAAAGCATCTGCTGTTGCAGATATCCGTGGCTACTTCCAGTGGTCTCTGATGGATAACTTCGAATGGTCAAAAGGTTACTCTGAGCGTTTCGGACTGATCTATGTTGACTACCAGACTCAGCAGAGAATTCTGAAAGATTCTGCTTACTGGTACAGAGATTATACAAAAAATAACGGAGAACTCTGAAACAAGCAGCGGTTACAAGAACTATATTAAAACTCTTGTAACCGCTGTTCAATTATTCTCTATTCCTGCCCCAGAACCTTCTGAATGTCCCAGAACTTCATTGCAATAATACAGATAACAGATATAATGATTGGTATTCCATAAACAAGAACTATTTCTGCATTTGCTACTGATGCCGGCTGCACGGCAAGTTTGCCATCATAATGACCGACAGCAAGTCCCCATCCAAGAATTGCAGACGCCAGTCCTGTTCCAACTTTTATTCCTATACTGTTAACAGCTGTAGCCAGTCCTTCAAATCGTTCTCCTGTCTGGTTTTCCAACAGATCCACAATATCCGGAGCAAATGTAAAGATGCCTGTTACATATGGGGCCAGTCCGATACCTGTGATTGCTGTTGCTACCAGAACCAGAGGCAAACTTCTCGCACCAATCACTCCAAGAATACATCCGATAATATAAACAGCAGACCCCTGCATCAGTGTTTTCTGTTTTCCCTGTTTACTAAATAATTTCGGAGCAATCGCAATTCCTATAATTGTTGCCAGAACACTCGCTATTGCAACCAGACTATATAATCCCGCATTTCCCAATACATCTCTTGTGTAATAAACATGTGTTGCAAGGACCAGTCCGTTCAGGATATAAACACACATAAATACAATTACAGAAATATAAAAATATTTCGTATGCAACATTGCTTTAAGTCCTACTTTGATATCTCCATGTGGAACTTTCTTCTCGCCATTCTCCTCTACATCTCTTTTTTCTTTAATCACAAAGAACGTAATAGATTGCAGAATCAGACATATTATTGAAAAAATCAATGCCGTTTTTGTCCACGCTGCCTGTACTTTTGAGCCACCATTTCCGTTCAGAACCAGTGGTGTCAAAATAGACAGCAGCAAACCGGCAAGAAATGCAAAAATTCCTCTTACAGAGCTTACTTTTGACCTATCCTCTGAATCAAGACTGAAACGAGATAACATTGCATGATAGCTCAGGTTATTGATTGTATAAAATACTACTGTTAATAAGAAATATGTAATAATTACCCATGCAGTCTTTACCGTTGCAGATGCTTTTGACGGCACGTTATAGACAAGTATCTGCGTAATTACAAGAGGAATGATACTTGCTCCAAACCACGGTCTGGCTTTTCCCATTTTGGTTTGAGTTTTCTCTATCACAATACCAAACAGAATATCACTTACACCATCAAATAGTCGCAGGATCAGCATCATTGTCCCAATCATCCCTGCTGCCATTAAAGCACTGTCTGTATAATACAATGTCAGCCAGGAGGAACAAAAAGTCCACACAAAGTTTGAGCCTAAATCACCTAATGCATACGCCAGTTTTTCTCCTCCACTGGTTACACCATATGGCCTTTCTTTTTTATTCTTCAATATATTCACCTCTCTCAAGACTGCTATAATTTTTTAAATTCTTCTATGATATATTTCCACGCAGCTTCTTTTTCTTCCTTTGTTTTTCCCTGTTTTCTGAACAGATTTGCGATTGCAGAACTATCTGTTTCCCAGAGTTCTTTTAATGTGTAATCCGGTGCGTACTGAATTGGTACTGCTGCTACAAGATTGATATTATCATCAATTGCATGATTGATAATCTCAACAGCTTTCGGATTTGTAACAAGTTTTCCGATTCCTGTGATGACGCTCCATCCAAATGGATCACGACAAGATACTTCAATCATCTTGGATAATACAATGTCTCTTGAAGATTTTCCAATTAAAATATCATATTTTCCCGGTTCTGTGACGAATTCTTCCAAACCGGTATGATAATGTGCCAGATTTTCTTTTTTCACAATAAAAGATACATTTTTTCTTTCTCCAGGATTCAAATATACTTTTTTAAATCCCCTTAATTCTTTCTCTGGTTTATCAAAGTCAGTCTTCGGAGACGCAATATAAAGTTGGACAACTTCAGCACCATACATATTTCCGGTGTTTTCCACATCAACACTTATCCTGATATCTTCCTGATCCACATTCGTATCCTCTGCTTTCAGATTAGATATTCTGAAAGTTGTATATGACAGACCATATCCAAACGGAAACTGTGGTTCAATCTTTCTTGCATCATACCAGCGATATCCTACATATATTCCCTCTCCATACCAGACTTCTTTATTTTCTCCTCCATAATTCTTATATGCCGGTGTATCACAATATTCTTTCGGCCAGGTGTCTGTCAGTTTTCCAGACGGATTATAAAGTCCTAATATGGCATCTGTCACTGCATTTCCACCTGCCTGTCCGGCAAAGAAAGGACAAAGGACAGCATCACAATCATCCAAATAATCTGTCAATGTAATCGGGCCTGATGAATTACAGATAAGCAACAGTTTTCCTTCGTTTTCTTTTGCATCTGTAATTGCCTGTAGCAGTGCCTTTTTATCCTCTTCATCCATATCCATAGTGAGTCGGTCAGCACCTTCCTGACCATCTGCCCCTACTACAGCCACATACAATGTAGTATCTGTTTCCGGTTCTTCAAAACGTACATTTTCTGCCCCCAGCAGTTCCACGGCACGGTCATATGGATTCGTAATAAAACTGGACGGAACTTTTCCGCTTCCTTCTGAATTGGCGGCAAATTCTCTGGATCTTTTTCCATAAAAACACAGTTTTGCTCCATGTTTGTCTATTGGAAGCGTATTATCATTTTTCAGAAGAATCATGGCATCTCTTGCCGCTTTTTCTACAACTTTTTTTGCCTCTTCCAAGTCAAATGTAACCTGTTTTTTATTCATCATTCCGCTTTTTACAATTACTCTCATAATTCTGCGGCAGGAATCATTTAATTTTTCCACATCAAGCAAGCCATTATTCACTGCATCTATAATACATTTAATTCCACGCGGTCCTGGCATAGTCAAATCCGTACCTGCCGCAAGAGCCGGTACCTGTTCATAGGAAGCTCCCCAGTCCGAAATAACGCAGCCTTCAAACCCCCATTCTTCTTTCAGAACCTTACTGAGTAGCCACTCATTCATTGCACATGATTCATCGTTGATCTTATTGTATGCACTCATCACAGTAAGTGCCCCTGCATCCACACAGGTCTTAAAAGCTGGCAGATAAATTTCCCGCAGAGCCCTCATTGAAATTTTTTCATTGATTTTAAGGCGGTCTTTTTCCTGCGAATTGGCAGCAAAATGTTTCGGATTTGAAATAATTCCTTCATCCTGAAGTCCCATGACAACGGCTTCTGCAATTCTGCTTACCAGATAAGGATCTTCAGAATAGCTTTCTGTCAGTCGACCACAAAGTGGATCACGATGAATATTAATATTGGGTGAAAGAATCAGATCTATCCCATATTTTACAAATTCCTTTGCAACCGTCCGTGCACATTCGTTCGCGATCTCCGGATTCCAGGTGCTTGCCTGAGATATCCCTGTTGGATAACTGATCACCTCATGTGTGGCAGGTATTGAAACACCAGCTTCAGCTGCCTCTTTAGCTTTTCTTTGCATCTCTGTAACAGACGCCAGAAGTCCTCCCATCGTACCAAAGGCTTCCCGGTCAAACTCTTCTCCATTTGCATTCTTTTTTCCAGCCAGTTCTTTGTATGTTTTCTCTACTGTATACTGAAACATATTCAGTCCATTACAACAGTCACTGGTCCAGACAGATGGAATCCCATATTTATCCATTTTTGCAGAACTCATTGGCGAGCCACCAATAACCAGAGTTGCTTTTTCTTCCAATGACATCTCGTCAATGATTTTTTCAACAGATGCCAGATCTTTTAATTGTGTTGCCACTCTTTTTCCTCCATTCCTTTTCTTCGGCCAAAGAAATACGTTTTCGATATGGTTTATTATGATTTGAAATCTCTTTAGTCAATATCAGATAATTGATTTTTATATTAATTTTATGATATTATATTCTTAATGGAGGATGCGGGATATGAACGGAGATAAATTTGTATTGAACGAAAAATATCTGAACCAATATTTAGTTAATTTTGAAAAGCGCTATGAAAAACTTGTATTTGAACGTCAGGAATCAAATTTGCTTCATAACAGTGTTGAATGGGGAAACTGGGTTTATGATTGTCTGAAAAGAAATGATATCAATAGTATGATTGCTGCACTAAATGCTGTAAGTAAACATTATCAACCCGGAAAACTCGCTTCCAATGAACTGCGTTCCGGTAAAAATCTTATGATCTGTCTGATCACAGATATTACAAACAGAGCAGCAAGAGATCGACTTGTTTCAAATGAGTTAATATTGACTGCTGCTGACATTTGCATTTTAATGTGTGAAGAAACTGCTACATATGAAGAACTGTTGCGCTGTACCTGTGCCGGCCTTATTAAAATCAGTAATCTGATACGCGAATACAAAGAGCGTGAATATCATCCTCTTATTAAGCCTACTAAAGAATACATTTACAAACATCTTCACGGCCACATAAAGCTGGCAGATATTTCCGCTCATCTCGGCGTAACTCCTGAACATCTCTCCCGAACTTTTCATGCCGCTGAAGGAATCACGCTCAAACAATATATTATAGAAGAGCGAATTAATCGTGCCAAAAATTTACTCCGTTTTTCCGACTACTCTGTTACAGATATTGCCTCATATCTGGCGTTTTCATCTGCCAGTCATTTTACAGAAGTTTTTAAATCTGCAACAGGAAAAACCCCCACGGTATACCGCAGGGATTTTGTTGAATATGCATATATTACAGATATTGACTGAACTCTACTTTTTCTTTATTCGGTCCTTCAATTGTAAAGAACTTCACTCCATTCTCCCAGAACGGAAGAAAATGAACTGTATCCTGTGTACTGTTCAGCCCAGCCTGATTGATCATAGCATAAACTTTCTCAATGTCTTTTACATCGATTGCAATGTGATCGATTGCTCCTGACTGCATTACAGCCGCTTTATTTTCATAGGTTTCAATGACAAGTGTATGCAGTTTCAAAAATGCAACTTTTTCATTTGCTTCTTCGTTTACTGTCTGAAATGCAATCTCAAATCCAAGTTTTTGATAAAATTCTATTGTATTTTCAATGTCATTTGTTGGAATTCCTATATGCTGAACTCCGTTTAACTGTTCTCTTAAATTCATTTCCATTATTTACCCGCCATCCTTTCTTTCACCTGTTCCAAACGTGGCATAGCCGGAATCGCACCTTTTTTCTCAACGCAGAGACTTGCCACTGCATTTCCAAATTCAGCATACCCAACAATTTCTTCTTTTGTCAAGTCTTCCGGGCTTTTTCCTGCCTTGCTCAGTTTATACAAAAATCCACCCCAGAAGGAATCTCCGGCACCATTCGTATCTGAGACATGTTCTACTGCAAATCCAGGAATTATGCTGCCGCCCTCTTTGCAGTAAATATAAGCTCCGTTTCCTCCAAGTGTAACCGCAACAACTTTGACACCCTGGCGAAATAATGCTTCTGCTGCTTTCTCTACTTCTTTATATCCTGTCAGAAGTTCTGTTTCCTCATCAGAAATCTTTATAATGTCTACATAGGGAATCAGACTCCTCATATGTTTCATGGCAGTTTCTTCACTTGTCCAAAGGGATGCCCGGTAGTTCGGATCATAGGAAATAATACTTCCTTTATTCTTCGCTCGTTTTACTGCATAAAACGTAGTATCTCTTGATGGCTGATCTGTTAATGACAGAGAACCGACATGAAAAATACTTGTATGATCCACTACATCAACATCAATTTCTTCTTTCTGGATCTTTGTATCAGCTCCCGGTTTCCTTGCAAAAGAAAAAGTACGTTCACCAGACGCATTCACGTCCACGAATGCCAGTGTTGTAAAATACTGATCATCCAAGAGCAGACCTTTTGTATCTACTTCCTCTTTCTGCAATACTGAACGAAGGAATTCTCCATGTATATCATTTCCTGCTTTACCAATAAACGCAGTATGCGCTCCCAGCCTGCTGGCTGCCACTGCAACATTCGCCGGTGCACCGCCAGGATTTCTTGCATACAGCATCTGGCCATCTTCATTCAGATTCTGTGAAGTAAAATCGATTAAAATTTCTCCGAATGTTGTAATATCATAAATCGAACGTTTTACAGAATCATTCGTATCCATCAGAAGATCTGCTTCCAATAACCGGAACAATATCTTTTCGCATTCTTTTTCATTATCGGTGTGGATATGCAGTTCACCTTTGTCAAACTCCGGCATGCTCAGAACACCAAGCATGGATTTCGCATTTACAATATATCGTCCACAACAGAGTTCTGCCTCATACGGAACGGATTCAGCAATACTTACCAGCTTTCTTGCATTCTGCATGGTTCCCAAAACTACTTTTACAATCATCTGTCTCTCTCCTAAGCAAACAGGCTGATCACAATTGCACAGATCAGACCTGTGAATCCAATAATTGTTTCCATCATGGTCCAGGACTTCAGAGTTGTTTTCTCATCAATTTCCAGCAAAGAGCTTACCAGCCAGAATCCGGAATCGTTTACATGGCTGAATGCAGTCGCTCCTCCATTGATCGCACATACCATTGCAGCCAGATACACCGGTGACAACTGTGCTACTCCCGGCATTGCAGCCATGATTCCTGCAGCCATTGTCATTGCTACGACAGCAGCTCCTACCGATGCACGAATCAGTGCCGCGATCAGGAACGCTACCAGTACCAGCGGAAGTCCGCTCTTCTCAAGTGCCGGTCCGATAATATCTCCCATTCCACAGTCCTGCAGTACCCATCGAATGATTCCGCCACCGGTAATAACCAGAAGAATCTGGCCTGTCGGACGTAAGGAACGGTCCAGGATCTTTTTCATCTGCTCTCCGTCGTATCCCTGTTTCTTACCAAGAAAATACATGGCAAATAATACCGCTATGATCAGGGCAACAAACGGTGTTCCAAGGAATTCCAATACCGGACGTGCTGCATCAATTCCCGGAATATATTCCGATACTGTACTGCAGAGAATCAGTACAAGCGGAACAAGAATGATGCATAATACGGTAGAAAACTTCGGAAGATTTGCTTCGTCTGCCTCTCTGACTTCCTGAATATTGGAAGGGAGTCCTGTATCAATTTTGCTGCCGATATATTTTGACCAAAGGATACCGGCAAAGATCAAAGATATAATTCCTACCGGAACACCTACTGCAATCATAACTCCCAGATCCACATTCAGCATATTCGCAACAAGTACAGATCCTGCAGATGGTGGGATAAATGCAAAACCTGTTGCCAGGCCGGCAAGAAGCGGTATCACATAATATAATGTGGATTTTTTTGTTTTCTTCGCAAGTCCAAATGCAAGTGGAATCAAAATTACCACACCGGCTTCAAAAAATACGGTCGTACCTACTACCAGACCAGTAATTCCAAGTGCAATACCGGCTTTTTTCTCTCCAAATTTATTTACAAGAGTCTGTGCAACACACTGTGCTCCTCCGGATACTTCCAGAATTCCTCCAAATAAAGAACCCAGACCAATCAACAATACGATTCCCTGTAATGTCTCTCCCGCACCTTTTTCTACTGTACTTACCAGAGTTGGAACCGGCATTCCGGCTCCAAGTCCGATAAATAATGCAGAAATCAGAAGAGATAATACCGGATGGATCTTAAATTTAATAATCAGCAATAATAATAGGATAATACCTGCCGCCGCCGCGATCAGAAGCCTTGTTGGCTCTGCTGCAAATACCGCTTCTGTCATCTTTCTTTTCCTCCGCGTTTTTGTCTAACATCAAATTTGTCTTAGTGTACATATTTGTGGATGGTTGCTTTAACAGCCCCCGGTCCTGCAATCATTTCACGGAACATATGCTCAATTTTTTCTCCTACGCCGTCTTTATACAGATCTGTAAAGAACAGACGCTCATTGGAAAGAATTGGTTTCAGCTGATCCTTAAAGGTTTCCGGCTTTCCTACAACAATGTCTTTGAACTGTTCCTGAAGTTCTTCATTCATCGGGTCTGGTGCAAGCTCAAATTTATTTCCTTCATCATCAACACCAAGCATGTATCTGAGCCATCCTGCGATTCCCAGCGGAATTGCGGTCAGTCTGGAAGCATCTCCAAATTTTGCAACATACGCTTTTACAGTTTCTCCAAAACGAATTCCTACCATCTGAGATACATCAACTGCCAGACGAAGGTTTGTATCTCCAAGGTATTCATTCGGGAAACGATCATTAAACAGTTCATCTACAAATGCCTGTGGTGAAAGGATTCCCGGATCTGCAACTACCGGAAGTCCCTCATCGTAAGCTACCATACGTGCCATCTTCATCATATCTTCGTTTGTATTCAGCATATGAGCAAACAGATCATATCCAAGAACTACACCAAGCGGTCCTGTTGCTGAATGTACCGGATTCAGGCAAACGGTTACTTTCATTCGTTCAGACAGATTTACTGTATTTCTGTCTGCCATGTATACGCCAAAACCTTTTTCCAGTGCCGGACGTCCGTTCGGGAAACTGTCTTCAATTACAAGGTACTGTGGTTTCTCCGCATTTACAAATGGTGCAATGTAGGTTTTCTTTCCTGTGATGACCGGCTGCATGTCTTCCACACCCAGTTTTTCCAGATCTGCTGCAATCTGTTCACTCGGACGAGGTGTGATCTTATCGATCATTGTCCATGGGAATGCGACTACCTTTTCATCGCTTACATAATTTACAAATCCTTCATCCACGAATCCGGCTTTCTTCCATTCCTCAGTCATAGTCAGTACAGATTCACGAAGTTTTGCGCCATTCTGTGAGCAGTTATCCATGGAAACCAGTGCGATTGGATATTTGCCTGCTTTGTATCTCTCATAAAGCATTGCGACCAGAACTGCCATTGCCCCGACTGCTTTATCCGGGCCATTCTGAATATCAGCCTCAACAAATGGGAACCATGTGCCATCCGCTTTCTGCAGAGCATAACCTTTTTCTGTAATCGTGAAGGAAACCATCTGCAGGGATCTGCTGCTGAAGATCTCTTTCAGGCGTTTCCACTGTGCTTCATTTGAAGACTGCGCCTTAACTGCTTCCGCCAGAGAACCAAGTACTTTGTATTCACGTGTTCCATCGCCATGAAGGATAACGCTTAATCCAAGATTATCATATGGTTCATAAATCTTATCCACTACATCATAATCAAATGTTTCTACACAGGTAATGCCTCTGTCGAGTACACCTTCTTCCAGAAGTCCGTCTGCAATGCCACCGATAAATACACGGAAAATATTTCCAATTCCAAAATGTACCCACACCGGAGCTTCTTTTGCTCTTTCAGAAACAGCTTCTACATCATATCCCGGGAGTGCAATTCCTGCTTCTTCCCATGCAGCACGATCTTTGATTCCATCCATTGTTAACTTCATTTTTGAATCCTCCTTTAATTTACTTATATGTTTCTCTTATGTTTTTTACTTATGTTTTTTACTTATGTTTATATATTAACTGTAAGTTAAGTATATATCTGAGTTCTCAAAAAATCCATTGACAATAATTATAATATTGAAGCATATTTTTTATGCAATTTTACTATATTCTAGTACCATATAAAAAAACGCCCTCCCGCACAGCAGGAGAGCGTTTTTTCTTTATTTGAATTTAAACCATTCTTTCATCACATCAAAGATTTTTATAAGTTCCTCGTCCTTGATCACATACGGAACCATGGAGTACATATAATTTAAGAACGGACGGCAGAACACGCCTCGTTCATATGCAAACTGTTGAAAGCCTTCCAGGTATTTTGGATCACGGACTTCCACGCAGGTGCATCCACCCATGATACGTACTTCTTTGACACGTGGATCTGTGAAGTGTTCCATCTCCTGACGTGAGATCTGCTCAATATGATGGATCTTGCTCATATAATCTTCACGCTCGAAGACTTCAATTCCTTTTAATGCCACTGCACATGCAAGAGGATTTCCCATAAAGGTTGGTCCATGCATCAGAGCAAGTCTGTCATCATCACTGTAAAAGGCATTGAATACTTTGTGGTTTGCCACTGTAACTGCATGTCCGATATATCCTCCGGTCAGAGCCTTTCCAAGAACAAGGATGTCCGGGAGAACTAGGTCTGCGACAAAACGATTTCCTGTACGGCCAAATCCTGTGGCAACCTCATCAAAGATCAGAAGTACATCGTACTGGTTACACAGTTCTCTTGCACGTTTCAGGAACGAAATGTCATACATCCGCATTCCACCCGCTCCCTGTAAAAGCGGCTCCACGATAAAGCAGTTCAGGCGGTCGTGGTACAGTTCAAATGCCTCTTCAAGTGCTGAAATCTCTGTTGGGATATGGACAACGCCTTCTTTTTTATCAAAGGCAAAATGATAATCTTCATCATCGCCCACTTCCATTGCCTTAAAAGTGTCTCCGTGGTACGCATGCTCAAGTGCAAGCACCAGCGGTCTTTTACGACCCTGGTTTGTGTTGTACTGAAGTGCCATTTTAAGAGAAACTTCTACCGCAACACTTCCTGAATCTGAAAAGAAACAGTAGTCCAGATCGCCCGGAAGAAATTCCTGAAGTTTTGCAGAAAGCTTTTCTACCGGCTCATGGGTAAGTCCACCAAGCATAACATGACAGAAACGATCCGCCTGTTCCTTGATAGCCTCGGTCAGCTCCGGATGCTTGTAGCCGTGGATCATGCACCACCAGGAAGAAATAGAATCTATCAGTTTCTGATCTTTTGTATAAAGATGCACGCCTTCTGCGTCCAGAATCTTATACGGCTCTTTCATTGTTTTCATCTGTTCATATGGATACCAAATCATTTGATCTTCACCTCATCATAAAGTGCAGCAAGTACGTCTGCATCTGTCTCAAGCTCCGTTGCATTATCCTGTACCTTTGCAATAACCGGAAGACCAGTCATATGCTCACACATAAAGATATTGTCATCTTCCATGATATTTCCCGGATGATAATGGTTAAAGATGATTCCCCTGATCGGGAGTGAACGGGCTTTCATGTACTCTACAGTCAGCACAACGCTGTTGATCGTGCCAAGTCCGGCATCTGCCACAAGAATACTGGAAAGTTCAAATTCTCGGATCACATCTTCGAGCTGGATCCTGCGTTCATCGAAACAGAGCGGACATAAGATTCCTCCGCTGCCTTCCATTGTAATGTAATCATATTTATCTGCTGTCTCCAGAAATCCTTTTCGAACAACCTCAAGGTCTACCGGATTTCCTTCCACTCTTGAAGCCAGATGAGGAGACCATGCATTTTCATACACATACGGACACATTTCTTCAAGCGGCTGTGAAATCCCGGATGTCTTCTGAACAAAAAGAGCATCTCCAGGGATCAGACTTCCGTCCGCTCTTCGGTCATTTCCGCTCATGGCAGCTTTGTAATAAGCCGGATTCTTACCAGCCTCTGCAAGTTTTTTTACAATTAAACCAGAAATATATGTTTTACCGATATCAGTTCCTGTTCCGGTAAGAAACACTGCTTTACTCATTGTCTACACTTCCTTCCAGTATTCCGGAGTTACATCTCTTCCCATATCTGCAAGCATCTTGCGGTCACTTCTGATCGTCGCACATGCGGCTGTTGTCAGCATATTTCCAGTGATTGTTGCGGATGCTCCTGCATTAAAGGCAGTTTCGCCGTCATTGGTGAGAAGTGCGCGTCCTGCTGCAAGTCGAATATTTGCTTCCGGATTAATGTAGCGGAAGAACGCAATCGTACGAAGAATATCTGCTTCAGAAAGTCGAGGAAGATTTTCAAGCGGAGTTCCCGGAATCGGCATCAGCGCATTGATCGGAATAGAATCAATTCCAAGCTCAGCAAGACTGATGGCCATATCAAGACGGTCCTCCCAGGTCTCACCCATTCCAATGATGCCTCCTGAACATGCACACATGCCTTCAGCCTTAACTTTCTTTAAGGTTTCGATCTTCATATCATATGTATGGGTTGTACATATATTCGGAAAATTTCTGCGAGAAGTCTCAATATTGTGATGATAGCTGGTCACGCCTGCTTCATGAAGACGATGAAGCTGTTCAGCTGAAAGGAAGCCCATGGATGCACAGAGATCGATTTTGCATTCTCTCTTCATTGTCTCATAAGCATGGATAGCCTGGTCAAATTCTTTTCCGGTTAAGGCTCTGCCGGCTGTTACAATGGCAAAACGGTTCACACCTTCTGCCTCATTCATCTTACAGGCTTCCAGGATTTTTTCTTCCGGAAGAAAATCGTAAACTTCGCAGGAAGTATGATTATGTGCTGACTGTGCACAATATTTACAGTCCTCCGGGCATCTGCCGCTTCGACCATTAATGATGGAACAAAGATCTACTTTGTCACCGATACAAGCTTCACGGATGCGGTCTGCACCCTCGCATAATTCATCCAGATCACAGGTAAGGAAGAAAGAAAGGTCATCTTCTCTTGTGATTCTGCGTCCGTCGATAATTTCCTGAGCTAAGTTGAGTGGGTTCATTTTGCGGTTTCCTCCGATACTGATGAGATGATAGGTTTAGGGTCTGTAAGATACTGCATTACAACCGGCCGAATACGTTTGGCAACAACTGCTCCAAGAATACTCAGTGCAATGTCTCCAGGCACTGCTAAAAGGAAACAGTAAAGGATGAGCGGCCAGATTCCGATTGGTGTGTTGATCACATAATTACAGATAACGTAGTAATAGATCATTCCACAGGCATAGACAACCATAAGTCCTGCCAGGTTTGCAAGCAGATAACGAAATACTGTCTTTTTCTTAAGATATTCTGCAATGCGTCCTGTCACATAAGTTCCCAGACAGAATCCGATAATATATCCAAAGCTTGGCTTAAATACATACCATAATCCGCCGCCTTCGGTAAAGATTGGAAGTCCTGCCAATCCTAAAATCATATAGGAAACTACTGAAATTGTTCCTCTTTTTGATCCAAGGAGCAAACCTGCAAGCATGGTAAACAGATACTGAAGTGTAAAAGGAACCACCGGTACAGGAACCTTGATAAATGCACCTGCCGCAATCAGCGCTGTAAAAAGGCCGCAATAGATCAAACTCTTTGTCTTTGTCATTTTTGTAAACCTCCGTACGTCTTATGGTTTACAATTTTAAAATAAAGAATTGCAATTGTCAACCCTAATTGCTTTTTGGTTTACATTTAAAACAATCCATACCAAACAAGGCGCCTGCCTTCGGTTTCCCGAAAGACAAGCGCCTTTTCTTATAAACTCATTATTGAATTAAAACTGAGTATTTTAGATCTCAGCCAGTTTTAAGAGATCCGGAATCTTGGATTCCCAGCCAAGTGCCATGATATGAACACCCTGACAGTATGGCTTGCACTCTTTGATAATACGTGCAGCGATCTCAACACCAGTGATACCTGCTTTTGTTTTTTCTTTGTCGGCTTTCAGCTCTTCAATCATTTCATCCGGAACATGGATACCTGCAACGTTGTTGTTCATGAATCTTACCATTCCAACAGATTTTGGAATGATGATACCAACCTGTACAGGTTTTCCGAACTGTTTAGCTTTTTCCATGAATTTGATGAATTTCTCTGGCTCAAATACAGCCTGTGTCTGGAAATAATCTGCACCTGCAGCAACTTTTCTTTCCATTTTTGCAAGCTGTGCATCAACGGAATCACTGCATGGAGATACTACAGCACCTTTGGAGAATTTCGGCGGTTCACCAACCAGTTCGTTTCCACCAAGGTCTACACCTGACTCCAGAAGTTTTACTGTATGAAGAAGAGATACGGAATCAAGGTCGAATACCGGTTTTGCCTGCGGATGATCACCCATCTTTGTATGGTCACCTGTCAGACAGAGAATGTTCTCAATACCAAACATTGCAGCACTTAAAAGATCAGATTCCAGAGCAATACGGTTTCTGTCACGGCATGCAAGCTGGAAGATCGGATCCATTCCTGCATCTTTAAGAACTTTACACATTGCAAGAGAGCCAAGACGCATAACAGAAGACTGGTTATCTGTTACGTTAACTGCATGGACATCTTTGAGATATGTTTTGGCTTCCTCTACCAGTTCATCTACATGAATTCCTTTCGGCGGTCCTACTTCTGCTGAAACTACAAATTCACCACGGTCGAATAATTCTTTCATTTTCATTGTACATTGCTCCAATCATAAAAAATTTTATACAATAAAGGTTCGTATTATTTCACTTCATCGTCTGTTGCAAAGTTGTGGATCTGAGTCGGGCATTTCAGCAGATCAAGACGTCCGATCTCTTTCAGACGTCTGTAGATGCGCTCCCATCCACATTCCATTTCACTGTCAACTTCGCACATACCATTCTTGGAACCACCGCACTGGCCATTTACAAGGCTCTTGGAACATGCTGTGATCGGACAGATTCCTCCTGTCAGGTTCAGATAACACTCACCACACTGGTCACATTTGTACTCTAATGGTGTTACACCCTGGAAACCAGGTACCGGGTATGTATCGCAGGCCGCACAGACCGTCTTGTCTTCCAGATATTCTGCAACGGTCTGTACACCAACACCGCAGGAGAATACCAGAACCAGATCTGCTTCCTGGATTTTGCTCATATGTTTTTTAAGACGTAACTCCATATTTTCCGGATTACAGATATAATCAGTTGTCATGATTCCTGTTACATTTCCTTCAGCGGAAAGTTCCTTCTGAAGTTCAACAGCTTCTTTTTCCGGAAAATGAACTTCTTTACATCCGTGACAGTTAATGATGAAAATTTTCTTTCCTGCTGTCAGAGATGTGATTGTTTCTTTTGCTTTTAACTGGGTAATCAACATATCACTTCATCCCCCTTATTGCATTTTTTCCGGCTTTGATACTGTTAATGATCGGAATCTTGGAAGAACAGATATACTGACAGCTTCGGCACTCAACACAATCCATAACGTTCTTGTCTTTCATGCCCTGCCAGTTTTCTTCCTTGGCATATTTAACAAAATACAGCGGAGAAAGTTCCATTGGACATACATCCACGCAGCGTCCGCACTTGATACATGGCTGCTCTTTGGTCTCATCTGTATCAATGGCAATAATACCATTGGATCCCTTCATCATAGGTACATCCAGTGTGTTCAGTGGAAATCCCATCATTGGGCCGCCCATCTTAACAAGAACATCATCATCTGTAAATCCGCCGCAGTAATCGATCAGTTCTCTTACACTTGTGCCGATCTTGATGATAAAGTTGCCTGGATTTTTGATCTTTTCGCCTGTTACAGTTGCTACACGCTCGATCAGTGGCATACCTGTCTGGATCGCATCAGAAATTGCTTTTACTGTACTGATATTATCTACAATTACACCAACATCTGCCGGAAGTCCGCCGCTCGGAACGATTCTTCCCATAACACGTTTGATGAGAGTTTTCTCAGCGCCCTGCGGGTATTTGGTTCTTGCAACAAACACTTCCATATTTTCGATATTGGCAACTTTTTCCTGCATTAATTCAATAGCGTCCGGTTTGTTATCTTCGATAACGATGATACCCTTCTCAGCTCCTGTTGTTTTGAGGATTGCTTTCAGACCGAAAATGATCTCGTCTGTGTATGCAAGGAGAACCTTGTGGTCTGCTGTCAGATATGGTTCACATTCGCATCCGTTGAGAAGAATTGTGTCAACCGGTTTTGCTGGTTTCAGTTTGACACAGGTCGGGAAACCTGCTCCACCCATACCAACGATTCCTGCTTCTTTTACGATTTCGATGATTTCATCCGCTGTAAGATCATCTAATGCTTTATGAGGCTGTACGGACTCGTGCAGAGTGTTCTTTCCATCCGATTCAATAACAACAGCCATCACTTCGCTGCCTCTTGTGCCATGCATACGCGGCTCAACTGCAACAACTGTTCCGCTTACACTGGAATGTACCGGAGCACTGATAAATCCGGCAGCTTCACCGATCTTCTGTCCGACCTTTACGGTGTCTCCCACCTGAACGATCGGGTTGGCCGGTGCACCCAGATGCTGTGACATAGAGATCACAACAGTCTTTGGATCCGGGAATTTTTTCAGATCGATATGCTCACTGAATTCCTTGTGTTCTGACGGATGAACACCGCCATAATATCCATTCAGTCTTTCTTCTCTGATTGCTTTTACATAGTCGTTGATTACTTTGAAATTCACCTTGGAGAAATCGCGGACCTGTACAGGCTGATTGAGGAATTCCTCAAGTCTTCCCTGTTTTGCAAGTCTCTGATAAATCTTCTCCCATGCACAGTCTTTATTCGGATCTACTTCGCACTTACCGTTCTTGGCACCTCCACACTGCCCATTTACAAGGCTCTTGGAGCAATCAACGATTGGACAGACACCACCGGTGATGTTCAGATAACACTGAGCACAGGCATCACAGCTCTTTTTAGTAAGAGCCATGCCATGATGGCCTCTGTAGTTAAGAGAATTACTTGCTGCATAAACCGGTCTCCCTGCCAGTTCCGCAACTGTCTGAATACCAAGGCCGCAGGAAATTACCATTACATTCTCTGTTCCTTCCGGGATCAGATCCTGTAATTTTCTTTCTGTGTGCATCTTGTTACACAAAAAGTCAATCTTTGTACTGCCAGTGACTGTCTTGCCCTGTTCTGCGGCAAATTTTAAAAACTCATCGCAGTCCGGCTCGTCAATGGTGTCAAATTCCTTGAAGCACTTGTTACAGGCAATGACAAACAGATTGTCTTTGCCCTCAAGCAATGACGCAAGTTCTTCATTGCTTTTCAGCTGATACTTAGTATAGTTCTCCAATTGCTCACCTTCCTTATGAAATATTTGAACCTGTATACTTATCCTTTTCTATTCTTCCTTCCCCTCTGCACTGTTAAGAAAAAAACAATAAAAATCCGATAGGCTGGTTCTATAATTACTGTCTATATAAATGTAGCACAAAGCGCTCATTTTATCCAGATATTATTGTATATTTTTATCAAAAAGGTTGGCTTTTTTATTAAAATATGGCTTCTGCAAGCTTGAAATTTCTGTTATTTTCTTGACGTTGTTGTTATTTTTTTAGCAGAAGAGTAAACTGTTTTTCTTGTTCTTATACTATCGGATTTGTGTTATACTTTATTCAAGAATGCTGATAAGCTATGGGAGGGAAGCGACTATGCAAAATCCAGTTCCTGAC
>NZ_CAKRXI010000025.1 GCF_934424005.1 uncultured Blautia sp.
CTGTGGGGAATCGCTGACAGAACAGATTATGACCTGACTCAGCATCAGAATGTATCCGGACAGGATCTGACATACTTTGATGATGAGAAAAAGCAGAAATATATCCCATATGTAATTGAACCATCACTGGGTGCTGACCGTATGGTACTTGCATTCCTTTGCAGTGCATATGATGAAGAAGTTCTGGATGCAGAAAAGAATGATGTTCGTACAGTTCTTCATTTCCATCCGGTTCTGGCTCCGGTTAAGATCGGTGTGCTTCCTCTTTCCAAAAAACTGAATGAGGGTGCTGAAAAGATCTTCCAGCAGCTCAGCAAGAAATACAACTGCGAATTCGATGACCGTGGAAATATCGGTAAACGTTACAGAAGACAGGATGAGATCGGTACACCGTTCTGCATCACATACGACTTTGAATCCGAAAACGACGGAGCCGTTACTGTCCGTGACCGTGACACCATGGAACAGGTTCGTGTGAAGATTGAAGAGCTTGAGGCATATTTCGCTGATAAGTTTACATTCTAAGTTAATAAAGAATATACGTTGCCATGAGAAATGACATTATTTGAGCGTAAGCGAGTTATGTCATTTCTCATGGCGTTTTTAGTATATTTAAAGCTGTTCTAGTATATTAGAAGTCTCTCATATGAGCATAATCACAATATATACTCATGCTGTTTCGTGAGTGTTTAAACATAATCACAATTTTATTTAACTGCTTTCATTATATGTTTATTATATACTGCACAAAAAAACTTGACTATTCAAATAACTTTTGGTAACATTATACATTATATGTAATGCATAAATGCACAAAAGGAGATGACAGCATGGCAAAAAAACGTAATATCATTGTAGGACAGTCCGGAGGACCTACATCAGTAATCAATTCCAGTCTGGCAGGAGTATACAAGAACGCTATCGAACGTGGTTTCGACAAAGTATACGGCATGCTTCACGGAATCCAGGGCCTTCTGGATGAACAATATATCGATCTCTCTACACAGATTCATTCCGAGCTTGATATCGAATTGCTAAAACGTACTCCATCGGCATTTCTGGGATCATGTCGTTTCAAACTTCCGGAGATTCACGAAGATAAAGCAATTTATGAGAAAATCTTTGAAATCCTGAACCGCCTGGATATTGATGCTTTTATCTACATTGGCGGAAACGATTCTATGGATACCATAAAGAAACTTTCTGATTATGCGATTCTTACCGGCCAGAAGCAGAAATTCCTTGGTGTTCCAAAGACCATTGATAATGACCTCGCACTGACTGATCATACCCCTGGTTTTGGAAGTGCAGCCAAATACATTGGCGCGTCTACCAAAGAAGTCATCCGTGATGCACAGGGTCTTACCTACAAAAAGAGTATGATCACGATCATGGAGATCATGGGACGTAATGCAGGATGGCTGACCGGTGCGACAGCACTTGCACGTACAGAAGACTGTGATGGACCAGATCTTATCTATCTGCCGGAAGTTCCGTTCGATATTGATAAATTCCTTGTCAAAGTCAAAGATCTCCTCAAGAAAAAATCATCTGTTGTGATTGCAGTATCTGAAGGAATCCGTCTTGCAGACGGGCGTTATGTATGCGAACTTGGAAGTTCTGGAGATTATGTTGATGCATTTGGCCATAAACAGCTGGCTGGAACTGCAACTTATCTTGCAAATTTCCTCGCAGCAGAATGTGGCTGTAAGACAAGAGCTGTAGAGCTTTCTACGTTACAGAGAAGCGCTTCTCATATGGCATCCAGAGTAGATATTGATGAAGCATTTATGGTAGGTGGAGCAGCAGTAAAAGCGGCTGACGAAGGCGATACCGGCAAAATGATCGTTATTGACCGTGTTTCAGACGATCCTTATATGGCTAAGACCGGCATTTATGATGTACACCGTATAGCAAATGAAGAAAAAGTTGTTCCACGTAACTGGATGAATAAAGATGCCACCTATGTAACAAAAGATTTTGTTGATTATGTCAGCCCTCTGATTCAGGGAGATTATCAGCCAATCATGGTAAATGGCCTTCCGAGACATCTTGTACTTAATTTAAAAAAGAAACGATAAGTCAATAAATGATTTGGGGAAAACTTACAAAGTTTTCCCCATTTTTTGACAGTTTAACCTTGACTATTTGTACTAAACTCTATACAATAATTATGTGCGTATAAAACATAGGTTTTATGTGAAAAGAACAAAATAATTAGGAGGAAAATGTAAAATGGCAAAATGGGTTTACATGTTTACAGAAGGTAACGCTAATATGAGAAACCTTCTGGGTGGTAAAGGTGCCAACCTTGCTGAAATGACTAACCTTGGTCTTCCTGTACCGCAGGGCTTCACAATCACAACAGAAGCTTGTACTCAGTACTATGAAGACGGAAGACAGATCAATGATGAGATCATGGCTCAGATCATGGAAGCAATCACCAAAATGGAAGGAGTTACCGGTAAAAAATTCGGTGACAAAGAAAATCCTCTGCTTGTTTCCGTTCGTTCTGGTGCCAGAGCTTCCATGCCTGGTATGATGGATACTATCCTGAACCTTGGTTTAAATGAAGAAGTAGTTAATACTCTTGCAGAAAAATCCAACAACCCACGTTGGGCTTGGGACTGCTACAGAAGATTCATTCAGATGTACTCTGACGTAGTTATGGAAGTTGGTAAGAAATATTTCGAAGAGCTGATCGACGAAATGAAAACTAAGAGAGGCGTTAAACAGGACGTTGAACTTACAGCTGAAGACCTTAAAGAACTTGCAGAACAGTTCAAAGCTGAATATAAAGAAAAAATCGGTGCTGATTTCCCAACTGATCCGAAGGAACAGTTAATGGGTGCTATCAAAGCCGTATTCCGTTCTTGGGACAACCCGCGTGCAAACGTTTATCGTCGTGACAACGATATTCCATATTCCTGGGGTACCGCTGTAAACGTACAGATGATGGCATTCGGTAACATGGGAGATGACTGTGGTACAGGTGTTGCCTTCACACGTGACCCTGCTACAGGAGCTAACGGTCTGTTCGGTGAATTCCTGACAAATGCTCAGGGTGAAGACGTTGTTGCTGGTGTTCGTACACCTATGCATATCACCGAAATGGAACAGAAATTCCCAGAAGCATTCGTACAGTTCAAACAGGTTTGCAAAACTCTGGAAGATCACTACAGAGATATGCAGGACATGGAGTTCACTGTAGAACATGGTAAACTGTACATGCTGCAGACACGTAATGGTAAGAGAACTGCTCAGGCTGCTCTGAAGATCGCTTGTGACCTTGTAGATGAGGGAATGAGAACAGAAGAAGAAGCTGTAGCAATGATCGATCCACGTAACCTTGACACTCTGCTTCATCCGCAGTTCGATGCAGCTGCTCTGAAAGCCGCTACACCGATGGGCAAAGGTCTTGGAGCTTCTCCAGGAGCTGCTTGTGGTAAGATCGTATTCACAGCTGATGATGCTGTTGAATGGGCAGAAAGAGGAGAAAAAGTTGTTCTGGTTCGTCTTGAGACATCTCCAGAAGATATCACAGGTATGAAATCTGCTCAGGGTATCCTGACAGTTCGTGGTGGTATGACTTCTCACGCTGCAGTAGTTGCCCGTGGTATGGGTGAGTGCTGTGTATCCGGATGCGGTGATATCGCTATGGATGAAGAAAACAAGAAATTCACACTGGCTGGAAAAGAATTCCACGAAGGAGACTTCATCTCCATCGATGGTACAACAGGTAACATCTACGACGGAATCATTCCGACTGTAGACGCTACAATCGCTGGTGAGTTCGGCCGTATCATGGCTTGGGCTGACAAATACAGAACTATGAAAGTTCGTACAAATGCAGATACACCGGCTGACGCTAAGAAAGCAGTTGAGCTTGGTGCAGAAGGTATCGGTCTTTGCCGTACAGAGCATATGTTCTTCGGTGAGGGACGTATCGATGCATTCCGTGAAATGATCTGCTCTACAACAGTTGAAGAAAGAGAAAAAGCTCTTGCAAAAGTTCTTCCATATCAGCAGGAAGACTTTGAAGGACTGTTTGAAGCTCTGGAAGGTAACCCGGTTACTATCCGTTTCCTGGATCCGCCGCTTCATGAGTTCGTTCCTACAGAAGAAGCTGACATCAAGAAACTTGCAGATGCTCAGGGCAAAACTGTTGAAGAAATCAAGACAATCATTGATTCTCTCCATGAATTCAACCCGATGATGGGTCATCGTGGATGCCGTCTTGCAGTTACTTATCCAGAAATTGCTAAGATGCAGACAACAGCTGTTATCCGTGCAGCAATCAAAGTTAAAAATGCTCATCCGGATTGGGCAATCAAACCGGAAATCATGATTCCGCTTGTTGGCGATATCAAAGAGCTTAAATATGTTAAGAAATTCGTAGTAGAAACTGCAGACGCTGAGATCAAAGCAGCTGGTTCCGACCTTCAGTATGAAGTTGGTACTATGATCGAGATCCCGAGAGCAGCTCTTACTGCTGATGAAATCGCTAAAGAAGCTGACTTCTTCTGCTTCGGTACAAACGACCTTACACAGATGACATATGGCTTCTCTCGTGATGATGCAGGTAAATTCCTGAACGCATACTATGATGCTAAGATCTTCGAGAACGATCCATTTGCTAAACTTGATCAGGTTGGCGTTGGCAAACTGATGAAGATGGCAATCGAACTCGGAAGACCGGTTAACCCGAACCTTCATGTAGGTATCTGTGGAGAGCACGGTGGAGATCCGTCTTCTGTAGAGTTCTGCCATAAGATCGGTCTTAACTATGTATCCTGCTCACCATTCCGTGTACCGATCGCTCGTCTTGCAGCAGCACAGGCAGCAATCGCTGAGAAGAATGCATAAGTTGAGTTGTTATAGGGCAAACTAAAATAGCCTAATATTTGTGTCCCAACGGAGAAATACCGACCCTCACTTTACAGGAAACTGTATCGTGGGGGTCTTTTTGTTGATCTGTTTTGCTTATGGCTTGAAAAAGAAAATTCATACCTGTATAATGGCATATGGAAATTGATAGAATTAGAAACTTAGGGGGAGTAGTTTTGAAAAACAACAAATATGAAATTGATATGTGTAACGGCACGATCATGGACAAACTGGTTTCATTTTCCCTGCCATTGATGCTTTCCGGAATCCTTCAGTTAATGTTCAATGCGGTGGATATCATCGTCGTCGGTCAGTTTACAGGAAGTGAGGCACTTGCGGCAGTTGGTTCAACGACTGCGCTGATTGCTGTTTTTACGAACTTATTTATTGGAATATCCCTTGGTGCCAATGTGCTTGCTGCACGTTTTTATGCTTCGGGAAAAAACAAAGAAATGTCGGAAACGGTACATACAGCTATTGCCCTGGCATTCGTAAGCGGTATGATCATGGCAGTTGTAGGACTTCTTTTTTCACGGCTTGCATTGGAAATCATGGGTACTCCGGATAATGTTATTGACCAGTCCACACTCTATATGCGAATTTATTTTCTGGGAATGCCATTTTTTATGCTTTATAACTATGGTGCAGCTATTCTGAGAGCAGTAGGAGATACGAAACGTCCGTTGATCTTTTTGATCATATCTGGTCTTGCGAATGCAGGTCTGAATATGCTCCTTGTCATTGTTTTTAACATGGGTGTAGCCGGAGTTGCTATCGGAACAATTGTTTCTCAGTGCATCTCCTGTATTCTGGTATTACGATGTCTTTACCGTTCAGAAGGAAGCTATCAGCTCAGATTCTCAAAACTCACGATAAAAAGCTTTTATCTGAAACAAATTTTTCAAGTGGGCATTCCGGCTGGTATTCAGAGTACCGTCATCAACCTGTCAAATGCTTTGTTGCAATCTTCTGTGAACTCTTTTGGTTCGATTGCAATGGCAGGATATACTGCAGCAAATAATATTTTTGGATTTCTGTATGTATCTGTAAACTCTGTTACACAATCCTGTATGAGCTTTACCAGTCAGAATTATGGAGTACGGAAAACAAAACGTATGGACAAAGTGCTTCTTGACTGTATTATCCTATCCTTTACATTTTCCTTTACATTGGGATGTGGAGCTTATTTTTTTGGTAATGAATTGTTGCGTCTGTATACCAGTGATCCGGATGTTATCCAGTGCGGGGTTGAAATTCTTGCATATACAACCGTACCTTATTTCTGTTGCGGAATCATGGATCTTATACCCGGTGCACTTCGTGGAATGGGACATTCTGGTGTACCAATGATTTTGTCTATCATAGGTACCGTTGGAACACGAATCATATGGATCTTTGGATTGTTTCCTCATAACAGATCCCTTTCTTTCCTTTTCATTTCATATCCTGTCTCCTGGATTCTGACAATCCTTATGCAGGTAATCTGTTTCTATTTTGTCAGACGCAAAGTTCACAGAAACATCCTGGCGCAGGGCTGACGGGATGACTCGAGGAGGTTATTATGAATTATATGATAGCAATCCTTCCCAAAATGGCAGGATTTCTTTTACTTGTACTTATCGGCTTTACCGCATCGCGCATTGGTGTAATCAAAAAAGAGGCCATGCCATCTATTTCCGGTTTCCTTTTGAAGATTGCGTTGCCGGCACTGACAATTTCGCTGATCTGGGAAAATCGGACTACCTTTTATACAATGGCTCATTATGGCAATATGGTCATTGCACAGATTCTCATGTACTTCATCATGGCAGCAGGAGGTATCCTTGGAAGCCGAATCTGCCACTTAAGTGGAACAGCATCTAATGTACACTGTGGTTGTTCTGTTGGCGGTAATTATGGATTTCTTGTGATTCCTCTGATCATGACTCTCTTCGGCGATCAGGGAGGTAATGTTTATATTCCTATTTGTTCGGTCATAGATACTACCTTGGTCTGGACTCTTGGATTTGCATTATTTACGAAGGGGGTCGGACAAAAAGAAAACCCGTGGAAAAAAATCATCATGAATCCGATTTTCATTTCTATCATACTTGGATTATGTCTGACCAGTTTTCACATTCCGGTTTCTGATATGATCATGAACACCATAGATTCTGTTGGAAACACCTGTTACAGCTGGGGACTGGTTTATCTGGGATGCAGTCTTGGATTCATGAAACTCACAAATATTTTTAAATACAGATCTATCCTTGTACTTGCGTTTACAAAGTTATTCGTGATTCCATTGATTGTTTATTTTATTTCCAGTCATTTTCTTACAAATGTTGAAAGTATGATTCTTATGTTGATCAGTGCAGCTCCATCCATGACAACTTCCAGTATGATCGCGGAACAGTATCATCTGGATGAGGAATATGCTTCTACGGCAGTAGTAACAACGACTTTATTCTGCATGCTCATCATTCCATTACTTTTTGGTCTGATTTCACTTTAAAATAACCTTTCTTCAGGAGGACGGTGAGAATATATAAATGAAATTACGTGTTAAAGATATTGTAAAAATATGGAATAATGGTGCTGCTTCCCTGGTAGCAGGTCAGGAAGGACTCATGCGCAGGATAGAAGTATTTGATATGATGGAACAGCCGAATATCAAACCATGGCTCAGGGAACATCTGCTTCTGATCACTACCGGGTATGCGATTCGAAATGACAAAGAAGCACTGTTGAACCTGATCCGCGATATGAATGAGGTGAATGCATCTGCGCTTGCCATCAAAACCCGTTTTTTTGATGATTTTCCCAAAGAAGCACTTCAACTGGCGGATGAACTGAAGCTTCCGTTATTTTTTCTCGATAATAATGCTGGCTTTGTGGAACTTGTTTTTCCTGTCATGACAGCAATCGTAGAATCCAGAAGCAATATTGAACTGGATACTCGTTATCAGATTGGAAAAGAAAACAAATCAGAGCTTGATAACAGGCTATTCTTTGATCTTATCAACCGTAAGATCACACAACCAGAGGAGGCAGAATATCGTACAGCCTCCTTACAATGGCCATCAGAACCAGTGCGTGTGATTGCGCTGTCTCTGGAAACTGAGCAAAATTCTTTTCTTCTTGAAATGAAAAAAGAACAACAGACAAAAGCAATTTCCAGAATTCTTGAAAAAAATCATATACGAAGTGCTGTAATCTGTAACAAAAAAATGTGCTTTGCGCTCATGGGAATATCCATAAATGATACACTCCTTGATGCAATTGCAAATGATATGATTCAAAAAACTGTCGAGATTAATAATTGCGCATGTTCTGCAATTATCAGCAACCCCCTGTCAGATTATCTTAAACTGGCGGATACTTATCAAAAGCTCAAAGAAGGTTTTCGCATTCGCATGATCCGAAAGCAGCAGTGGCAGTGTATTTTCTTGAATGAACTTCAATATGATCGTATTATGCTGCATATATCTGAAGACACGGAAGTACACCAATTTATCAGGCACAAACTTGGTCCATTAGTGGAATATGACCGTGCACATGATACGCAGCTGCTCGAGACTCTTGAGGCACTCATTCAGAATCATAATTCTCGCAAACTGGCTGCGGAATCCCTCTTTTTGCACAGAAATACTATGGTGCATCGTATCAGCAAGATCGAAGAAGTGCTGCATTGCAGCCTGGATGATACGGAAACTATGGAACAGCTGGAATTTGCTATAAAAATGAAAATGTATGCACATTAAAAACAAATGTGCACCGTGCACAATGTTTTGCCGAAAAAAAGTGATTTCAAGCCGATGATTTTATCAATGTAAAGTGTTATTATCTTAAATCATAAATGTGAAGCCGATGTGGGCATTCCTACATCGGCTGATTTTGTATTCTGGCCCGCTGTTATCCGGAATATGAGCACATGAACTTTTTACGAATGGAGGAGATAATATGGCTAGTAACACAAACAAGGATTACACACAGATGCATATTAAAGCATCTGAACATCCAAAAGCGTATGCACCACATATTCTTATTTTGAACATCGTGATGAGCATACTTGGTGCAATTATCGGACTTGAACTTATCGTACGTACCGGTGTCGCACCAAACACATCTATCGTAGGAGCGTTATTTGCAATTATCATTTCACGTTTACCTATCGCATTTTTAAAGAAATACCAGAGTATCCACTGTCAGAACATGATTCAGACATCTATCTCAGGTGCAACATTTTCAGCAGCAAACTGCTTCCTGCTTCCAATCGGTGTTCCGGTTATCATGGGCAGAATGGATCTTATGTACCCTATGCTTGTCGGTGTATTTCTTGCAACCATCATTGATGCAACAATTCTTTATAAAACATTTGACAGCGAAATGTTTCCGGCAGAAGGAGCGTGGCCTCCTGGAGTTGCATCTGCAGAATCTATCCTCGCAGTTGTAGAAAAAGGAAAGAAAGCCCTTCTTCTTATTGTAGGTATGGTTATCGGTGTCGGTGGTAAAATGATCGGTATTCCTACAGATCTTCTTGGTGTTTCCTGGTTTGGTGATTTTGCAGCTATGACAGCTCTTGGTGTAGGATCAATTGTAATCGGTATCATTAAGACAAATGGATTCATCATTGATATCTTCGGACACAGCTTCCCGGTCATTACAAATATCTTCGGTGAAGGTGCAGATTTAATGGCTTCAAACATGTTCAAATACATGCCTCACGGTATTATGATTGGTGCCGGCCTTGTATCTCTTATCCAGTGTGGCCGTATGCTGTTCAAGAAGAGTGACGGAGACAGTGCAGCTGGTAAATTTACATCCAGTATGGCAAACATGAAAAAAGCCTTAGGCGGTGGTTATGTTGCATATCTGGTAGTAGCAGTTCTTCTGGCTGTAATCACAGGTATCTGGTCAGAAATGGGAGCTGTTCAGCTGATCATCTGGGTAATCTTCTCAGCTTTTGCAGCAATTGCTTCCGAGCTTATTGTAGGTATTTCTGCAATGTATTCAGGATGGTTCCCGGGATTTGCAACAGCACTTATTTTCCTTATCGTAGGTATGTTGATCGGATTCCCGTCACTTCCACTTGGAATTCTTGTTGCTTATACTTCCGCAACAGGTCCTGCTTTCTCTGATATGGCATATGACCTCAAATGTGGTTACATCCTTCGTGGATGCGGACAAGATCAGGAACTTGAGCTTGAAGGAAGAAAGCAGCAGTATATCAGCGAGATTATTGGCTTTACAGTAGCATTTATACTCGTAGCTATTATGGCAAAACAGTACTTCTCCCAGGGCCTTTTTGCCCCGGTTGATGCTACTTTTGCAGCTACGATTGAAGCAGGTGCCGGCGGAGATGTTGCCAAATGGCTGCTTATCTGGGCTATTCCGGGTGCTATTATCCAGTTCCTTGGCGGTTCCAGACAGGTTGGTATCCTTTTTGCAACAGGTCTTCTTGTTGGATCTACTATCAACGGTCTGACAATCCTGATTGCTTTACTTATTCGTTATATTCTTGTTAAGAAGAACAAAGAAAACGAGCAGACACTCAATATTCTGGGTGCTGGTTCCCTTGCCGGAGCTGCTCTGTACAGTTTCTTTACAGCTACACTATCACTTGGCAAAAAGAAATAATATTTTAAGACTGGTATTTTAATATATTTATTGCAGGAGATGAGTATTAAAATGAAAACTAAAGGAATTCGTCTTACAAAAGATGTCCTTGATGCTGCACTCGCCGGGGGTACAATCCTCGGCGGCGGTGGCGGCGGTGATCCGAAAAAAGGCAGAAAATATGCAGAGATTGCAGTTGATTATACAGACCTTCGTCTGATCACGATCGATGATCTGGATGAAGATGATGTACTGTTAACTGCCTCTCTGGTCGGTGCCCCGAATGCAGCGAATCAGTATATGACACCAAAGGATATCGCTAAAACAGTTGAAATTCTTCAGAAAAACTGTGATTTTCATATTGGCGGCATCATCACAAATGAGCAGGGTGGAGAAGCTACTGTAAATGGCTGGCTTCAGGCTGCCGTTACAGGACTTCCGGTTGTGGACGCACCGTGTAACGGACGTGCACATCCGACAGGAGTAATGGGAAGTATGAATCTTCACAAAATTCCTGATTATACCACCGTTCAGGCATGTGTCGGCGGCAATCCGGATACCGGAAATCATATTGAATGTTTCTTTGAAGGAAATATCGATCATACTTCTAAAATGGTGCGTCTTGCATCTATCGAAGCCGGTGGTCTGGTTGCGGTAGCAAGAAATCCGGTTAAAGTATCCTATGCAAGACAAAATTGTGCCATTGGTGGTGTCAGCTTTGCAATTGAAACAGGAAAAGCATTCTTAAAAGGACTTGAAACTTCCGTAGAAGAGGGTGTAAACAGTCTCTGTACTTTCCTGAATGGACGCATACTTGCCAGAGGTCCGGTACAGAATTTCTCAATTGAGACAACCGGAGGTTTTGATGTAGGTTATGCAACCGTAGACGGCTGTGATATGACTTTCTGGAATGAGTATGCAACTGTAGAAAAAGGTGGTAAACGTCTTGCTACTTTCCCGGATCTTATCATGACGATCAACGCAAAAACAGGTGAACCTGTAACAACAGCCATGATGGAAGAAGGCCTTGATGTATACGTGATCACCACAGACAAGAAGAATCTGAAACTTTCGCCGACCATGTATGCGCCGGAATTGCTGAAAGCAACAGAGGATGTAATCAAAAAAGACTTAATCAGTTATCTGGATAAGTAATCAGGAGGGAATAACATGTTAATGAAACAGATCATAGATGCTTACGAAGTACTTGACAGTTCATTCGTAACAGGAGAAGCAGTAAAAGAATATCTTCTCGGAATCAAAGCGGATGCCAACGTTGAGGTTTATGAACTGGTGGGACCTAAAGGAAGCACAGATATGCTTAAAGTTCGTATTCCTGGCAAAAATGGTAAATCAAACGGTGGAGACGCTCCAACGATCGGTCTTCTTGGAAGACTTGGTGGAATCGGTGCACGTCCGGAACGTATCGGATTCGTATCAGATGGTGACGGTGCTCTCTGTGCAGTAGCTCTTGCAGCAAAGCTGCTTGATATGCAGAACAAGGGAGATTATCTTGACGGTGATGTATTTATCTCAACACATATCTGCCCACATGCTCCGACAGCCCCTCATGATCCGGTTCCATTCATGGGATCTCCAGTTGAAATGGCGCAGGTAAATAAAGAAGAAGTTTCTCCTGATCTGGATGCACTGCTTGTTGTAGACACAACAAAAGGAAACCGTGTAATCAATACTAGAGGATTTGCGATTTCTCCTACAGTAAAAGAAGGATATGTATTAAGAACTTCTGAAGATCTTCTTGATCTGATGCAGATCACTACAGGACGCCTTCCATATGTATTCCCTCTTGCAACACAGGATATCACGCCATATGGAAATGATGTTCATCATCTGAATAGTATCCTTCAGCCATGTACAGCAACAGATGCACCAGTTGTAGGTGTTGCGATCACAGCAGAAACTATGGTTCCTGGATGTGCTACAGGAGCAACACATGCTGCTGATGTTGAAGAGGCTGCAAGATTTATGTTGGAAGTTGCCAAAGCATATGGAAGAAAGCAGTGCAGCTTCTATGATGCAGATGAATATGCACGTCTTCAGAAATTGTATGGAAGCATGAAACATCTTCAGACTCTCGGAAATGAATAATAAGGGGGATTTCACATGAAAATAGGAGCAATTACGATTGGACAGGCACCACGTATAGATGTGACCGCAGATATCTTACATATCTTTGATGATTCACTGGAACTTGTTCAGGCCGGCGGTCTTGACGGTCTCACAAAAGAACAGATTGCAGAATTTGCTCCAGGCAAGGATGATTATGTTCTGGTATCCAGATTAACAGACGGAAGTTCTGTAACATTTGCAGAGCGTCATATTCTGCCAAGACTTCAAGACGCAATTAACCGTATGGAAGACGAGGGATGCAGTCTTATCATGATGTTCTGTACAGGCAGTTTCCCTGAAACACTTTCTACCAGAAAAATCCCTATGATATATCCATGTGAACTACTGAACCGTCTTGTTCCGCTAATGACCAAAAAATCCAATATTATCTGTATGACACCATCACCACTTCAGACTGAACAGTGTGAAAACAAATGGAAAAAATATGTAGATCATGTCAAAGCAGTTTCCGCTTCACCATATGGTGAATGGGATGCTCTTGAAAAAGCAGCAGAAGAAATTAAGAATTTTGAAGCAGATCTGATCGTTCTTGACTGCATTGGATATACACAGGAAATGAAGAAGATGTTTGCAGAAAAAACAGGTAAAAAGGTTGTTCTTCCACGCACCCTTCTTGCCAGAGTTGTTTCTGAACTTACAGATATCTGAATTAGCAGCTTTTATATAGATTAATAAAGGCAATATTTCACCGGGCATTTCGCAGGGTACTTTATAAGTCCGGCGAAATGTCCGAAATTATTTTTATGAAAAGAGGAAATCAATAATGGAGAATTTAGTGAAAATTGCAGAAGACGTTTTGACTTCCTGTCTTGCAGTGAAAACAGGAGAAGAAGTACTGATTATCACAGATGACAGCCGTAAGGAGATTGGTGAAGCTATTTATGAAGCAGCTGGAAATCTTGGCTGCGAAAAACTGCTTATGGTAATGAAAGAACGCGAAGTAAGCGGGCAGGAACCGCCAAAAGCAATTGCAGCGGCAATGAAAGCAGCTGATGTCGTGATCGTTCCGACTGCACAGTCTCTGACCCATACGAATGCCCGTATTGAAGCAGCCAAAGCAGGTGCTCGTGTGGCTACTATGCCTGGTATCACAAAAGAAATGTTTTCACGTGGTGCAATGACTGCTGATTACAATGAAGTAGAAAAACTAACTGCAAAAGTAACAGAAATGCTGACTGGAGCATCCCGCGCCCGCATTGAAAAAGACGGTTATGTGTTAAACATCAATATTAATGGAAGAAATGGTGTTCCAAGTCCTGGTGTATACAGAGAAGCCGGAAAGTGCGGAAACCTTCCTTCAGGAGAAGCCTATATTGCACCGCTCGAAGACGGTTCTGATGGAGAAATGATCATTGACGGTTCCATGGTAGGCATTGGTAAGCTTGAAAGTCCGCTTCACATGATGATTTCCGGCGGAAAGCTGCGTTCCGTATCAGGAGAGAAGAGTGAAAATCTTGATATTCTCATGAAAAATGAAATCAACGGAACACTCTGTGAACTTGGAATCGGAACAAATGAAGCTGCTATTCTGAATGGTATCATCCTTGAAGATGAAAAAGTATATGGAACGGTTCATATTGCCTTTGGTACCAACACTTCTTTTGGTGGAACAAACAAAGCAGAATGCCATATGGATGGAATCATCCTGCGTCCGACTCTATATCTGGATGATACAAAAGTAATCGAAAACGGTGTTTTTCTTATCTGATTTACTTCAGAACTGATAAAAATACGACAGGAGGAACTGATATGAATAAAAAGTTTAAAGTTGGTCTGATCCGTGTACTCACAACTGAAGATGAAGAAGTGCTTCAGTCACATGGAAGACAGATTATGGAATATTTCCCTGAACTGGAGGTAGTAACCAAATGCATTCCAGATCAGTATGAAGGAATACACAGCCCTGAACTCGGTGAAATTGCCCTTCCCAAAATTGTTGAAACAGCACGTTCCTTTACGGATGTAGATATGATCATCGTAAGCTGTGCAGATGATCCGGGTGTTGCAGAGATCCGTAAAGTTCTCCCGGACATTCCTGTTACCGGCGGCGGTGAGACTACTGTAGCACTGGCTCTCAAATATGGAAGCAAGATTGGTGTACTCGGAATTACAGACTATGCACCTCAGGCATATATGAGAATGATTCCTGAGCAGATGATTCTCGGCAGACCAGAAGGTGTACACAGCACACTGGATCTGATGACTCCGGAAGGAAAAGCAAGTGTACTGAAGCTGGGTATGAAATTAAAAGAACAGGGTGCAGAAGTAATTGCTCTTGCCTGCACCGGACTTGCAACAATCGGCATTGCCAAAGATCTTGAAAAAGAGACCGGACTTCCGGTTATTGACCCGGTTATGGCAGAAGGTATGTTTGCTTATTTCGAATATCTCAGAAAAAAATAATATAGCTTAAACTTATAATAACCGGCCATATGCAGCCAGAAAGGTAATAAAGATATGTTATTAAACGAAGCTATTATGGGCCGTCACAGCATCCGGTCTTTTCGTCCTGATCCTGTAGAAAAATCCTTACTGCTTACTCTGGCCGATGCGGCTCAGCAGGCGCCTTCAGCCAGTAATCTGCAGGCATGGAGATTTCTGTTCATCACAGATCAGCAGCTCAAAGAAAAAGTTGATCTCTTTAGTCCGGGACTTTCGGGCAAGCCTCCGGTCATCCTTGTGATTTGTTCCGATATGCAGAAAGCAGCCAGAAAGGGTGGTAAAAATTCAGAAGTGTACGGTTGTCTGATGGATGCTTCCATGGCTGCTGAAAATCTTATGCTCAAAGCTGTTGAATTAGGACTCGGGACATGCGCAATCAAATCCTATAATGATACTGCGATACGTAAGATTCTGAACCTCCCTGAACGATATCGTATTGAAATGCTCATGTCGATCGGATATCCCCAGGGCGAACCACGTTGCCCCAAACGTTCTCCGTTAGAAGAGATATGTTTTTTTGATCATATTACAGAATCAGAGGAGGAGAATCATGAATAATCCAGAATTTGAATTACTTGTCTATCTGATTACAAGTGCAAAAGCACTGCCGGAAGAACCTGCAAGTTATGGACCACTCAGACTGACAGAAGCTGCATCCAGACTTTGTAGGATTATCTGTGAAAAATATCCGGAAAACGATGCTTACCGTGTACTGCTTGGCTGTATTGACGCAGACAAGGGCAAAGCACTGACAGAACCGGAATGTTTCGCCAAAATGTTGGAAAAAGCATCTGAGATGCTTGTGGAATGTCTTTAAGAAAAACTCCGGAAATTCCTGAAATAGCGGGAATTTCCGGAGTTTTTTCTGAAAACAAGGCAGATATATGATTGTATATTCGACAGAATCATGGTAATATGTTTATATATCTACATAAATCGCAAAATGGAAGGAGATTTATCATGAATCGAGCCAGACAGATTTTAAAAAAATCGGCTGCAACAGCCTTAGGTGCATCCCTGATCCTCTCAGGAAGCAGTACAGCATTTGCAGCAGGTTCCTATCAGGAAACAGAAAAGGCTGCCCTTAACAAACTCACAGACGGTCTTCCGGAAACTTGGGATACTTATCTCGAAAATTACAAGAAATCTGCCGCCGGAAGTAAAAGTAATATAACCCTTAAAGTAGAGGATACCGGACGTGCTCTGGTTGGTGCACTTATGGGTGGAATGGATGTTTCCTGGCTGCAGAACATCAGCCTGGACAGTAATATTTCCATCAAAGATGGTGTCGAAGCAATCGTGTCTTCTGTTCTTCTGAATGATAACAAACTCTGTGATTTTAACGTATTTATGGATCTTGCAAATATGATGGAATATATTCAGATTCCGGAATTGTCAGATTCTTATATGAAAGCTCCTGTTTCTTCAGATTCTGAAGAAAATTCAGAAGAAGAACAGAAGTTCCTGAACACTTACATGACAACACTTTCAGATCTTACTTCTGTGCTCCCGGATTCCAAAACACTTTCTACACTGCTCGATCGTTATGGAAGCATTATAATTGACAGTTTTGAAGAAGGTTCTTCTGTAGAAGAAAGTGTATCCGTAGATGGTATCAGCGAAGAATGCACCGCATATGAAGGTATTATTTCTGAAAAATCAGCGTATACAATCGTCGAAAAAGTTCTGACAACAGCCAAAGATGATGAGGAGATCAAAGCACTTTTTGACCAGTGGTCAGAAGATGCATCAAATGGTGAAGACCAGTACAAAGATTTCCAGAATTTAATCACAGATGCACTGGATGATATGAATAGAGATGACGAAGAATCCACTGAGAGCGAAGTATTTTCCTCCAAAGTATGGGTGAACGGAGATGGTAAGATCGTAGGTCGTCAGTTTAGTATAACGGATGGTCCTGATACGACACCTGTCTTTACCTGGAAAGCACCTTCTGAAGGAGAAGATTCTGCATTACTGCTTGAGCTTGCAGCGGATGATTCCTCTTTCACGTTTACAGGAAATGGCAAAACAGCAGATGGTCTTCTGAATGGAGATTATATCCTTGCGGTAAACGGCACAGAAACTGTTGATATCAACGTAGAGAATCTGGAAACGAAACCTGCAAAAGCAGGATATTACAACGGAACCTTTAATATTTCCTTCCCTGTAGCAGAAACAGACAGCAACGATTCAGAAGCGGGAGAAAGCACAGAAGATGATACAGATACTTCCGCAACAGATATGCTGGCTGGATTTGGTGCAGTTATTAAACTTACATCTGATGCAGATGCAGATACATCTACATTGGATCTGACAGTGACAACATCTGGTGCAGCACTGGCAACATTGTCTGTCACAGGTTCCTATGGTGAAGGTGTTGAAATTCCGGATTTTGCCTCTCTTGACAAAACTTACGATGCAACAGATGATGAGGCTATGACCGAATATCTCACAGAAATAAACTGGGATACTTTCCTAGCTAATGTCAAGGCAGCAGGTGTTCCAGATGAACTGGCTTCCCAGCTTGAAAATGTATTAAAAGCAGCAGTTGAAAGCGCTTCACAGCCAGCAGAAGAGGAAAATGCGGATACAGACACGGACACAGATACTACTGCAGAAGATGATGCAGCATAACATAACAGCTGAGATCAAAAGCGTGATAATTGAGTCTTAATTTAAAAGAGGATATCCTCTCAGGCAGAAGCCTTGAGGATATCCTCTTTTTTTACTTTACATATTCCATACTCTGCATTACATAATAGAAACGCAGAAACAGTTGGAAGAATTCCAATCCAGGAAGCCTTCAGATCCAAAATCTGTGTTGCCAGGAAGGAAACGGCAACGCCGCCATAAAAACTAAGCAGTACTTTTCCAAAATAAATCCCTCTGTGAAGAGACTGTTCATCTTTGCTGCACAGATATTCTGTAAATCCTGTTACGCACTGACGAAGATTGTTGGTACAAAAAATACTGGAACTTGCAAAACCATCTGCACCTTTAAATGAACACCATTGAAAAGCTGAAGCAAAAAAGATTGGAAACAGAGCAACAAATGGATTCATTTCTGCCGGATAAAAACCAATGATCAGCAAAACAGCTCCATCTATCAGAATACTGAGTCTTTTTTGACTCATCTTTGAGATCTTATGAGAGATGATCACCGTCAACGATACCGATGCAATATAAATTACCAAAGCTATGATACGGAAAAACCACTCCTCATCTGCATGTCCCACGGCATCCATAGCCAACGAAACCATATTTCCAGTCTGTGCAGATCCAAGTATATCGTGGCGGTTTATAACACCATATCCGACCATAAATCCACCAATCAGAGTCATATTCAGATGCAGCCTGCGTTCCAAGGTTGCTTCATCCATTAAAATCATTCCTTTTCTTTTTTTTCGGTTTTTATTATAATCTTGCTTATATATATTGTAAAATTGATATTTTATCTATATAATATAAATCGTGTTTATATTATATAGTTTTATATATGGAGGAAAATGCATTGACGTACCAGGATATACACACATTTCTTACCATAGCATCCAGTCCCTCTCTTTCCAAGGCAGCAGAAAGCCTTTTTGTATCACAGCCGGCATTAAGCCATCGTCTGTCAGCACTGGAAGAAGAGCTGGGGACAGAGCTGATCATACGCCGAAAAGGATCCCGTACACTGGAACTGACAGATGCCGGCCAGCGTTTTGTACCAATTGCCAGGAAATGGGAACAGTTATGGATTGAGACCGGAAAGATTAAATTCGAGCAGCCATCTACACAGCTTCGAATCGTCAACGTAGACAGTCTGAATTTTTATTTTATGCCTCAGGTAATTGAAAATTTTCTGGAGAATCATCCAAAATGTAGTCTGCACATCAACACCATGCAGTCAAATCTTTCTTATAAATCTGTCGAAAACAAAGAAGCGGATCTTGGCCTGATCACCAATCCTCACTTCTTCAAAAAGGTTCAGACAATCCCACTTTTTGAAGAACAGCTTGTATTTGTGTGTCACAAAGATGCTTCCTATCAGGATGGGATTCTTCCGTCTCAGTTAAGCAGCACCGATGAGATCTATATTCCATGGAGCAATACTTTTCTCATGTGGCATGATTACTGGTTCGGGAATGATCCGGAAGTCAAAGTTATGCTGGATAATATGGCATTATTGCGTCAGCTGCTTGATCTGAAAGATGCCTGGGCAATCATGCCGGCAACTCTTGGACATAAATTAGCCGAAAACGAAAACTGCCGGATCGTTTCTCTTGAAAACGGTCCGGAGTATCGTACCTGCTATGCAATTATGAATGACCAGCGAAATGCGCATCCTCTGGTTACGGAATTTCTGCAGGAGCTTCTGAATACAGTAAGTAAAATTCCTGAGATCAGGCTTCTGGATCCTCAGTTTCATCAGAATCTGTAACCGAATCTGAATTTTCATCATATTCTTCATCTGATTCTGTACCTTCTTCAGAATCACTTACTGTACCATCCTTGATCCAGGAACTTCTTTCCTGGATCTTTTGCATGATTCGAGTAGCTTCTTCGCCCTCAGCAGGAGTTGGCTGGTAATTATTATAATCAGAATCAGATGAGATGGAGCATGGAATGATATTGGTCACATTGTCATCTTTTACACCGTTCTGGTCAATTGTAAATGTCTGCTGGAAAATCATAGTGTCCATATCACTTGGATATGCATTTCCACCAAAGCAGAAATTTCCAAGGCTGTATACGATATTCTTACCTTTATATTCTTCGATTCCCTGCAGAACATGTGGATGGTGTCCACACACCAGATCGGCACCCTCATCAATTGCAAGATGTCCCAGTGTTCTCTGATTATCATCAGGCACTTCCTCTTTCTCATTTCCCCAGTGAAAGATAACAACGATCAGCTGTGCACCATCTTGTTTTACTTTGGCAATATTCTGTTTCAGCTGTTCTTCCCGGCCAAGATGATCATTCAGCTCATAGATTCCTACCAGCCCTACTTTGACACCCTTCACTTCTGTAACGGCAGTCTCATCATAGCCAAAATGAATGATATTCGCTGCATCCAGAGCCTTCAATGTATCATTGAAACTTTCCTCACCATAGTCGTGGCTGTGATTATTTGCTGTATTAACAGCTTCTACAGAGCCTGATGTAAGTATATCTGCATAGGAAGCAGGTGCCTTAAAAGCAAACTGTTTATCCTCACGTTCCGTAGATTCTGTAAGAGTCCCTTCAAAATTTGCAATTGTCAGGTCATCCGCAGAAAAAATACTTTTTACATTTGCCATAAAATAGTCCGCGCCATAATTTTCGTAATATACATTCAGGCTGGTATCATAATCGAAGTTTTCATCAGTTCCCAATGTACAGTCACCGACAACACTGAGTGTTAATGATACCGGATCCATCTTCGGTTCTGGTGTGACAGTGAGTGATCCTGTCTGGCTGATGTTTTCTGCTTTACTTGAAGAAGCCGCTTTTGATTTTCGAGAATTGCATCCTTTTACTGCAAAACTTAAGATTAGAATAAGTAGTATGCCTGCACCAATTCCGATATATAGAATTCGCAATTGACGTTCACGATAATATCTCGATTTCTTTACCATTTTTCTTTTACGCTTTTTTGAATGTCTGCCGGTCTGATTCATTATATACTCCCTTTCCTGTCTGGAATTATTTGCAAAATTCGACAAAAAATTCTATTTAAAAAGAGTATAAGAAGTTTGACAGATTCCGTCAATCATTTTAATATAAAGAATACAAAAAGATTAGAAGGAGAAGCAATATGACTGTTTTATATATTGGAAACCACACTTCATCATCTAAGGGGTATACAGCAATGGCAAGGCAGATTATAAAAAATGGAGGAAATACGTTTGCATTTTTCACAAGAAATCCCCGAGGAGGTAAAGCAAAAGCCATTGATGAAACAGATATTCAGAATTTTCTTGTACTTGCACAGGAAAATCATTTTGGAAAGATCGTTGCACATGCACCATATACGTTAAATGCCTGCGCTGCAAAAGAAGAACTTCGAACTTTTGCACGTGAAACATTTGCAGATGATCTTCGACGAATGGAATATACACCGGGAAATTATTATAATTTTCATCCGGGAAGCCATGTAGGGCAGGGCAGTGAAATTGGTATTCAGAAAATTGCTGAAATTCTTAACGATGTTCTTACGGAAGAACAGACAACCACTGTTTTACTGGAAACAATGTCCGGTAAAGGAACGGAAGTTGGTAGAAATTTTGAAGAACTCAGAAAAATATTGAATCTCGTAGAAAAGAAAAGCAAAATGGGAATTTGCCTGGATACCTGTCATGTCTGGGATGGAGGATATGATATTGTACATGATTTAGATGGTGTTTTAAATGATTTTGATCATATCATTGGCCTGGAGCATTTAAAAGCCATTCATCTAAATGACAGTCTGAATGACTGTGGAAGCCACAAGGACCGCCATGCCAGAATAGGAGAGGGAAAAATTGGCATGGAGGCTCTTGTTCGTATAATAAAACATCCGGCTTTGCGGGAAATCCCTTTTATCCTTGAGACCCCAAATGATGATGCTGGATGGACAGAAGAAATCCGTATTCTGAAAGAAGCTTTTTATAAATAGACTTCGTTTTTTAATTCCATTCCTGTCCGAAAAGCTTCTGCATTTTGCAAGGTTGTTTCTGCAATATTGGTCAGAGCTTCTTCGGTAAAAAATCCCTGATGTGATGTCAGCGCAACATTTGGAAAAGAGAGCAGTCGCTGTACGGTGGAAGTCTTTAAAATATATTCGGACATATCTTCATACACAAAATCAGCTTCTTCTTCGTAAACATCAAGCCCCACTGCCCAGAATTTATGATCTCGGATTCCGGCGATCAGATCTTCTGTACAGATCAGTCCTCCGCGTGAAGTATTTACGAGAATTACGCCATCCTTCATCCGGGAAATCGATTTTTTATTTATCATATGATGCGTTTCCGGTGTAAGAGGGCAGTGCAGACTGATCAGATCACTGATTGCCAGTAGTCTGTCCATAGAAACATAATTCAGTCCGTAACTTTCGTCAGGATAAAGATCATAAGCAACGATTTTCATTCCAAATCCTTTACAGATTCGTGCCATCGCAAGTCCAATCTTTCCGGTTCCCACGATTCCCGCTGTCTTTCCATACAGATTTACGCCCATAAGACCGTTCAGCGAGAAGTTATTTTCTCTACATTTGATATATGCTTTATGGGTATGGCGATTTGCAGTAAGTACCAGCGCCATAGCATGTTCAGCAACTGCTTCAGGAGAATATCCGGGAACACGAAGAACTTTTATATCACATTCTGCAGCTTTCTTCAGATCCACATTGTTATATCCTGCACAGCGCATCAATATCAGTCGTATTCCCTGATGTCTCAGTTCTTCAATGACATCCTCTCCAAGATCAGCATTTACAAACGCACAGATTCCATCATATCCTGCGGCCAGAGATGCCGTTTCTTTATATAAGTTTGATTCAAGAAATGTAAATTCAATATCCGGATATTCTGGCTTTAACCTGTCGAAAAATATCTGATCATAATCTTTGGTTCCGTAAAATAAAATCTTCATAATAACCTCCTGTAAATTTCATCCGAGTCTTACATATGACTCAGATTCTGTTTTCTATTATAGAGTGTCTCACCCGGTAAAAGCATATACATCTGATTATAAAAAAACTGCCACTTACATTTATATGTAAATGACAGTTTTTTATCTGTATTATGATTGGATATTTATTTGTTTTCCAGGCTGTAAAGATCCTGATAAAAATTCGGATAAGAAATCTTTACACAGTCACCATGCAGAATCTCCATCGGACCATCACAAATCGTTCCTGCAACAGCAAAAGACATCGCTACTCTATGATCCAGATGAGAATCAATGGTAGCTCCATGCAAAGGTTTTCCTCCATGAATGATCATACCATCATCTGTTCCCTCTATATCAGCACCCATACGCTTCAGATTTTCGACCATAACTGTAATACGGTCAGATTCTTTGACTTTGAGTTCCTGTGCATCACGGATAACAGTTGTTCCATCAGCAAAAGCAGCCATAACCGCAATCATTGGAATTTCATCGATCAGTGTAGGAATAACAGCACCCTCAACCGTGGTTCCCTTAAGGTTGCTGGTGCGAATCAGGAGATCGGCAGTCGGTTCCCCTTCCGTACTCTGATTCAGAAGGGTAATGTCAGCACCCATATCCATACACACCTTAAGTATTCCGGCTCTTGTTGGATTGATCCCAACATTTTTCAGCAGAATTTCGCTTCCTGGTGTCAGAAGTCCGGCTGCGATAAAATATGCTGCAGATGAAATGTCACCAGGTACTTTTACAGCTCTGCCTTCCAGTACAGGTTCTGGAAGAATAGACGCTGTTGTTCCCTCGGATGTTACATTCGCACCAAAATAATTCAGCATGATCTCTGTATGGTTACGGGATAAAAACGGCTCTGTAACACTGGTTATCCCATCTGCATACATACCGGCAAGAAGGACACAGGATTTGACCTGCGCAGAAGCCACCGGAGAATCATAATGAACTGCATGAAGTTCTTTACCATGAATCAGAAGAGGAACACAGCCATTGCCTCTTTTGCTTATGATATCGGCACCCATAGAAGCAAGCGGTGTCATGATACGTTTCATCGGACGAGTACGGATGGAGTCATCCCCATCAAGTTCTGAAATAAATTTCTGTCCCGCAAGGATGCCTGAAATCAGGCGGGTAGTTGTTCCGCTGTTACCGACATCCAGTAGCCCCTCCGGAGCGGAAAGACCATGAAGGCCTTTTCCATGAACCAGAATCTCAGATTCTCTGCGTTCTATTGAAATCCCCATTTTGCGAAAGCAGGAAATCGTAGAAAGGCAGTCTGCACCTTCAAGGAAATGAGAGATGCATGTAGTTCCCTTTGCAAGAGAACCAAACATAACTGCTCTGTGTGAAATGGATTTATCTCCCGGTACTGTTAAAGTACCTTTTAAATTTGTCTGTTTTTTGATTTCCATATGATTACCTACCGTTCATATACTATGTAGTTGCGTTTTTTCAGAAGCGCACAGCCTTTTTCCATTGCATTCTGCTCATAAAATTCAATTTTCAGAACACCCTGCTCAAATTCACGGTTATGAATAATACCAATATTCTTAATACTGATTCCTTCCATTGCAAGAATTGTAGCGATTGTAGCAATTCCACCTGCCTCATCTACAATATCAATATAAAGCATATATGTTTTGTTGATCAGACCGGAAGATGAAGCGTCGATAGAATCTCGGTAATCTCTGGATCTGGCGAACATATCGTAAAGGTTTTCAGCTTCCTGATTGTCGATGGAACAACGGATCTGAATCAGCATACGGATATACTCATCAAGTACGGATGAAATATTTTCATGATTTTCAACACAGATCTGTTCCCACATAACAGGTGAAGAGGAAGCGATTCTGGTAATATCACGAAAACCACCTGCTGCGATCGTCTTCATATATTCTGCTTCATTATCTAGCTTATTTACCAGATTAACAAGAGAAGAAGCAATGATATGAGGCAGATGACTGACACCTGCGGTAATAAAATCATGTTCTTCAGCAGTCAGGACCATAGAGATAGAGCCCAGTGAATCAATCAGTTCTGAGAATTCCGTAAGCTTTTCAAGCGGCACCTGACCACCTGGCGTCAGAATATAATATGCATTTTCAAGCAGATGATCTGAAGAATGCTCAAATCCGGACTGTTCAGATCCGGCCATCGGATGTCCGCCAATAAAGCAGTGATCCATACCAAGTTCTTCAACAGCTTTATGGATTGGTCCTTTGACACTTCCTGCATCTGTGATGATACAGTCATCAGAAATTACATTTTTCAGATATTTCAGATATTCTATATTGTATTCTACCGGTGCACAGAGAAAGATATAATCGCAGGTATGGTATCGCTCATCCTTTTCTTCCAGTACAGCATCGATCGCATTACAGTTTAATGCAGCTGCCAGAGTTTCTTTATGTTTTGCATATGCCAGAATATGATAGTCTGGATGAAATTTGCGGATCGTTTTTGCGATAGATCCTCCGATCAGGCCAAGCCCGATAAAACCAATGGTTTTCATGATGTTTGATATCCTTTCCAAGTTAAACTATGCTTTTATTTTAAAAGAATATACTATAAATGTCAAACAAAGCCATAAAATCAGTAAATTCGTTAATAATTTACACAATTCGAATAAAAAATGTTGTTAAAATTATATAAAATACTTGAAAAGTGCGAGATATTTTAGTAGAATATGAACATATTAGACAAACAGGGAGGTATTACATATGGACGTTTATAGAACTGACCGAATCCGCAATGTGGTTCTTTTAGGACATGGGGGATCCGGAAAGACAACATTAGCAGAGGCAATGGCTTATCTGGCAGGAATGACTAACCGCCTTGGCAGAGTAGAGGATGGAAATACCGTTAGTGATTTTGATAAAGAAGAGATCAAAAGACATTTTTCTGTTTCGACTACTTTGATTCCGGTACCGTGGGATAAAGTAAAAGTTAACGTACTTGATACACCGGGATATTTTGATTTTGTGGGTGAAGTAGAGGAAGCTGTCAGTGCAGCAGATGCAGCGATCATCGTTGTTTCAGGTAAAGCAGGTGTACAGGTGGGTACACAGAAAGCCTGGAATCTCTGTGAGAAATATAAACTGCCGCGTATGTTCTTCGTAACAGACATGGATATGGATGACGTCAGCTATCGAAAAGTAGTAGAGGATCTGACTGAATTATATGGCAAAAAAATTGCACCTCTTCACTTCCCAATCCGTGAAGATGGTAAATTCGTAGGATATGTCAATGTTGTAAAACAGGCAGGTCGTAAATACATTGACAAAGCAGGTAAAGAACCATGTGATATTCCAGAGTATCTGAATGAATATCTGGAAAAATATCATGATATCCTGATGGAGTCTGTAGCAGAGACCAGCGAAGAGTTTATGGATCGTTATTTTGAGGGTGATGAGTTCTCTGTAACCGAAGTTTCCGCAGCACTTGCAACAAATGTACAGGATGCAAGTATTGTTCCGGTATGTATGGGATCTCCGATCAATCTTCGCGGTGTCTCCAATCTTCTTGATGACATCTGTGGATATTTCCCAAGCCCGGATAAACGTTCCTGCAACGGTATCTCACAGAAGACTAACGAAATCTTTGAAGCAAATTATGATTTTGCAAAAACAAAATCCGCCTATGTATGGAAGACGATCGTAGATCCTTTCCTTGGCAAATATTCTCTGATCAAAGTTGCATCCGGTGTAATCAAATCAGATGATACACTCCTTAACGTAGAAAAAGGAGAAGAAGAACGCCTCAATAAATTATATGTTCTGGAAGGCTCCAAACCTCTCGAAGTTCCGGAACTTCATGCAGGTGATATTGGCGCCATTGCAAAACTTGCAAGCGTACAGACCGGTGACAGTCTTGCGGCAAAAGCAAGTCCGGTTCTTTATCCGAAAGCTGTAATTTCTACGCCATATACTTATAAGAGATACAAAGCAGTCAAGAAAGGTGATGAAGACAAGATCGCACAGGCACTTGCAAAAATGGCAAGTGAAGACAAGACGCTCCGTGTTGTAAATGATTCTGCCAACAGACAGACGCTCCTTTACGGAATGGGAGACCAGCATCTTGATATTATAGTCAGCAAACTGAAAGAACGTTATAAAGTAGATATTGAACTTTCCAAACCAAAAGTTGCATTCCGTGAGACAATCCGCAAGAATTCCGATGTAGAAGGCAAACATAAGAAACAGTCCGGTGGACATGGACAGTATGGTCATGTCAAAATGCGTTTTGAACCATCCGGTGATCTGGAAACACCATATGTGTTTGAGCAGATTGTTGTCGGGGGCGCTGTGCCGAAGAATTATTTCCCGGCAGTAGAAAAAGGATTGCAGGAATGCGTCCTGAAAGGACCTCTGGCTGCATATCCTGTGGTTGGTGTTAAAGCAACGCTCTATGATGGTTCTTACCATCCGGTAGATTCTTCAGAAATGGCATTCAAGATGGCAACGATCCTTGCTTTCAAGAAAGGCTTTATGGACGCTTCTCCAGTACTTTTAGAGCCAATCGTATCCATGAAAGTTACTGTTCCGGATAAATATACAGGTGATGTAATGGGCGACCTCAACAAACGCCGTGGCCGTGTACTTGGTATGAATCCTGATCATAATGGAAATACCATCATCGAGGCTGATGTTCCTCAGCTTGAGATTTATGGCTACTCTACAACACTTCGTTCCATGACCGGTGGAAGCGGAGACTTCTCTTATGAATTTGCACGTTATGAACAGGCTCCGAATGATATTCAGGCCAAAGAGATCGAAGCAAGAGCAAGCAAATTAGATGCTGCTGAATAATCTGTATTTATAAAATCAAGCCCTTCACTTTCAAATGAAGGGCTTTTTATATTCTACTTCAGTTTTCAAGATACACCGCTTCAGTACCGTAATAGAAATATTGACAAACAGGACGTCTTGAATTAAAATTGATTTTTAGATAACAATGTTGGAGGAACCATAGAAATGAAATACAATTTTAAAAAGATTGAGCCTAAGTGGCAGGCAAAGTGGGAAGAAAGCAAAGTCTTCGAAGCCAAGGACAACAGTGACAAACCGAAGTTCTATGGCCTGGTAGAGTTTCCATATCCAAGTGGTGCAGGTATGCATGTCGGACACATCAAAGCATACTCAAGCCTTGAGGTTATTTCCAGAAAACGTCGTATGGAAGGATATAATGTACTTTTTCCGATCGGATTTGATGCATTCGGTCTTCCTACCGAGAACTATGCAGTAAAGACAGGAACACATCCACGTATCATCACAGATGAGAACATCAAGAAATTTTCCAACCAGTTAAAGAAAGTTGGTTTTTCTTTTGACTGGAACCGTGTAATCGATACAACAGATGAAGACTATTATAAATGGACACAGTGGATCTTCCTCAAAATGTTTGAAAAAGGTCTCGTATTCAGAGACAGAACTCTCGTAAACTACTGCCCGCATTGTAAAGTTGTACTTTCCAACGAAGACAGCCAGGGCGGTAAATGTGATATCTGCCACAGTGAAGTCGTACAGAAATCCAAAGATGTATGGTATCTGCGCATCACACAGTATGCTGATAAACTTCTTGAAGGTCTGAAGGATGTTGATTATCCGGATAACGTAAAACAGCAGCAGATTCACTGGATCGGTAAATCAAAAGGTGCATTTGTAAACTTTGATATTGACGGAATCGACGAAAAACTTGAAATCTATACAACCAGACCGGATACTCTGTTCGGTGTTACTTTTATGGTAATCGCTCCGGAACATCCGATCATCGATAAATATAAAGATAAAGTCACAAACATGGACGAGATCACTGCATACCGCAATGAGTGTGCCAAGAAAACAGAGTTCGAAAGAACACAGCTTGTTAAAGACAAGACAGGTGTACGCATCCAGGGTCTGGAAGGCATCAACCCGGTTAATGGCAAAAAAATCCCGATCTACATTGCAGACTATGTAATGATGGGTTATGGTACCGGCGCGATCATGGCAGTACCGGCTCATGACCAGCGTGACTATGACTTCGCAAAGAAATTCGGCATTGACATCATCGAAGTCATCAAAGGTGGAGACATTTCCAAAGAAGCTTATACAGGTGACGGTGAAATGGTCAACTCCGAATTCCTGAATGGTTATACAAAGAAAAAAGATTCTATCGAGCGTATGCTGGAAGAACTTGAGAAGAAGAGTATTGGTAAAGCTGGTGTTCAGTACAAGATGAAAGACTGGGCATTCAACCGTCAGAGATACTGGGGCGAGCCGATTCCGCTTATCCATTGCCCGAAATGTGGTGTAGTCGCTGTTCCGGAAGAAGAGCTTCCGCTTCGTCTGCCGGATGTGAAAGACTTTGAACCAGGTGAAGACGGACAGTCACCACTTGCAAAGATTGATTCTTTTGTAAACTGCACTTGCCCGAAATGCGGTGCTGCAGCAAAACGTGAAACAGATACCATGCCTCAGTGGGCAGGATCTTCTTGGTATTTCCTCCGATATACTGATCCACACAACACACATGCACTGGCTGACATGGACAAACTGAAATACTGGATGCCGGTTGACTGGTATAATGGTGGTATGGAACATGTTACAAGACATATGATCTACTCCAGATTCTGGCATCACTTCCTGTATGACCTTGGTGTTGTAAATACTCCGGAACCATATGCAAAACGTTCTATCCAGGGACTGATCCTTGGACCGGACGGAGATAAGATGAGCAAATCCAAAGGAAATGTTGTGGATCCACTTGATATCGTAGAAGAATATGGTGCTGATACCCTTCGTACTTATGTACTGTTCATGGGTGATTATGGTGCTGCAACTCCTTGGAGCGACAGTTCTGTTAAAGGATGTAAAAAATTCCTTGACCGTGTAGCCGGACTGACAGATATTCTCTCTGATGAGCCTGTTTCTGATGAGCTTGAAATGAAGCTCCACAGAACAATAAAGAAGGTTTCTTCCGACATTGAGAACCTGAAATTCAATACTGCAATCGCCAGCCTGATGACTCTGATCAATGAAATTACCGCAGAAGGACGTATCGGAAAAGAGGATTTAAGTATCTTTATCAAGCTCTTAAGTCCATTTGCTCCACATCTCTGCGAAGAGATCTGGGAATTCCTTGGTGGAGAAGGACTGCTTGCAGTTGCTCCGTGGCCGGTATATGATGAAGGCAAAACAATTGCCAAAACTGTAGAGATCGGTGTTCAGGTAAACGGTAAAGTAAGAGGAACTGTAGTTCTTCCTAATGGCTGCGATAAAGAAAAAGCATTTGAGATAGCAAAAGCAGATGAGAGAATTGCTTCTTTCCTGGAAGGTAAGAATCTGATCAAAGAAATCTATGTTCCAAACAAGATCGTTAACTTTGTTGCAAAATAAAAATCATATATACGCACAAGAGAAGCCCTCCAGTTAAGACTGGGGGGCTTCTTTGATATTTGAGATATCCGGTTCGGCCATGAGAGAGTAGTTCGTGTAATAAACAACAAATCCCGGTTTGGCACCACCTGGCTTTTTGACATGTTTTTTTTGAATATAGTCAATTTCTACTTTTGGAGCAGTTCTGCCTTTGGAATAATAAGCCGCAAGCCGGCCTGCCTCTTCAAAGGTACGGTCCGGAATTTCACCGTCCGGTGTTTTTACAACAACATGGGATCCGGCCATTTTTTTTGCATGGAACCACCAGTCATTACCGGTTGCCATCTTAAAAGTCAATTCATCATTCTGAAAATTGTTTTTTCCAACATAAATATCAAATCCATCACTGGAAATGTAGTGGAACGGTTTCGATTTCGCCTGTGCTTTCTGACCTTTCTTGTTCGAATAATGCTTTTTGATATATCCATATTCTGTCAGTTCTTCTTTAATCTGGCTCAGATCATTTTCTGCACGTGCAATATCCAGCGCATTTGAAATAGATTCCAGATGCTCTATCTCAGATTCCGTATCTGCGATCTGCTCGGTCAGAGCTTCTTCTGTCCGTTTCAATTTTCCGTAACGGTCAAAGTATTTCTTGGAATTTTCACCTGGTGTCATAGCTGGATCCAATGGAATCGAGATTTCTTCATTTGTATAATAATTCAGTGCTTTAAAGGATTTACACCCTTCTTCAAGGCCATATCCATATGTATTAATAAGCTCGCCATACACTTTATATTTATCTTTTTTGGCAGTATCTTTCATTTGTTTCTGCTGAAGGATCAGTTTTTTGCGATTACGTTCCAGGGCTGTCTGTACGATTCTTCGAAGATCTGAAGACTTCTGACGGATTCTGGTCAGAATTTCTTTGGATGCATAATAAGTCTCCAACATTTCTGATACAGACTCGAATGTTTCACTGTGATAATCCGGTCCATACTGCGTAAGTGGAAGTACTGCATATTCAACAGGTTCTTCACCGTAATAAATAATGTTCGGGGAAAAATCTCCCTCCTGTACCTGTTCAATCAGTCTTTTAAATGTATGATACAGATGTACAGAGGCATTTTCGTCCAGGGACTGTGCGGCATCATTTCCATCAATCGAGGCACGATAACAGATTTCTTCGGCAATCAGCGGACTGATACCTGTCAGGGTTGTATAGATTGCTTTTGCAATATTACATGGTTTTTTGCATACAGCATTTCGGAAATCTTCTTCTGTGATCGTCAGCGGATCATATTTTTCCTGAGTCTGCGGCAGGAAATAATCCCTTCCCGGCAGAACTTCACGGATTGAACTCATATGCGAAGACACATGTTTGATACTGTCAAGAATCATCCTGTTTTCATCGCAGAAAATAATATTACTGTATTTTCCCATCAGTTCGACAATAAGATATTTCTTACATGGATCACCAAGTTCATTCAAATGTTCCAGCTCAAATTCTACAACACGCTCCAGGCCAGGCTGAGATATACTTCCAATTCGTGCGCTGCTCAGATGCTTGCGAAGAAGCATACAAAAATTTGGTGCTGTCAGTGGACTTGGTTTGTTTTTGCCAGTAAAATAAATAAGCGGAAGAGAGGGACTTGCTGATATAAATAAACGACATTGTCCGTTCGCACCTTTTCCTGTAATCATCAATGCATCCGACTCAGGCTGCGCGATCTTATTAAATCTGCCGTTGTCAAGATTTTTATGTAATTCCTGCACCATTGCTGCAATAGTGATACCATCAAATGCCATTCATTTTCTCCTTTGATAGAATTTCTTTTAAATAAATATGATTTTTAAACATATGATCAGATACTGTGAAATCCCTTTCCGATAATCTCGCTGGTATTGGATATCAGCATAAATGCGTTCGGCTGATTTTCTTTAATATAGTTACGAAGACGTACTGCCTGAGGCCGGCTGAGAACAGTAAATACAATATATTTATCCTTTCCGGAAAAAGCCCCCTGTGCATGAACGACTGTTGCACTTCTGTTAAGTTCATGCACAAGAAAATCACAGATTGATTCCGGTTCATCACAGACCACATTAAAATATTTGGACAGATTAAATCCTTCAATAAAGTTATCAATCATAAAGGAACGGATCGTCAGTCCAAGGAATGAGTAAAGACCGGTCTGAATATCAAAAACAAAGCATCCTGCAACTGTGATCAGAATATCCGTCACAAGAAGAGCTTTACCAATATCGAAACTGCTGTATCTTTTAAGAATCATTGCAATAATATCCGTACCGCCACTGGAAGAACCAATATTAAAAAGAATTGCCGATCCGAGTGCCGGAAGAGCTATTGCAAAGCAAAGTTCCAGCATAGTCTGGTCAGTCAATGGATGATCCATCGGACATACTCGTTCCAATGTAGAAAGAACAACTGACAAAAGGATACTGCAATACGCTGTTTTGGCAGCAAATTTTTTTCCCAGTACAATAAAGCCCAATATAAGCAACAGCATATTTACAATAAAAGAAAAATCACTGGCCGAAATGGATGTTTTATCAGCAACCAGAACTGCAAGGCCTGTAATTCCGCCAAATGTAAAATTATTCGTAAACTTGAAAAAATATGTACCTACTGCCATGATCAGAGTACTGACTGTAAGCAGCGAAAAGTGTTTGATTTTTTCTTTCATAATATATATGATTCCCCCTTATATTTCATCGGAATCATTGTAACGCGGGCAGTATGGAAATGTCAACGTGGGTATTTGACTGTTTATAAATTATTTTATAAAAAAAACGAATTGACTACATTTTTAGAATGCTCTATAATAAATCTGTATGTAAAAAAAGAGACTTGCAAAGTGAGAGAGCTTATGATAAAAAGTATGACAGGCTTCGGCCACGCAGAAAAAGTAACCAGTCAGTGTAAGATAACGGTTGAACTGAAATCAGTCAATCACCGATATCTTGATCTGAACATCAAAATGCCACGGCGTTTCAATATGCTGGAGGGTCAGGTCAGAAATCTTTTAAAGCAATACATGCAGCGCGGCAAAGTAGACGTGTTTATCATTTATGAAGACTATACTTCCAGTGATTATACTCTGAAATATAACAAAGAACTGGCTGCAGAATACCTCCGTTATCTGAATCAGATGGCCGAAGAGTTTCATCTGGAAAATGATATTCGAGTAACAACTTTATCCAGATATCCGGAAGTTCTGAGCATGGAAGAACAGTCTGTAGACGAGGAAGAACTATGGAAATTGCTTTCAGATCCATTAAAGGAAGCATGTACCAAATTCGTAGAAGCACGTATCAGAGAGGGAAATCATCTGAAAGAAGATCTGCTTGCCAAGCTTGAAGGTCTTGATCAGAAAGTATCTCTGGTTGAAAAACGATCCCCGCAGGTGGTTCTGGCATATCGGGAGAAACTGGAACAGAAAGTACATGAACTTCTGGAAGATTCCCAGATTGATGATAATCGTATCGCAGCAGAAGTTATTTTGTTTTCAGACAAGATCTGCAATGATGAAGAAACCGTAAGACTGCACAGCCATATTCATGGCATGCAGAAGATCCTTCAGGAATCAGAGGGTATTGGCCGCAAAATGGACTTCATGGCACAGGAAATGAACCGCGAAGCAAATACGATCCTTTCCAAGTCAAATGATCTGGAAGTTTCCAATATCGCAATCGATCTTAAGACAGAGATTGAAAAGATCCGTGAACAGATCCAGAATATAGAATAACGGAGGCAGAATACAGCTTTGGCAAAATTAATCAACATCGGCTTTGGAAACGTAGTTAATTCCCGTAAGATCGTTGCAGTTGTCAGTCCTGATGCAGCACCAGTAAAGAGAATGATCCAGAACATCAAGGGAACCCGTTCTCTGATCGATGCAACACAGGGCCGTAAGACGAAAGCCGTTATTGTAACCTCTGATGATTATATTGTTTTATCCGCACTTCAACCGGAAACGATTGCCCGGCGTTTTGCGGAAGCTAATAATTATGAAGAAAAGGAAGAGGAACATGAGTAAAGGTGTTTTAACAGTTGTTTCCGGCTTTTCAGGTGCCGGCAAAGGTACGGTAATGAAACGTCTTCTAGAAAAATATGATAATTATGCGCTTTCAATTTCTGTAACAACACGGAAACCTCGTGAAGGCGAAAGAGATGGTATTGAATATTTTTTCAGAACACGAGAAGAAGTAGAAGCTATGATTCAGGAAGATCAGCTTCTCGAACATGCTGAATACGTGGGTAATTATTACGGAACTCCTCGGTTTTATGTAGAAGATATGCTTTCTCAGGGAAAAAACGTAATTCTTGAAATAGAAATTCAGGGTGCAATGAAGATCAAAGAGAAAATTCCGGAAGCAGTTCTGGTATTTGTAACCCCACCTACGATTGAAGAACTTCGCAGCCGTCTGACAGGCCGTGGTACAGAAACGGCTGATGTGATTGCATCTCGTCTCAGACGTGCAGCAGAAGAATCAGAGGGAATGAATAATTATGATTACATTCTGATCAATGATCAGGTTGAAGACTGTGTCGACCAGCTTCATCAGATTATTTTGAGCGAACGCTGTCGGGCACAGCGCAACGAAGAACTTATCAACACGATCCAGGAAGAAGCCCGGATCTTTATGAAAGGAGATAAATAATATGATACATCCATCATATTCTGAACTTATTCAGGCAATCAACAACAATGCAGAGGAAGATGACAACACAATGATGCTGAACAGCCGTTACTCACTGGTTCTTGCAACCAGCAAAAGAGCAAGACAGCTGATTGCAGGCGCAGAACCACTGGTACCTAACACTGCTGGTAAGAAACCTCTTTCTATAGCGATTGATGAGCTCTATAAGGGTGAAGTTAAGATCGTAGCTGCCTCCGGCGAGGAAGAAGATGCAGTAAAAACACAGCCGGTTGCAGAAGAGGCTGTTGAGAATATCGAAGAAACAACCGAAAACAACCAGTAAACCAGAGTAATCAGAAGACGCAAAGTCTTCTGATTACGTCTATCAGGAGAATATATGAAAGTATTATTTATATCACTGGGCTGCGATAAAAATCTGGCAGATTCCGAAGAAATGCTTGGACTGCTTACCGGAAACGGTCATGAAATCGTAGACTCTGAAGAAGAAGCAGATGCGATTGTCATCAATACATGCTGCTTTATTCATGATGCCAAAGAAGAAAGCGTTAATACGATTCTTGAAATGGCAGAATACAAAAAAGCCGGGACCTGCAAAGCACTGATCGTAACCGGTTGTATGGCCCAGCGCTACAAAGAAGAAATCACGGAAGAAATTCCGGAAGTGGATGCTGTTCTTGGAACTACTTCCTATGGAGATATCGTCAAAGCATTAAATGAAGCAGAAGCAGGTCATGTTTTTCATGAATTCAGAGATATTAATGATCTCCCGGAAGATTCCGGTCGCAGAGTCATTACCACTGGTGGACATTTCGGATATCTTAAGATTGCTGAAGGCTGTGATAAGCATTGTACCTACTGTATCATTCCTTCACTGAGAGGTAAATTTCGCAGTGTTCCCGAAGAACGTCTTCTGAAGCAGGCTGAGTATATGGCTTCCCAGGGAGTCAGGGAATTGATTCTCGTTGCACAGGAAACAACCGTCTATGGTACTGATCTTTACGGCAAAAAAACTCTGCATATCCTTCTTAAGAAACTTTGCCAGGTTAAAGGGATCCGTTGGATCCGTGTTCTTTACTGTTATCCGGAAGAAATCTATGATGAACTGATCCAGGTCATGAAAGAGGAAAAAAAGATATGCCATTATCTTGACCTCCCGATTCAGCATGCAAGCGACCGTATTTTGAAACGTATGGGTCGTCGCACTTCCAAAGCACAGCTTGTAGAAATCATCACCAAGCTGCGCAGAGAGATCCCGGATATTGTTCTCAGGACCTCACTTATCACAGGCTTTCCGGGCGAAACAGAAGAAGACCATCAGGAACTGATGGAATTTGTTGATGAAATGGAATTCGACCGTCTTGGAGTTTTCACGTATTCACCAGAAGAGGGAACGCCTGCCGAAACAATGGAAGGACAGGTGCCAGAAGAACTCAAAGAAGAACGCCGTGATGAGATCATGGAACTGCAGCAGGAAATTTCCCTGGAAAAAGGAACTGACCGTATCGGTCAGGAATTACTTGTTATGATCGAAGGAAAGGTTTCCGGCGAAAGTGCCTATATCGGACGTACCTACGGAGATGCTCCAAAGGTGGATGGATATATGTTTGTTCAGACAGGAGAACTGCTTGTTACAGGTGATTTTGCAAAAGTAAAAGTAACAGGCGCAATGGAATACGATTTGATAGGAGAGTTGGCTGATGAATACACCGAATAAACTTACAGTTGCAAGAATGATTATCGTTCCTTTTCTTGTAGTTTTTCTTCTGACCGGATGGGGCGGAGAAGCTAATCGATATATTTCTCTGGTTCTGTTTGTAGTCGCAAGCGTTACTGACTGGTTTGACGGATATCTTGCCCGTAAAAACAATCTTGTTACAAACTTTGGTAAATTTATGGATCCTCTGGCCGATAAATTGCTTGTATGCTCTGCAATGATCTGTATGATCGACCTCAAACGTCTTCCTGCGTGGTTCGTCATCATTATCATTGCACGTGAATTTATTATCAGTGGTTTTCGCCTTATTGCTGCCGAAAATGGTATTGTAATTGCTGCAAACTACTGGGGAAAATTTAAAACAGCTTCCCAGATGATCATGATCATTTTGCTGATACTTCATTTTGATGGTATCTTTGTTATACTCGAACAGATTTTTATCTGGCTGTCACTTGCATTGACCATCATTTCTCTGATCACCTACATCTGGCAGAATCGAACAGTTCTGTCCATGCAGGAATAATATACAGACAACAGAATCCCCCCGGACGTTATGTATGATCGTCCGGGGGGATATTTATTAGTGTATCATACGCATCAGATTTACAATACGGTCAATTTTGGACGCTTCTTGTGGTGTTTTTCCTGCTTTCATCACTTCAAGGACCGCTGAAATTTCATTTTGTGAAAAATGCAGTCCATTCTTTTTTCCGGAAGCGGCAGCACTCATTAAATATGGCATCATGTCTGACGCACTTTTTCCATTGCCTTTTTCTGCAAGATTCTGCAGCATATCTAATTTGGTTTTGTCAATTTCCTTCAGCTTCGGATCATTTTTCCAGTCATCATTCATCGCCATCGGATCACCTCCCCTGCAAAGTGTTTATTCATTTATTGTCATCAACATCTCCAGCATTGCAAACATATTTACTGCCTGATCCAACTGTTTTCGGTTTTCTCCATAACTGAATTTTCGGATATCATTCAACAGTTCCATTGGGTCCGTCGGCCTGGAACTGCAGATCTGCATATCGTTCTGTGGCCTTGAAAATAACTGAAGTGTGTTACGTAGTTCCTGTGTTTTGGCATATGCAGCCAGTATTCTCTGGCCTGAAAAAGACAAATAGGGAATCAGCGCTTTCAGCATCTGAGAATTTTCATCGGAGACTAGCTGATCCAACATGGTCTGTGCTATGGTTTCCTGTTCCATACAGCCACTCCTTTCTGACGATTATATGCTTTTGCTAATTATTTTATGACAGTGCCATAAAATTTGACATACTATAAATTATCTCAGTAAATAAAAGGATTTTATGAATATGAAAAAAGAAAAACTGATTATAAATGGAAATGCATTTTATGAAATCGATCTTGAGTGTATTGAAAAGAAGAAAAAGGACACGAAACATTTTCCTGACAAAAAAGCAGGCATGCATTCTTCACAGCATACACAGAAAAGGCAGAGGAAATAACCTCTGCCTTTCAAAAATATCAACAGCCACAACCGTTATTGCCACATCCACCGCAAAGCAGGAGCAATACGATAATGATCCAGCAGGAATCATTACCATTGCTGCATCCGCATCCATTTCCACATCCATTGTTTCCGCACAGACACATCAGACAGATGATCCAGAGAATACAATTACAGGAGTTATCTCCAAAAAGGCTGTTTCCATTGCCACAGCCACAGTTGTTATTGCATCCGCATCTTTCATCACCGCACCCACAATTTGTAGCAGCTAAATCACTCATAGTAAATCCTCCAGATTTTGTTTACACTTCATATTATGCAGTCAAAGCTTTATGCGTTACTTACAATTATCTGCGAAGAGAAACATTTTTTCTTTCCACATAATTTTTCTTCGCATATATATGAAAATTCTGTTGAAAAGGGAATTGAAATGAGCTATAATTCGAATGTTAATATTGCTTATAAAAGCAAAAAGCAGGAAAAGGAGAGGATAGAATATGCCTGATAAGGGACTGTTTGACATACATTGTCACATTGTTCCTTCGGTTGATGACGGAGCTTCGAGCGCAGAAGAAGCATACAAAATGCTTCAGATGGAATACAGACAGGGTGTACGCAATATTATTGCAACTCCCCATTACAGGCTTCAGATGTTTGAAACTCCCATTGAAACAGTGGAGCACCAGTTTTTGGTATTAAAACAGCTGGCTAGAAAAGTTGCACCTGATCTTCACGTATATCTCGGATGCGAATTTCATTCTAATATGGAAATGGTAGAGATGCTTCGCGGCGGAGAAGTACACACAATGGCCGGTTCCCGTTATGTTCTTACAGAATTTTCGGGAAGCACAAAAGCAAGCTATATCCGAGAACGTTTATATTCATTGCTTTCTCATGGTTACAAACCAATTGTAGCACATATCGAACGTTATGAATGTATGCGAAAAGATATCGGATTTGTTGAAGAAATGGCAGATCTCGGTGCGCTTATGCAGGTGAATGCCGACAGTATCATTGGAAAAGACGGATTTGGTACCAAACGATACTGTAAAAAGCTTATGAAACAGGATCTGCTCAGTTTTGTCGGTTCTGACTGTCATGGAACCAAAGAACGGATATCACGAATTGGTGAAGCTTATGATTATGTTTCAAAAAAAGAAGGAGATTCTTATGCAAACCAGCTTTTCATAAGAAATCCACAAAAAATAATTGCGGATGCACAGCGTAGGAAGGGAAGATAAAATGGAACAGCAGAATTTACAAGACAATACCGATATTGAAATTGATGTGTTAGAATTATTCCATGTATTATTAAACAAGTTCTGGATCATTCTTCTGGCAGGAATCATTGCAGGACTTGCTTTTATTGGTGGAACAATTCTTTTTATTACGCCACAATATGAATCTACTACAAAAATGTACGTGTTAAGTAAGCAGGACAACAATACACTTACTCAGCAGGATATGCAGACAAGTTTGTCTCTGACAAAAGACTATGCAGAACTGATCAAAAGCCGTACAGTTACTGAAGGTGTGATCGCACAGTTAAATCTTGATCTCACACATGAAGAACTTCTGAAAAAAATGACAGTAGATTCTGCAACAGATACTCGTATTCTTTCAATCACTGTAACAGATGCAGACCCTTATGAAGCATGCAAGATTGCCAATGCTATCAGAGATGTTGCTGCAAACCATATTAAAAATGTAATGGATATTGATGCCGTAAATGTTGTTGAAACAGCAAATATTCCGGATCAGCAGTCAAGTCCAAGTATCAGTAAAAATGGTATTATCGGTGTACTCCTTGGCGTACTCTTATCTGTTGTGATTATCTTGATCGCATATATTTCCAACGATACTGTGAAGACACAGGAAGATGTCGAAAAATATCTTGGTCTCAGTATTCTGGGTACGATCCCGTTAACTGAAACTGATCGTAAAAAGAAAAAGAAAAAACAGAAACAGAAAAGAGCCAGAGGGAGAAGATAATCATGAAAGAAGTTAATATTTATCGTCAGGAACTGGATTACAGTGCAAACGAATCCTATAAATCATTACGTACAAACCTTTTATTCTGTGGTGAAGACAAAAAAGTGATCGCAGTTACAAGCTGTACACCAAATGAAGGAAAAAGTACAGTCTCTCTGAACCTTGCTTTATCTCTGGCAGATTCAGGAAAAAAAGTTCTTTTTATTGATGCTGACCTTCGTAAATCTGTGCTTATGGGACGTACAGAAGTAGAAGGAGAGGAGATCAAGGGACTGTCACATCTTCTTTCCCATCAGGAAACGATTGAAAATGTTATTTGTGCTACAAATGTTCCACGTTTTCATATTATTTATGCAGGAACTGTTCCGCCAAACCCGGCAGAACTTCTCGGTAGCAAATATTTCAAACGATTTTTATCTGCGATCAGAAAAGTTTATGACTATGTGATCATTGATACACCGCCACTTGGAAGTGTTATTGACAGTGCAGTCATTGCAGATGAATGTGACGGATCCATCATAGTCTTGGAATCCGGTGTGATTAGTTATCGTTTCGCTCAGGATGTAAAAGGCCAGCTTGAAAAATGTAACTGCCCAATACTTGGTGTAATATTAAATAAGGTTGACATGAGCAAGCAGGGGTATTATGGTAAGTATTATGGTAAGTATTATGGCAAGTACGGTGACAAGAAAACCGAAAAGAAATAAGGAGCAGTGATAGATTATGTCCAAAAAATGGGTTGCACTTCTGCTCGTTGTATGTATTGGTCTCGCCGGAGGCGTAGGCTTTATGCGAATGAATGCAGATACAGAAGGCCCGGAAATTGTATTTACCTCTGAAGCACCTTCTGTATATCGTTCTGATATGAGTAATGAAGAACTTCTGACCGGAGTAACTGCAACTGACCGGAAAGATGGAGACGTTTCATCTTCTCTAACAGTAGAATCCGTGTATGAGATTGATGACTCACATGTCGCTGTTACTTATACTGCAAAAGACAATTCCAATAACATCACCAAGCAGAAATATGAGATGGAAATGGATCCATCCGATGCCGGCAAAGCTTCTGAAGATACATCTGCTTTTGGAGAAAAAACCGATAATGCAGATTCTGCGGCGACAACTGGTGTAGATGCTGAGCAGAGTGAAAATCCAGATGCTGCTGATCATGCAGAAGAGAATGCAGATGTTGCTGCTGTTGAGGAAACGCCAACTCCTACACCGGAAGTTGATGAGGCTGCAGCAGAAAAAGAAAAACAAGAAGCGGAAGCAAATGCTATGTCTGATCAGAATCCTAGAATTTATCTCAAGGATTATCTGATCAAGGTCCCTGTGGGAACCTCTGTAGATCTGTTGTCCTATGTCAGTGAGATCAAAGATGATTCCGATGATGTATATGCGCTCTGGCGGAAGGTACAGATCACAGGTGAAGTTAATTCTGCAGTTCCGGGGACATACAAATGTACTTACTATGTAATCGACTCACAAAACAACATTTCCAACAATGCAGTACTGACTGTAATTGTTGAATAATCAAACAGGATGTGAAAAAATGAGAATAACCAAAAAACAGGATCGCATGCCGGGAATCATCTTAACTATTTTACTATTTGTTGCAGAAATAGCGTTTACTGTATTGCTGCTCTATACAAACCTGCTTTCTGCCAAATACATTGGTATCGTATTTGCAGTATTACTTGTTTTACTTCTGATCGATCATCTTCTGATTCGAAAATTCCGTAAACAGATCCGTTTCTGGATTGGAATCATATTGATGGTGATCATTCTTGCCGTTCTTGGAATTGCAAGTTTTTATATTTATAAAACAGTATCTGCACTTGATGATATTACAGGTGTTAATAAAGAGATCACAGAAATCAATGTATATGTCAAACAGGATGATGCAGCGCAGAGCCTTATGGATGCAGCCAGTTATTCATTTGGTATTCTGGCAGATCTCGATCGAGAAAACACAGACACTGCATTACAGCAGATGGCGAGTGAGACCGGCGGGGAAGTAAATACCAAAGAATACAGCAGCCTTACAGAACTTGCTGATGGACTTCTGAAAGGCGACTGTCAGGCAATCGTTCTTAACAGAGCATATCTGGATGTTTTTGATGAAATTGACAATTATGCAAGCTTTTCTTCTCAGATCCGTGAAATTGCATCTGAACAGGTAGAAAAACTGGTAGAACGTAATACTCCGGCACCGGTTCAGACAGATGTACAGGCAGAGAATTCTTCAGACACAACCCAGGATGCAGCTGTAACAGACCAGATTTATACGATTTTTGTCAGTGGTATCGATACACGGGGCGATATTACAGCTTCAAGTCGAAGTGATGTAAATATCGTCCTTACAGTCAATGCGCGAACCAAACAGGTATTGATGATTTCCACCCCACGAGATTATTATGTACCACTTTCTATTTCCAATGGAGTACCGGATAAACTTACACATGCAGGAATCTATGGTATCAACGTATGTATGGATACGCTGAATATGCTTTATGATACAGATATCAATTATTATTTCCGCCTGAATTTTGCCGGATTTGTGCAGATCATTGATGCACTCGGTGGAATTACCGTTGATTCTGATTATGATTTTACGACACAGAACAGTTCCGGTTATCATTTTACTAAAGGTCCTAATCAGGTAAATGGTGATCAGGCTCTTGCTTTCTGCCGCGAAAGATATGCATTTTCTGCCGGTGACCGCCAGCGAGGCAAAGACCAGATGAAAGTAATTCAGGGTGTTATCAATAAGGCAACATCTCCTGATATCCTGAAAAATTATCTTTCACTTCTGGACAGCCTTTCCGGATGTTTTGAAACAAATATTCCATATGACGTTATTACCTCCCTGGTTAAACAGCAGCTCGATGAGGGTGGCAGCTGGCAGGTCCTTTCCTACAGTGTAGACGGTACAGGGGATACACAGAAGCCATATTCCATGAGTCAGAAAGCTTATGTTATGGTTCCTGATCAGACAACTGTTGACAAAGCCAAAACACTTATGCAGAAAGTTCGTCAGGGATTCATGCTTTCTGAGGCAGATGTTTCTGCTCAGTAAAAATGGTTTGCCACTTTAAGTTGTTAAAAGAGCAGAAAAACGCTCTTGACAAATTTTTTATCAATTTGTATACTTTTAGAAGTATATTACAACGGCTTTGAAGGGAAGAAGTAGCCTAAGGGAAGCAGACAGAGAGCAGCCGGCTGGTGAGAGGCACATGCAGAACTTACGTGAATACATCCTGGAGCCTCGTACCGAAAATTTCAGTAGGCTGCGACGGATCGGCACTCGTTATCGTGCTCAATGAGGCGGGAATTTTTCCTGCGAATTTAGGTGGTATCACGGGACCCGGTTCTCGTCCTAAACGGACAGGAACCGGGCTTTTTTAATACCATAGCATGCAGAATATACTGTGCCAAAACTTTTCTGCATCTCATTACAGGAGGAATTTATTATGACAGTATGGGAAGAATTGAAGGCCAGAGGCCTGATTGCCCAGGTAACAGATGAAGATGAAATCAAAGAAATGGTAAACAATGGAAAGGCAACTTTTTATATCGGCTTTGACCCTACCGCCGATAGTCTTCATGTAGGACATTTTATGGCCCTTTGCCTGATGAAACGTCTGCAGATGGCAGGCAATCGTCCGATTGCACTTCTCGGTGGCGGTACCGGTATGATCGGAGATCCATCAGGAAGAACCGATATGCGTCAGATGATGACCAAAGAAACTATCCAGCACAATATTGACTGCTTCAAGAAACAGATGTCTCGTTTTATTGATTTTTCTGACGGAAAGGCACTGATGGTTAATAATGCGGACTGGCTTCTGAATCTGAACTATGTAGATCTGCTTCGTGATGTAGGCGCACATTTCTCAGTAAACCGTATGCTTACAGCTGAATGTTATAAACAGCGTATGGAAAGAGGGCTTAGCTTCCTTGAATTCAACTACATGATCATGCAGAGTTATGACTTCTATATGTTATATCAGAAATACGGCTGCAACATGCAGTTTGGCGGTGATGATCAGTGGAGCAACATGCTCGGCGGTACAGAACTGATCCGTCGTAAACTTGGCAAAGATGCATACGCTATGACCATCACACTTCTTCTGAACTCAGAAGGCAAGAAGATGGGTAAGACACAGTCTGGTGCTGTATGGCTTGATCCGAACAAGACATCTCCATTTGATTTCTATCAGTACTGGAGAAATGTGGATGATGCAGACGTTATCAAATGCATGCGTCTTCTTACATTCCTTCCGCTTGAGCAGATCGACGAGATGGCAACATGGGAAGGAAGTCAGTTAAACAAAGCCAAAGAAATCCTTGCATATGAACTGACCAACCTGGTTCATGGTGAAGAAGAAGCCAAGAAAGCACAGGAAGGCGCAAGAGCACTTTTCTCTGGCGGAGCTGACACTGCACATATGCCGACCACAGAACTGACTGATGAAGACTTCACAGAAGAAGGAACCATTGACCTTATTACCATGCTGATCAAAGCAGGTCTTGTTCCGACACGTTCTGAGGGCCGTCGTGCAATCGAGCAGGGTGGTGTTTCCATTGATGGTGAGAAGATCACAGACATCAAACACACAGTTTCCAAAGATACCCTTACAGGTGATGGAGTTGTCCTCAAACGAGGCAAAAAGAAATTTAACAGAGTTTATGCTAAATAATAAGTATTTATATACTTTCTTTTAGGAGGAAAGAATTATGAAGAAATACGGAGTAAACGAACTTCGTCAGATGTTCCTTGATTTCATGGAGAGTAAAGGACATCTCGTAATGAAAAGCTTTTCCCTGGTACCACAGGGAGACAAGAGCCTCCTGCTGATCAATGCAGGTATGGCTCCACTGAAACCATATTTCACAGGTGCAGAGAAACCACCTAGAACAAGAGTCACCACATGTCAGAAATGTATTCGTACCGGTGATATCGAAAACGTTGGAAAAACAGCACGTCATGGTACATTCTTTGAGATGCTTGGTAATTTCTCTTTTGGAGATTACTTCAAAACAGAAGCAATCCACTGGTCCTGGGAATTCCTGACAGAAGTTGTCGGTCTGGATGCAAACAGACTTTATCCATCTGTATATCAGGACGATGATGAGGCTTTTGATATCTGGAATAAAGAAATCGGAATCCCGGCAGACAGAATTTTCCGTTTTGGTAAAGAAGATAATTTCTGGGAACATGGTGCAGGTCCATGCGGTCCATGTTCTGAAATCTACTATGACCGTGGGGAGAAATACGGTTGTGGCAAACCTGGCTGTACCGTAGGTTGTGACTGCGATCGTTACATGGAAGTATGGAACAATGTATTCACTCAGTTCGAAAACGATGGCAACGGAAATTATACAACTCTGAAACAGAAAAACATTGATACAGGTATGGGCCTTGAACGTCTGGCAGTTGTTGTACAGGATGTTGATTCTATCTTTGATGTAGATACCATCTGTGCACTTCGTAACCTGGTATGTGAGATTGCCGGCAAAGAATACGAGAAAAACTATCAGGATGACGTATCCATCCGTTTGATCACAGATCATATCCGTTCTGCTACATTTATGATATCTGATGGTATCATGCCGACTAATGAGGGTCGTGGATACGTACTCCGCCGTCTGATCCGCCGTGCAGCACGTCATGGACGTCTTCTGGGAATCGAAGGAAGCTTCCTCGCAAAACTCAGTGCAGAAGTGATCAATGGTTCCAAAGCCGGATATCCAGAACTGGAAGAAAAGAAAGAATTCATCTTCAAAGTCCTGACCAACGAAGAAAATCAGTTCAACAAGACTATAGACCAGGGTCTTCGCATCCTCGGTGACATGGAAGAAGAGATGAAAGCAGCCGGAGAAAAAACTCTTTCCGGAGAAAATGCATTCAAACTGTATGATACTTACGGATTCCCACTTGACCTTACCAAAGAGATCCTCGAAGAAAAAGGCTATGGAATCGACGAGGAAGGCTTCCAGAAAGCAATGGAAGAACAGAGAGTCAAAGCACGTACCGCACGTGAAGTAACCAACTATATGGGAGCTGACGCTACTGTATATGATGAAATCGATGTTAATGTAACCACTAAATTCGAGGGATATGACCATCTTACTTATGATTCCGAGATTACAGTTCTCACAACCGAAAAAGAAATCGTAACTTCTCTGATGGAAGGTCAGAAAGGTACTGTATTTGTGAAAGAGACTCCATTCTACGCTACCATGGGTGGACAGGAAGGTGACTGCGGTGTAATTGAAACAGCAAACGGTAAATTTGTAGTAGAAGATACCATCAAACTTCGTGGTGGTAAATTCGGTCACGTCGGTCATATGGAATCCGGAATGCTTTCCACAGGAGAGACTGTATCCCTTAAGGTTAACGGACAGGCCCGCCGTGACACAGAGAAAAACCACAGTGCGACACATCTTCTTCAGAAAGCACTCAAGACTGTTCTTGGTTCTCACGTAGAACAAAAAGGTTCACTGGTAACTCCGGACAGACTCCGCTTTGACTTTGCACACTTCCAGGCAATGACTCCGGAGGAAATTGCACAGACAGAAGCTCTTGTAAACAAAGAGATCCAGGCTGCTCTTCCTGTAGTAACAGACGTTATGGATATTGAAGAAGCAAAGAAATCCGGTGCAATGGCTCTGTTCGGTGAAAAATATGATCAGAAAGTACGTGTTGTATCCATGGGTGATTTCTCCAAAGAACTCTGTGGTGGTACACATGTTAAAAACACAAGTTCCATCATGCTTTTCAAAATCGTATCTGAAGCAGGCATTGCAGCCGGGGTGCGTCGTATCGAGGCATTGACAGGAAACGGTGTTATTGAATACTATAAAAAACAGGAAACTATGCTTCAGGAAGCTGCCAAAGCTCTCAAAGCACAGCCTGCAGAAATTACTGAGAAGATCACACATCTCCAGGCAGAAGTAAAAGCTCTCCAGAGCGAGAATGAATCTCTCAAGAGCAAACTGGCTCAGGGATCTCTCGGTGATGTTATGAACCAGATCGTTGATGTTAAAGGCGTAAAACTCCTTGCAGCCAAGGTTGATGGTGTTGATATGAACGGACTTCGTGATCTTGGAGATCAGCTCAAAGAAAAGATCGGAGAAGGTGTTGTTGTTCTAGCAGCTGTAAACGGAGGGAAAGTAAACCTTCTTGCTATGGCTACAGATGCAGCTCAGAAAGCAGGAGCACATGCCGGAAACCTTATTAAAGGTGTCGCAGCGATCGTAGGCGGTGGCGGCGGCGGTCGTCCAAACATGGCTCAGGCTGGTGGAAAAAATCCGGAAAAGGCAGACGAAGCAGTAAAAGCAGCAGCAGGAATTCTGGAACAGCAGATTCAATAATTAAGAACTGTTTTTCGATAAAATAATTTTTTTCTAAATTTAGCCAAAAAATGTTGACGAATGTTACAGCTATGTTATATAATAACA
>NZ_CAKRXI010000026.1 GCF_934424005.1 uncultured Blautia sp.
GAGAAGAGCAGAAATATCATAAACTGATGTCGTTCATCATCGCTCATCAACTGACAGATACCGTTTTGGTCTGTTACAGGCTGGCGGTCATAGAAATGAAATGCATCCACTTCTTCATTCCGGTAATAGGCAGCAAGTCGCAGATTTTGCGGACAAATCCATTTCTCATTCTGATGATATACGATTGGTTCATCCAGGAGAAAGAGGTAGGTGCATTTTGTGCGCAATTCCCGCATGTTTTCCATGACTTCCAGAAGAAAAGCGTATTCATCCTCCATGCAGTCATTCAGACTTCTGGCCAGTGAAGGAATAAACCAGGATTTACGCTGAAAACTGATCAGCTCAAGCTTCATATGGGTAATCGTTCGGTTCAGCTTGTGTATCTGTTCGGTAAGATTCACGGGAGTATTGTGAATTTCCGGAAGCTGTTCCTGGCAGCCGCAGGATTCTCTGACACACAGAGAAACAGGAACTCTTCGGGACTGAACATTTTTGCCGTCCAGTTTATCAACAAGGTCGTATATAGCCATTCGTCCCATGAGGACTCCATCCTGCTGAATGGTTGTAAGAGGTGGTTCCATACCAGATGCACGTTCACAGTCATCAAAACCGGTGATCAGGATATCTTTTCCTACTTTGAGACCACGTTTTTCACAAACACGATATCCGGCAAATGCCATTTCGTCATTGGCGAAGACAATAGCCTGGGCATCTGGGTTGTCATCAAGGAGTTTTTCAATCTGTTTATCTACAAATTCTGAATAATCACCCTGTGCGATCATCTTGGGATTGACCGGAAGATGATATTTCGCCATCATTTCAAGATAAGTTTTTTTACGTTCATTGGCATCTGTATTCTGTGCAGGACCGGCTACAAAAAGTATTTTCCAGCAATTGTGTTCCAGGATCAGATGCTCCATGACCAGCTGGATGCCATGTCTGTTGTCACAGATCAGAGAATGGCAGTTATGCGCATGGACGATCTCCGTAAGGAACACGGTAGGAATGGAATTGAATTTGCGGGCAAATTTCTCAGCAGTCTCATTTTTTAACTGCAGTCCCAGAGTTCCATAATTGATGATCAGTCCATCAAGACCTCCCATAAGACTGTAATCGTGGATGGTATTGAACTGATAATCAAAAGAATCTTTGTGAGTTCCGCCGAGCATATCTTCGAAGAAATCTTTGGTCTGTGTACCAAGGAAAAAACAGACATTTATATCGAGTTCTTTTGCTGCAGTAGCAATACCACTGATATGTTCTTTGGGAAAATAAGTATGTACGCCACCAATAAGGATTCCAATGTTATATCGTTTGTGTTTGTTCATGATAAGTCCTCCATGAGTAAGTTAAACGCACATTGTTTTTTGTATATTATATCAGCGTTATGTGGTAATTGCAAAACTTAATTTGTGAAAATTAGACAAATGAAAGGATTGCGAATAAATAAATAATAAAGCAAGACACATAAATTATACATAATGACCAAAAATAAATGAAATAAATTATAAAAAGACAACAAAATATTGAAAAAAATACATATGTTCTATGAAAAAGGACTAATGTCTTTTATACTTTAGGTATAACAAATGCGAGTGACAGAATAAAAATTCGGTGGATCTGCACCGCTTGTAACATTAAAACTTCCTGGCAGCTTTTCAAGAATGCCCTATATTATTTCTCTTGTCGTGCCTGCTTTTATTTCTCAGAAATCAAGAGTACCGAAGGCAGAAGGGATTCCATACGATAAGGGACTGAGATAAAGAAAGAGAGGAATCAAACATGAAAAATTATTCAGAAGATGCAAGCAAACAGTATCATATTCAGGTTGGAAAAGGAGAAGTCGGACGGTATGTGATCTTACCGGGAGATCCGAAACGCTGCAAAAAGATCGCGCAATATTTTGATGATCCGGTTTTTGTTGCTGATAACAGAGAATATGTAACTTATACAGGAACATTGGATGGAGTAAAGGTGAGTGTAACTTCTACCGGTATTGGTGGACCATCTGCTTCTATTGCAATGGAAGAGCTTTATCGCTGTGGTGCAGATACGTTTGTCCGTATCGGAACCTGTGGTGGAATGCAGACAGAAGTAAAGAGTGGAGATATTGTCATTGCGACAGGTGCGATTCGTATGGAAGGCACCAGCAAAGAGTATGCTCCGATTGAATTTCCAGCAGTAGCAAATCTGGAAGTGACCAATGCTCTTGTGACAGGTGCCAAAAAAGAAGGCTGTGAATTCCACACAGGTGTAGTACAGTGCAAGGACGCATTTTATGGACAGCATGAACCGGAAACCAAACCGGTCAGCTATGAATTGATGAATAAATGGGAAGCATGGAAACGTCTGGGCTGCCTTGCTTCCGAGATGGAATCTGCAGCACTTTTTGTAGTAGCAAGCCATTTAAGAGTACGTGCCGGCTCCTGCTTCCTGGTATTAGCAAATCAGGAAAGAGAAAAGTTAGGACTGGAAAATCCGGTAGTACATGATACAGATAAGGCAATCCAGGTTGCGATGCAGGCAATCCGTGAGCTGATCCGCGCAGATAAGGCTAAGGAAAAAGGAGAATAAAGGAGAATGGACAAAAAACAGATTGAAGAAATGATCGACCTGGCGATAAAACAGCTGGGTTATTCTTATGCGCCATATTCACATTTTCATGTGGGAGCGGCACTTCTGGCAAAGAATGGCACGTATTATACAGGATGTAATATTGAAAATGCTGCTTATACACCAACAAACTGTGCTGAGAGGACTGCTTTTTTTAAAGCAGTCAGTGAAGGAGTAAAGGAATTTCAGGCAATCTGTGTTGTAGGCGGCAGGGATGGAGTTCTGACAGGGTATGCGGCACCGTGTGGTGTGTGCAGACAGGTCATGATGGAGTTCTGTGATCCGGAAACATTCCAGATCATTCTGGCAGTCAGCAAAGATAAATACGATGTCTTTACTTTAAAGGAACTTTTTCCACTTGGATTCGGGCCGGCAGATCTGGCATAGTTTACCGGACATTCGCCTGATGGGAACAGGCAGAAAGGAGTGTTTATGGAAACTTATAAGAGAGTATTTGTGATCGTTCTGGATTCACTTGGAATCGGGGCAATGCCGGATTCTGAGAAATTCGGTGATAAGGGTGTGGATACGTTCGGACATATCCTAGATAAGATGGGAACTTTGGATATTCCAAATCTTCAGAAACTTGGAATGTTGAATCTGCATAAAGGTGGTATGATGGAAGGCGTGGAAAAACCGCTTGGCCGCTATATGCGAATTGGGGAGACCAGCAATGGAAAGGATACAATGACAGGCCACTGGGAAATGATGGGAATCTATACACAGAAGCCGTTTATTACTTTTACAGAAACCGGTTTCCCTAAAGAACTGATCGATGAACTGGAAAAAAGATGTGGCAAGCGTGTGATTGGCAATAAGAGTGCCAGTGGAACAGAAATTATCGAGGAACTTGGCGAGGAAGAAATCAATACAGGAGCGATGATTGTCTATACCTCTGCAGATTCGGTAATGCAGATCTGTGGAAATGAAGAGACATTTGATCTTGCCAACCTGTATCGCTGCTGTGAGATTGCCAGGGAACTGACCATGAAAGATGAGTGGCGAGTCGGCAGAGTCATTGCGAGACCGTATGTCGGAAAGAAAAAGGGTGAGTTTAAGAGAACCAGCAACCGCCGTGACTATGCGTTGAAACCGACTGGAAGAACAGCCTTAAATGCATTGAAGGATGCAGGTCTTGATGTGATTGGTGTTGGAAAGATCAATGATATTTTCTGTGGTGAGGGAATTACACAGACTTACCATTCAGACAGTTCTGTGCATGGCATGCAACAGACGATTGAGATCTGTAAAGAAGATTTTCATGGTCTCTGCTTTGTGAATCTGGTGGATTTTGACGCTTTGTGGGGACATAGAAGAAATCCGGAAGGATACGGACGTGAGATTGAAAAGTTCGACAGGGGACTTGGAGCTCTGATGAATGAGTTGCGAGAGGATGATCTTCTGATTCTGACTGCGGATCATGGAAATGATCCAACTTATACCGGAACGGATCATACAAGAGAATATGTACCATTTATTGCATATTCAAAGAAAATGAAAGAAACAGGAGCTATTGAGAAACAGGATACATTTGCGGTGATCGGTGCATCTGTTGCAGAAAATTTTGGGGTACAGATGCCGGAAGGCACGATTGGAAGATCAATATTGAAGGAGTTGCAGTAGGTAAATAAAACTACTGGTGGGGAGAACATGGGTGAACAGTATTTATATCAGAAATTCCCCTTTTTAAGTCAGAAAAAAAGGAGCAGTCTGAAATATATTTTCGGACGGCTCCTTCTTTTTACTACCTATCGAATGCCTTTGAAAGTGACAGTTTTGCGAATTCCTCGTTTCAGGAATAATTTTTTATAATTTTTGGCCTGTTTTCTTGGAACATAGACTTTCATTTTTGCAGGTGTTCCTTTAAAGGCATTTGAACCGATGTATTTCTGTGATAATCCTGGAGATTGAATGTTCAGTGTTCTTAATTTCTTACATCCGTAGAAACATTGCTTTCCAATTAACCGAACGGATCTTCCAACTTTTACAGAAGACAGTTTAGGGCATTTATAGAAAGCATAATTTTTGATCTGAACAACGTTATTTCCAATGGATACCTTTTTCAGATATTTGTTGTTTTTGAAAGCTTTGCTTCCAACAGAGGTTACAGTGTAATCCAGACCATTGAGTGTAATGCGGTCCGGAATACTAATAACACTCGATTTTTTATTTACGGGTTTTGTATACTCCAGAGTTTGAGTGCCGGTTACCTTATATATGCCATTACTTGCCGTATGTTTGACAGGCATTCCAACTGGGTAAGGTCTTGGAGCTGGAGTACTGGTCGGTTGTGGCTTCGGAACCGGAGTATTTGTTGGTACTGGGGTACTGGTAGGTTTCGGAGTCGGAGTACTGGTCGGTTTTGGAGTCGGAGTACTGGTAGGTTTCGGAGTCGGGGTGTTAGTCGGAACCGGAGTATTTGTTGGTACTGGGGTATTGGTAGGCTTCGGAGTCGGGGTACTGGTAGGCTTCGGAGTCGGAGTACTGGTAGGCTTCGGAGTCGGAGTACTGGTAGGCTTTGGAGTCGGAGTACTGGTAGGCTTCGGAGTCGGGGTACTGGTCGGCTTCGGAGTCGGAGTACTGGTAGGTTTCGGAGTCGGAGTACTGGTAGGCTTCGGAGTCGGAGTACTGGTGGGTTTTGGAGTTGGAGTACTGGTAGGCTTCGGAGTCGGGGTACTGGTAGGCTTCGGAGTCGGGGTATTGGTAGGCTTCGGAGTCGGGGTACTGGTAGGCTTCGGAGTCGGGGTACTGGTAGGTTTCGGAGTCGGGGTACTGGTCGGTTTTGGAGTCGGAGTACTGGTCGGTTTCGGAGTCGGGGTTGTGACTCCTTGAGCAGAATCATAGAATTCTACTTGCACGGTGTAGGATTTCTTTGTAACTCCGTCCGGTGCAGTTAATGTATAAATGACCGGATTGGTAAAATCATGTGGGGTTCCACTCCAAAAGGCAGACGGAAGGGAAGTACCGTAACTGTAGCCAAAATCAATAGATGGTTTCAGGGCAGTTACATTTGTGCCTTTTGGCAGCCGGAGAATGATCGTGTCCGTTCCAATCTCTCCGATGACATCCTGTTTAAGTTCCGGGTTATCCGAGGCACGCAGTACGAAACTGTAAAATTTTACTTCACTGGAAGCAAGTACATGTAATACGATCTTTACCGATAAGGTCGCTTTTGTCTGAGTATCCTGAACGGTGTACAGTGACTCGTAAGTGCCGACAGGAGCAGTAACTGTTCCTGAGTAATAGAAATAAGAGTAACTGGAGCTGTCAGGTATATTATTCCGGATCAGTCCGGACGGAAGATTCTCGCTGACAACGGTTGTCTTGTACTTGCCACTACCGCCGGTTACGTTGCCGGAATAAGCATATTGAGTGTCCTTGGTTCCAGTGCACAGATGAAGCTCTGTATCTGTGATCTGCAGAGGAGCCAGTACACTGAGAGTCGAGGAAACTGCAGTTACAGTTCCGTACTGTCCTGGTAATATATCTGTAGCATAAAGCAGAAGAGAGCTTCCGCTGTCCGAAGCAGTCATAATATGTTCTTTGTCAATCGCAGTAACATTTGAAGCAGCGCCAAGTGCCATATGAATTCCATAGGTATCCAGAGTATCAGTAGTAATTATTGGAGAAAGGGTTCCATTACTGTAAACAATCTGAAGCTTTATTCCCGAAAGATCCAGCTTATCTCCGATGGTGTACTGAGTCTTTGATGGCGAAGAAAGAATATTCAGTTTTGTTGGTGTATTTGCTGCAACAGAAATTTTCTGCGTTACTTTTGCACCAAAATAGTCAAAAGTAACTTTTGTATCAGAAGAAGTCAGCGCACGCGTTTTATCATAAGTATATCCGCTGTAAATATAGGCATAGCGACCGCCTATGGTAGCAAAGAAGCTGACACCGGATGGATTGAACAGATCTCCCTCTGTATAGGAAAGTCTGGATGGTTTTGCTGATATCTGGAGACTTGTAATATCACTTGTTTTTGGAGTAACGACAGGAAGTAAATAACTGGTCTGGCGGCCTTTGTATGTTACAGTAATCTGGCAGGTATGTGCCGATGTATTATCAAAACCGCTGACCATATCCCGCGTAATGGAAACTTCCGTTTTGTTGTTTATAACAAGCGTTCCGAAGCTCCATGGTGTTTCACCAATATAACAGGAGGTCGGAGTATATTTTACAGAAAGTGAAGTAATGTCTGAGGAATCGGTTCGAGCCGGGATTCCATCATCAGACATTTTCCAGTCAGCTCCAAAAGACCATCCCTGGTAAGAGGAAGAATCCTTCATCTGTGCATCTGTCAGCAGACCACCGGTTGAAGGCACTGCAGCAGTAGAACCGACCAGATTTCCAGATCCCGTTTTTCCATAACAGTTCAGGATGTGACCATTTAATCCGGTTGAAGAATTTATTACATTTGTAGCTGCAAGACCGCAAATCTGTCCAACAGAAGAGGAACCACCGGAAACTTTAATCTGACCGGCATGCAGACATTCTTTGATCACACCACCCATACCACCGAATTTTTGGGTTTCACCGGCAATACCACCGACATAAAGAGCATAGGAAGTACCGTTTTCCTGGGTGACAGAGATGATTCCATTGCTGACACACTTTTCTATTGTACCAATATTTAATCCGGCAATACCGCCGACCCAGCTTTTCATAGCTGGCATAGACAGATTTATATTCAGGCGGGCAGTACACCCACTGATGATTCCGGCAAGTTCGTTCTGACCGGCAATGCCGCCAAATTCAGGAAAGACCATGGATCCATCGCCGCCCATATGTCCGGTGACCGTGCCGGAAACAGAACATTCCTGAATCTTTCCCTGATTATATTGTGCAATGACACCCTGTACATTCTGGCTGTCATCGTCAAAATCAGCTACAATTCGCAGATTTTCAATGGTTCCGTTATTTTGGGCGATAAGTGGTTTTTTCAATCCGTAAATAGTGTGTGAATTACCATCTAAGTGTCCACTGAAATAATTTACAGAGAAATTAATATTTCCATTTGTCTGAATATCTTTGGTCAGACTGTAATAAGCGCCCGGATGATCTGAGATAAGGTTCAGGTCATCGAGAGAAGTGATCTTATATGGATCAGAGGCAGTACCACTACCTTCAGATGGAGCAGCAGAAGTGGTACGATTTCCGACGATACGGTAAATAATGCTGGAGCTTCCGTTGGCAGGAACCGTGAATTTCCCATTTTTCAGTTTTATAATGACTGCAGAAGCTGCAGGCAGCGTATAGTTCTGGTTACTGTTTCCGGAAAAAACAGGAAATGTTGCAGCCTTTCCGGCGGCAATACGGTCACCAGAGAAACTGTAATTGCCGTAGAGATCGCCGGCAGCGATTGCGGTATAGAAATCAGCCATTAATGTCTTAAATGGAATGCCGGTTACCTGCGTCAGGTATTCTTCACAGGTAAGGGTGGAGGCATCTATCTGGTAAAATTTTGGCAGAACATCCATTGGTTTATAGCTTCCGGCCATACGGTCGATCACATAACGCATAAAAAGATAAGGCATGCCGTAATCCTGCGCCGTATCATCACGGTAGGTCTGATAGATCAGGGAAGAGCCGCTTCGAATAGCGGTACTTCCGGCAATGCCATTTAACCATCCGCTGGAATCAATGCCACCCCAGAGATAGTCCATAGCAGTCACAGCCAGTCCCTCATTGAGCCACATATATCTGCCGGTATTGGAAAATCTGGTTTTCAGCCAGAGCAGTGCATGCTGTCCTTCGTGTACAAGCAGACCGTTTCTTTTGGACATTTCACCGGAAACATAGGCAGATGCAGAAGGAGTGTTGATATGGATTGCTGTGATGCCTGTGTCGTACATGTACATGCCGCTTGCGGAGGATAAAGTTTCGAGAAGAATTGAAATTTTACCGGAATTATCTTCATATGGGATGTTACCACCAGCCAGAGTATTCAGGATTCGATAAGGTTGTCCGTCATATACACCTGCCATATCCTTTGCGATTGAGGAAGTCTTACCAGCTGCATCGTAACTGGCTTTCATATCTTTATCCATCCAGATATAGCAGTGTTCACCAATGCCGATGCATACATAAGTTTTGCCTGTACTATTTGAACGATAGATATATTTTTCCTGCCCGATGTAGTAACTTGTGGCAGCAGACTGTGTAGCTGCTGCGGAAAGGGCAGATGAAGAAAGAACATTATAATCACTGGTGTCAGAAGCTTTTTTGAGAATCTGGGATGCAGGCAGATTGGCTGCGCTGCTGCCAGTGCTGAGATAAGAAGAGACAGTATCTGTACCATCGTCAAAAACCAGAGTTCCGGTATTCTGAGATGAAGAGGTGTCTGTATTTATAATAACGGCATATTCTCCGGAAACAGTCTGTCCTGGTGAGCCTTCAACAGCATCTGCTGATACAGAAAAACAGCAGAACAGACCTGTGAACAGAAAACCGATTCCCATAGAGAGATGAAAAAATCTTTTCTTTTTCATAGGGTTCCTCCAGTTTTATTTTTCGTTTTTATTTTACCATCAGACTGGTGTAAAAGCTATTCTTTTCACAGAAAATGCAATATCATGAAGAAAAGTAAACAGAAACGAATGATATTTATGAATATAAATTTCTGAACATCTTCGATAAACGACAGGCAGGCTGTCCGAGGCTATCGGATAACCTGCCTGTGATTCAGGACAATAATTTGTTCTGCTGGCGATATTGTCTTGGTGACATCCCGTAAATGTTACGGAACGCTCTGGAAAAATGAAGCTGGTTTGGATATCCAACCTGAACGCTGATGTCGCCAATGGACAGGCTGGTGCTGGTAAGCAGAGTGGTTGCTTTACTCATTCGATAGCGGATCAGGAAGTCCTGTGGAGACTGTCCGGTCATATCTTTGAAAACTTTACCAAAATAGCTTCGGTCAAGATTACAGCGATTTGCCATATCTTCGACTGTGATTGGCAACGTATAATTTTGTTCAATAAAAGAAAGTGCTTCCTGTGCGTAAAATCTTGAAAGCTTTCCGCCCTGAAGTCTTTTTTTATTGGAAGAACCCTGGATAAGGGCATCCATAATAAGATATAACTGACCAATGATTCCAAGTGGGCGGGAATTGTCCGGATATTGTGTCAGACGCAGCATTTCATCGCGAAGCTTATCTGCTGCTGTATCGGAAACGGGATGAAAGACCGGATGATCGTTGGACAGTCCGGCTTCTTCCATCAGCTCTTTTGCACGTAGTCCATCGAACTCTACCCAGACGTATTCCCATGGGAATTTCTGGTCAGCACTGTAAAGATTGATACGCCCCGGTTCAATGAGAAAGCCGGAATGTGCTTCCATATGGTAAACAGCACTGTCATCTTTTTCTGTAACACTCAGCATTCCTTTGCCGGAAATAATATAGTGAAAAAGATAATGATTACGTACAAATGGACCATAAGAATGCAGCGGTTCACATTTCTCGTAGCCGTACTGATACACGGTCAGGTCAAGAAAAAGTTTATCGGAAAATATATGAAAAATAGAATCTGACATGGTTTTTATCATTTCCTCCTACAAAATATAGTAAAATATGCATAAAAACGAGATACAGAAATCGTACAATTTTAACGAAATATCGCTATTTAGTACTATTATATACCATAATGCGTAGTAACATCAACATTATTCTGGAAATAACGCATTATGGTATATTTTGATGTTATCAATCTATGTACGAAGCTTTTCTTTTGGTGTTAAAATCAAATCAAACAGAGATGACCGGTCTGAATCTGAACTGCCAGATGGCAGTGAATAGCTGTAAAGAAGGGAGAAACAAATGGGAAAGCATAAGGTAGGTGCTGTTTTCCTTGCGGGAGTTCTGGCAATGGGAACAGTTATGACAGGATGCTCTGGAAAGGACGAAACAGAGGGCAAAACTGTAATTGAAATGGTACAGTATAAACCGGAGGCGGTAGATATTTTTGAACAGTTTCAGGATGAGTTCAATGCGACACATGATGATATTTATTTAAAGATTGATTCACCGAACGATGCAATGACAATCCTGAAAACAAGATTTATCCGCGAGGATAATCCGGATATCATCGGAATTGGCGGGGATATTAATTATTCCAATTTTCTGGATGCAGACATGCTGATGGATATTTCTGATTTTGAAGGACTGAACGATATTAAAGAGAAATATCTTGAGATGAACAAAGATCTGGAATATGTGCCGAAAGATGGTGTTTATGCCGTTCCGTATATGGCAAATGCAGCTGGAATTCTTTTTAACCGGGATATGTTTGAAGAACATGGCTGGGAGGTTCCGACCACATGGACAGAATTTACGAATCTTTGTGATCAGATCCAGTCAGAAGGAATCCAGCCATTATATTTTGGTTTTAAAGATACATGGACTACACTGGCACCGTGGAATGCAATTGCAGTAAGTCTGTGCGATTCTGATCTGACTTATCAGGTAAACAGTGGAGAAACAACTTTTGCAGAAAATTACAGAGAAGTGGCAGAAAAGGAAAAAGCGCTTCTTGCATATGGACAGAAAGATCCGGTGTCTCAGGGATATAACGATGCCTGCACTGCATTCGCAAGAGGAGCATCTGCGATGTTTACAATTGGAAGCTATGCGATCTCTCAGATCAAATCTGTAAATCCGGATATGAATATTGGTTCTTTTGTATTCCCGGCAAATGATGACGCAGATAAAAATGTGCTGAATTCAGGAAATGACCTGATGTTCTGCGTAATGAAGGACTGTGAGAATAAAGAAGCAGCCTATGAAGTGCTCAGCTATATGCTGGAAGATGAAAATGTTAAAAAATATCTGGATGCGCAGAGTGCTGTTCCGTGTAAAAAGGGCGATTTTGAGATTACTCCGGAGCTGGAAGAAATGCGCGATTATATTGAAAACGGCATTGTAGCGGATTATCAGGACCATCATTACCCGAGCGAAATGTCAGTAGATGCAATGATCCAGACATATCTGATGGATGACAGTGCTGATGCGACAGATACATTTATGAAACGATTTGACAAAGAATGGATTCGCTACAACAGAGATGTCGTGGCAAAAGTAAAAGCATATGAGGAGGGTAATGATCATGAATAAAAAACATGGTGCGTGGAGCAAAAATGAAAAGATATTTCTTGGCCTGCTGGCACCGATTCTTGTTCTTTTCTTCTGCTTTAATACATTACCGCTGATCAAAGGTTTTTATTACGGACTTACAAACTTCCGCGGATATGGAAGTTATGATTTTGTAGGACTGCGGAACTTTGTAGAAATTTTCCAGGATTCCCGTGTGGGTCACTCATATCTGTTTACATTTAAATATGCGTTGGTTATGACAATTGTGGTCAATCTTCTCAGCCTGATCCTGGCACTGGGATTGAACAGCAAGATCCGTGGAAAAAATGCACTCAGAGGAATCTATTTTGTACCAAATATTCTGGGAGGTCTGGTTGTCGGTTATATCTTCAGTTTCATTTTTACATATATTCTGCCAACGATCGGAGAAGTAACAGGAATTGATTTCCTGAAAACAAGTCTCCTTGGAAGTACAAAATGGGCATGGATCGCAATTGTGATCGTCGGAGCATGGCAGGGAATAGCGATGAATACGATCATTTATATTTCCGGTCTGCAGACTGTTCCGGAAGAAGTTTATGAGGCATGTATGCTGGATGGAGCATCCGGATGGAAAAAATTTAAGAGCATTACACTTCCATTGATCATGCCATTTGTAACAATTAACCTTGTCCTTTGTATGAAAAATGCGCTGATGGTATTTGACCAGATCATGTCTTTGACAAAAGGTGGCCCGTCACAGAGCACAGAGTCCATTTCTTATCTGATCTATAACAATGGTATGAGTGGAGGACAGTTTGGTTTCCAGAGTGCGAATGCATTTGTATTCTTTATTGTGATCGTTGCGATATCACTGTTTCAGATGAAATTCCTGGGAAGTAAGGAGGAGCAGTTATAATGAGCAGAACAAAGAAAAAAGAAGGCGCTGTTCGTGGTAAGACTACAAACAGGATCATTAATATTTTACTGGTACTTGGCTGCCTGACGATTTTATTTCCACTGTATATGACAGTGATCATTGCATTTAAGAAGCCATCGGAAATGACAAATGATGTAGCAGGAGCACTGGCATTTCCTCAGAAATGGAGTTTTGAAAACTTTGCAGAAGCAATGCGGGTAACAGATTTCTGGCATTCTCTTGGAAATAGTCTTCTTATTACCGGGGTAACTGTGGTATTATGTATATTAATACATTCACTTGCCGGTTATCTGATCGGAAGAAAGATGAAGCAGCGTAAGATATTTAAGATTTCTTACTATTACATTGTAAGTGGTATGTTTGTACCGTTTGCGGTTCTTATGATGCCGCTGGTAAAAGAAACTGCACAGCTGGGAATCGCAAACCGCTTTGGTGTTATCGTATTGTATGTTGTGTTTTTTATGCCGATGAATGTACTGCTTTATTCCGGATATCTGAATAATATCCCAATGGCACTGGAAGAGGCTGCCTGTGTGGATGGAGCCGGAGTATGGCAGACTTACTGGAAGATTATTTTTCCAAATATGAAACCGATGCATGCAACAGTAGCAGTTCTTACAGCAATGAGTACCTGGAATGATGTTATGACTCCATTGGTCATTATGTCCGGTACAGATCAGAATACACTGCCACTGGCACAGTTGAATTTCCAGACGCAGTTTGGAACTAATTATAACCTGGCATTTGCATCTTATCTCCTGGCACTTTTACCAATTCTGATCTTCTATATCATTTGCCAGAAGCAGATCATTAACGGAGTTGTAAACGGAGCAGTAAAATAATTGTGAAAACATGCATTATTAAAGACAGAAAGGGAAAATCACAATGGCTATCAATATAAAGAATCAGATTTTTACTCTTCATACAAAAAACAGTACTTATCAGATGAAAGTGGATGAGCAGAATATGCTCATCCACACTTATTACGGAAACCGTACGGATGATACGGACTGTTCTTATCTGATTCGTATGGCGGACCGTGGATTCAGTGGAAATATCCCGGGGACTGACAGAGAGCGTGTATATTCTCTGGATTTTCTTCCGCAGGAGTTTCCGGTATATGGCGACGGAGATTATCGTGTAGACTGTCTGAAAGCAGACCTTGGAAGCGGAGTACAGGACGGGATGTTTTTCTTTGACAGTTATCAGGTAAGAGAAGGAAAATATAATATTCCGGGGCTTCCGGCATTCTTTTCTTCTGAGAAATCAAAAGGAGAAACACTGGAAATCGTTCTGAAAGATGCTGTTGAAGAAGTCTATGTACATCTTCTTTATGGAGTCTTTGAAGAACTGGATATCATTACAAGAGCAGCAGTAGTTGAAAACCGTACAGAGGGTGATATCCAGATTTCCAGAATTATGAGTGCGTGTCTGGATCTTGGAATGGGAAAATATGATCTGATTCATTTTTATGGAAAACATGCCGGTGAGCGCCAGATGGAAAGAAGCAGTCTTCCACACGGTATCACAGAGCTTCGCAGTACTCGTGGAACTTCCAGTCATCAGCACAATCCGTTTGTGATTCTTGCGGATAAAGATACTACAGAGAATGCAGGAGAATGTTACAGTGCATCCCTTCTGTACAGTGGTGGTTTTCATGCACAGGCAGAAGTAGATCAGTTTAATCAGACAAGACTGGTCATTGGAATTGATGACTATGATTTTTCCTGGAAACTAAAAAAGGGTGAAAGCTTCAGCACACCTGAGGTATGTCTGACATACAGTGCAGATGGATTTTCAAAGCTGTCCCAGACTCTGCATCAGGCAATCGTGTCGAATCTGATCCGCAGCTGCTGGAAAGACAGAGTGCGCCCGATTCTGGTAAATAACTGGGAAGCAACCTATTTTGATTTTAACAAAGACAATCTGATTGCAATTGCAAAAGAAGCGGCAGAACTGAATCTGGATATGCTGGTACTGGATGATGGATGGTTTGGAAAAAGGGATGATGATTTCTCCGGTCTTGGCGACTGGTTTGTAAATGAGAAAAAGCTGTGCGGAACCCTTTCTGAGCTGGTGAAAGAAGTACATGATATGGGACTTTCTTTCGGGCTTTGGTTTGAACCGGAGATGATCTCCGAGGACAGTGATCTGTATAGGGCGCATCCGGACTGGGCGCTGGTCGTACCGGGAAGACAGCCGATCAGGAGCCGTTCACAGCTGATTCTGGATATGTCGAGAGAAGATGTGACTGATTATCTGACAGAGAGAATCTGCGATATCGTAGAGAAAGCAGATATCCAGTACATCAAATGGGATATGAACCGATCCCTTATGGCTGCATACAGTGCAAAGCTTCCACGTGACCGTCAGGGTGAACTGAGACATCGCTATGTGCTTGGTCTTTATAAAGTACTGGAGGCGGTGACACAGAGATTTCCGGAACTTCTGATGGAAGGATGCAGTGGCGGCGGCGGACGTTTTGATGCCGGCATGCTGTATTACTGCCCGCAGATCTGGTGCAGTGATAATACGGATGCGATCGAGAGACTTCGTATCCAGTATGGTACTTCATTTGGCTACCCGATGTCTTCTGTTTCTGCACATGTATCTGTGTGTCCGAATCATCAGAATCATCGTGTGACACCGTTCAAGACAAGAGGAATCTGTGCAATGCAGGGAACCTTCGGATATGAACTGGATCTCAGCAAGATGACCGATGAAGAAAAGAAGATGGCAGGAGAACAGATTGCGTTCTTCAAAGAACATGGAAGACTGTTCCAGTTTGGCGATTATTACAGACTGACTTCTCCGTTTGAAAACAGAGATTATACTGTATGGGAATATGCAGCACAGGATGGCAGCGAAGCCTGCATGTCAGTGGTTTATACTGATATGTATGCCAATGCGGCATCTGATATTGTGAAGTGGAAAGGCCTGGATCCGAAGAAGGTTTATCAGATGCAGATGGATGGAGAGTATGTTGGAAACTTCTCCGGAGCGGCACTGATGCATGCCGGAATCCTGCTTCCATTACCACAGCAGAATTACGACGCTTTCCAGATTTATCTGAAGGCGGAATAGAATAAAGTGAAACCAGAGAGAAAGCTCCTATGGTGCTGAAAAGCATTGTAGGAGTTTTTTTTATTTAGGAAACCGCGGAATTGTGAATAATATACAAAAATAATTTGATGAAACCATACATAATGCATGAAATGAAAAAAGTATATTTACAAAATAAAAAATGAATGGTAATATAAAGAAAAATAAACAATGTGAAACCGGTTAACATATGGAAAAAAGTTATAATACGAAGGGAGAACAAAATGAAGAAAAAGGTAATTGCACTTGTATTAACAGCATGTATGGTGCCAGTTGTCAGCGTTGGCAGTGGGGTGGATGTAATGGCTGCCAAGGGAGATTCCGGAGATAAAATTACATTAAACTGGCAGAGCTATGATAGCTATGACAAATATCAGAAAGTTGTCGAAGCTTTTGAAAAGGAAAATCCGGATATTGAAATCAATTTTGAAGAAGTATCCGATTATGCAACTAAAATTCTGACAGAAGCTACAGCGGGTGACCTTCCGGATCTTATCAACTGTAATACAGGGACTACGCAGATTCTTGCAAATGCCGGGGCATTACAGAAATTTGATGTAGATGCGCTGAAAGCAGATACAGAATACAAATTTGATGACTTCTGGGATGCCGCAGAAAGATATTGTACATATGATGGTGACTGGTATTCACTCCCACTTGATGGAGGAAATTACGGCTGGGTTTATAATGTTGATATGTTTGACAAGTGCGGAATTGAAGTTCCGGAAGATGGATTTACATGGGATGAATTTACAGAGGCATGTAAAACATTGATGGAGCACAAAGATGAACTTGGAATTGAATATCCAACAATTATTAATGATATGTCTTCCGCAATTGATACCATGTATCCATGGATTACAGAGGCTGGTGGAAGCTACCTGAATGATGATGGAACCTGTGGATGGAATTCAGATGAAACCGTTGCGGCTTTCGAATATGTCAAGAGTCTTGTAGATGAAGGTTATGTGCCTGCAATAGAAAAATTGGGAGACGGTTATGATGCACTGATCACAAAATTTAATGCGGGTCAGATTGCTATGTGCCGTGTGGCTCTCTGGAATTCAACATATCTTCAGGATGATGTAAACTGGAAAGCAATGAATGCACCGCGTGCGAATGATGGTACACAGGCAGAAGTGCTTTTCCTGAATGGTATTGGCATTTCAAGTAGCTGCGAAAATCCGGAAGCGGCAGAAAAATTCATTAAATATCTGACCAGCGAAGAAGGGCTTGCATTATATCTTGAAGATAATACATCTCCACAGATTGCAGTAAGACAGTCTCAGGCAGATCTTTCCGTATCTATGTTTGACGAAAGTCATGATATGAAATTATTTAATACAGGACTGGAGTATGCAGGATATATTGATCTTACAGAAACATTTGCAGATCAGCAGACAATCATTGGACAGTGTTTTGATGAAATCTGGCATAATGATGCAGATATCAAGAGTACACTGGATGGTATGGTAGATCAGTTAAATGGTCTGCTTGCTCAGTAACTGAAAACAAAAGGATGATATGGAAAATATTCTGTATCATCCTTTGAATTTAACAGGAGGGATTCATGTGAGTAACACAAAAACAGTAGTAAAACGTAAAAGAGGAGACTGGCGGATTGCTGTTTTGTTTCTGTTGCCGTCCCTGATTTTGCTGGGATTGTTTGTATTCTGGCCAATGATAGATTCAATCTGTATGTCATTTTATGACTGGAATCCATTAAAAGGTAAGATATTTACAGGATTGGAAAATTATCAGAATCTGCTGAAAGATAAACTCTGGTGGACAAGTCTTGGGAACACGATTAAATATATCCTGATGAATGTTCCACCGATCGTCATATTTTCCATCATCATGTGCGAACTTGTGTTGTTTGCAAATAATAAAAGTAAAGTTATTTCGAAATTTATCAGAGGCAGTTTCTTTTTACCATGTGCACTTTCCCTGGTTGCAACCGGTGTTGCATGGAGATATCTGATGGGAACGAATTATGGTGTTATCAATAATTTCCTGAGTGCATTGGGCCTTGAAAAAGTTGGCTGGCTGACAGATGGTAAGATTGCGCTGGGCTCTATGGCAATCGTAACAATCTGGAGATGGGCAGGATATTACATGGTTATGGTTGTTGCTGGACGTCTGGAAATTTCACAGGAATTTTTTGAAGCGGCAGATCTGGACGGCGCAAATGCATGGCACAAATTTGTTTATATTACATTGCCTCAGCTGAAACCAGTTCTTACATATATTATTCTCATGTGTGTAATCGGTACTTTTCAGGAATTTGATCTTGTTTATACGATGACAAATGGTGGACCTGGAACAAGTACGTATTTAACTGGTCTGACATTATATAAGACTGCTTTTTCATCTTTGAAAATGGGATATTCCTGTACAATGGCAGTATTTATCTTTATTCTTTCGATTATTATTTCGATTGTACAGTTGAAGCTGACAAGTGACAAAGACTGAGAAGGGAGAAGAGATTATGTCCAGAAAATTAAGAAAGAAAATTCTGGGAGACAGTTTAATCTGGGTAATTATAGCTGCATTTGTAGTGATCATGCTGTTTCCATTTATTTATATATTATCTACTGCATTAAAATCAGATACAGATCTTGCGACAAGTGTAGGAAGAATCTTACCGAAAGCAGTACAGTGGGAAAATTTTACAAAAGCATGGCAACTGCTGGATTTTCCCAAGTGCTTTTTCAATTCATTTGTTGTTGCGATAGCAGTGACTGCACTTACTATTTTTCTCTGTAGTTTAGCTGCATATGTATTTACGAGACTTGAGTTCAAAGGCAGAAATATTGTTTTTATTCTTTATTTGTCAACGATGATGATTCCGATTACAGTAAGATTGATTCCTTCTTATAATCTGTGTAGAAATCTCAATATGCTGGATACATATATGGGAATGATACTTCCGCAGGTAGCATGGTCCATTCCGTTTGGAACATTTCTTATGCGTCAATTTTACATGGGAATACCAAAGCAGCTGGATGAAGCAGCAAAAATTGATGGAGCAAGTCATTTCCAGATATTCTGGAAAATCTTACTGCCAAATACGAAATCAAGTATGACAACATTAGGAATCTATACATTTATTTCCGCATGGAATAATCTGATTTGGATGTTATTATCCGTCAGAAGTGAAAGCAAATGGACGGTAACATTGGGAATAAGCTCAATCTGTGGTGCATCTGTAATTAAACAGCCGACATGGAATCTGATCATGGGTGTTATCGTGATTGGAATGATTCCTGTTCTGATTCTGTTCTTTGCATTCCAGAAATATTTTATGCAGTCTGTAGCTGCAACCGGCATTAAATAGTAAAAGGAGATCAGTTATGAAAGGTTTAGTGGTAACAGAAGATAACAAACTGTATCTGGAAGAAAATCTTCCGATCCCGGAGATCGGAGATTATGAAGCACTGGTAAAAAATGAATGCTGTATGATCTGCAATGGAACGGATTTGGGAGTTATTGGAGGCAAGGTCAGAGAAGTAACGAGATATCCAGCAGTGTTAGGACACGAAGATGCAGGAAGAGTTGTTAAAATTGGAAAGAAAGTCACTTCTTTTAAAGTGGGAGACCTTGTAGTCAGGGCAGGACAGCCGGACAATGATAAATTTTCCAGTGCCTGGGGCGGATTTGCTGAATACGGAATTGTAAAAGACTATAAAGCTGCTATGGAAGACCAGGCCGATGTAAAAGACATTAATCTTGGAATTACACAGCAGGTATGCCCGGAAGGAATGCAGGCAGAAGCTGCTTCTATGTTGATAACTTTAAAGGAAACATACAGTGCATTAAAAAGAATTGGCGTTGAAGATAAAAAGAAGATGGTCATACTCGGAGACGGACCGGTTGCGCTTGCTTTTTTAAGCTGTGCAAAACTGATGGGAATTCAGGAGATTTATGTCCTAGGAAATCACAGAGACAAGTTGGAAACAGCAGAAAAAATGGGAGTAACAGGTATATTTCTTAACAAAGACGAAGAAGAAAAGAAAAAAGCTTCTGATCTGTTTAACAGAAAGACCGATATCTGTATAGATACGATTGGATCAAATCAGACGATCACGCAGTGTCTGGACTATATTAAAGAGACAGGGACAATTGCTGTATATGGCTTAAAAAGCGGAGAAAATCTGGATGTACCATTACCGGAACTCAGAAATTTCAATATTCAGTATGTACAGTGGCCGGTTCCTGAGGTAGAAGCTGAAGTACATAAGCCAGTTTGTGATGCGATCATGGACGGGAAAATAGACATCGATTTATTTGTGACACACAGATTTTCAATAGATGATTACGAAAAAGGATTTCAGGCAGTGAAAGACAGAACTGCATTGAAGGTAGTTTTAAATTTTTAAGGCAGCTCAGGAGGAAGGCATGATGGCAGGTTATCGATTTAATAAAGAAGAATATTTTAAAGAGACCAAAGCTGTATATTCTAATTATCCAACAGATGTTTCCAGAATGGAAAAAGAACTGGATCGCCTTCAGAAAGAAAATCCAAAGGCAAGTTCTTTTCAGAAAAAAACATGGATTTACAGAACAGCAGCCAAGGATGCTGAGGTGATTCTTTTTCCGTCCAGTCCGTTTTATGCAGAAATTGATACAGGAAGAGAGCAGAACAGTGTTACTGCATCATTTCCACCGCAGCCAGGCATAGGATGCTGGTTAATGAAACAATATCCGGATTTTGTAGAGGGATATGGAGAATGGAGTGGATACTACGGAAAATATGGCGTCATGAACGGACCACAGTTCATGGATGCGGCACATCATTATGCAAATTGCGAGACTATATTGAAATATGGCTTATCCGGAATAATCAGACATGCAAGGATGTGTCTGGAAGAGAAAAATTTTACAGATCATCAGCAGGATTTTTTAAAATGCATGATTGATGTATGCCACAGTCTACAGAGAATCTCTGAGAGATTTGCCGAAAAAGCAGAGGAAATGCTGAAAACAGAACGCGATGAGGAACATGTAAAGGCACTTAAAATGATTGCTGTTACAGCACACCGAATTCCATCGGAACCGGCCGAAACATTTTATGAAGCGATGTGTGCAATCTGGTTTACGCGTGAGATGTGCAACGCGTTGGATGGACTTGGATTTGCTGTGATTGGACATCTGGACAGAATTCTGATCAGTTATTATGAAAGAGATCTGAAAAACAATCGAATAACGCCGGATGAGGCACAGGAACTGATTGACTGTTTTGTATCGATGACAGATGCAAGATGGGATCTTGAGGCAGATCTTCCAGGAGGCACAAATGCAGATATTATCATAGGTGGCTGCGAAAAAAATGGAGATATTGTTTACAATGATGTAAGCAGGATGATCATAAACAGTTATAAAAAATATCATTTTGCGAATCCGAAACTGCAGGTGAGAATATCAGCAAAACATCCGGACGAATTTTTGTTGCAGGTAGGCGAGCTGGCAGGAATGGGGCTGAATGTGCTGTCCGTCTTTAATGATGATGTTATAATTCCTGCAAATCAGAAACAGGGAAAGCGTTTGGAAGATTGCCGGCTTTATGTTGCTGGCGGCTGTCAGGAAATCTGCCTTTCTAATGAAGTCAACAGCAGAGCATATACCTATCTAAATCTTGTGCAGATGTTAAATGGATCTTTATATCCAGAGTACTGGAATGACATATTCAAAAGAGATGGGTTTGAGTTTCTACCAGCTGCGGACGCGTGCGATTTTGAGGAATTCTATCATATTGTAATTGAAAATTACAGAAATGAACTAAATTTCTTTGTGAAGAAATATAACGAATATGGATCATGGTGGAAAATAATAAATCCGTCACTATTCTTTTCTGCAACGATGCCATCGTGCACTGAAGTGGCAAAGGATGTTTCAGAAGGTGGTGCTGTTTATAATACAGATAATTTTGCAGCAGCGGGTGTGGGCACAGTGATTGATTCTTTATATGCGATAAAAAAGGCTGTATATGAAGAGAAGATCACAACATTTGACCATTTACTGAAAGCGATGAAAGAAGATTTTAGAGATGACGAGATCCTTCGTCAGTATTTACTTCATAAAGTTCCAAAATTCTGTAAGGACAAAGACGCTACAGAATTTGGAAAGAAGGTTATGGATGATCTGTCAGAATGCCTTGGAGGAGAGGCAAATTACAGAGGTGGAAAATTTGAACCGTCATTATTTGCTTTTTATTCATATAACTGGTTTAAAAATGTAACGATTGCAACTGCCGATGGACGAAAAAGTGAAAGTGCTCTTTCACGAGGAGTTAATCCAAGCGAAAGTACAGAAAACATCAATATTGCAACATTACTTGACGCAATAAAAACAATGGATTATACGAAATATCCGGGTGGTGCAGTTATTTATATGGATATTCCACTGATGTACAAAACTCCACAGCCGGCACTGTTTGCAAGTGTAATGAGAGCTTTCTGCGAAAATGGCGGAAGCATTATGGATTTTAATGTTATCAGCAGGAATGCACTTTTGGAAGCACAGAAAAATCCGGAAACACATAAAAATATTGTAGTAAGAGTATGTGGATACAGTGCATATTTCCATACATTAACTACGGAAATGCAGAATGAGGTAATTCAGCGTACACAGAGGTGAGAGGCAAAATGAAGCAAAAATTACTGGTAAGCCAGATACAGAACTTTTCTCTGCATGACGGACCGGGAATCCGGACAACTGTATTTTTACAGGGATGTAATTTGCGGTGCAAATGGTGTCATAACCCGGAGACATGGAAAAAGAAAAGTATACTGAGTTATACGGAAAATAAATGTATTGGCTGTGGTCAGTGTATTGAGGTCTGTCCTTCAGGAGCACAACAGATACAAAACGGGCAGCACATTTATGAAAGAACTCTTTGTACGGTATGCGGAAAGTGTGTGGAGATTTGCTGTACAGAAGCATTGGAAATAGTAGGAAACGATTATTCTGTTGAAGAATTATCAGAACTTTTACTCAGAGACAGAAGACTCTATGAAATTTCAGAAGGCGGTGTCACTTTTTCAGGTGGAGAACCAATGATGCAGGCAGAGATTCTATATGATTTGTGTAGCAGACTTCAGGAAGAGCATATTTCAGTTGCTTTTGAAACAGCACTTGCTTTTCCATGGAAAGTGATACACAGAATGACAGAATGTGTAGATCTGTTTCTTGTAGATTTTAAGATATTTGACAATGAAAAACATAAAGAATATACAGGAACAGAAAATACTCTGATCAAAGAGAATCTGAAAAAACTGGCGAATTACAGACCGATCATGATCAGGCTTCCAATCATAAAAGGAATCAACGATGAGATAGAAAATGCTGTTGTAACAGCGGATTTCCTTGCAGTCCTTGGAAAAAACATCAAAAGTGTGGAACTTTTGCCATATCATGATTTTGGAGTTGAAAAAGCAAAACATGTCGGAGTGAATCAGCAGATGTTTGAAGCACCTGATGAAAAACAGTTGGAGCAGCTGAAAGAAGTTTACAGAAGCAGGAAGATTAACGTAGTGGAATAAAGAAGATTGCTAACAGAAAGGAACAGAGACAGAAATGAAAAAGCATTTTCTGAAAAGGCACGGAGAAAACTGGTTGCGCATTCCTTATGAAGAGAATGCAGATCCATGTATCATAACTATTTCAGACAGTACTGGAAAAAAAGAAATTGTCCGGATGAAAGTATCTGAGACAAGAGTGGATTGTTGGATGTCATATCCGCTGAAAGAGTTTTCCGGGGACGATATTCAGGCAGAAGGCCCGGCGAACAGATGGATCAATGCAATAGAACTTTCTGATAATCCGGAAAAACAGAGAAGAAGAGAATTGTCTAAGTCTGTCATTCATTATATGCCGCCAACCGGATGTATCCAGGAACTGAAAGGTGTAAAAAAAGCAGGAGAAAGGTGGATTCTGGACTGTGTGATTGATCCGTGTTCGATGACAGGAAATGAAGAAAATCAAACAGCTATGTGTCTTGTAAGCAAGGATCTCCTGCACTGGAAATGTGAGGAAAGTGAGCTTCCGGGGATCGAAAGTATCTGTCGGAAAGCGGATAAATGGATTGGTGATATTGAACAACAAATAGAGTTTGAAGAAGATGGAAAAATATGGATTTTAGGTCAGACTGCGAAAAAAACATGTGAAGGTGTTGCCGCATCCAATGCAATCAGTATTCCATCCGTTTTTTCAGGAGAACAGTTAAAGCCGGCTGCACAGGTGGATAATCTGCGTGTGTGGGTCAGACAGTGGCATAATGAGCATATTGATAAGAAGTTTGAATTTCTTATGAGATTTCGTCAGGGACCGGATGTATGGCCGGAAGTCCGACTCCTGGCACCTGAAAATATTGTATCCGATATTCAGACAAAAGCCTGTGAAGTAGAACTGGAAATGTTTGTCGGACAGGAAACGGAAATTGAGTTTGAGTTGTGTGGAGTAAAATGGATCTGGAAGGCATTGGATCAGACGCTGAACTGCCGGGGATATAAAATGAAAGTTCCAACAGAAAAGGGAAGGTTGTACCTGCATTTTTACAGAGATATGGCAATTCAGGAATTATACGCAGACAGGAAGAATGCAATGCTCATAGTTCAGGACGATGGTCCTAAAAAAGAGGATTATAAGATTCGAAGTGAGCAGGTGGAAAACATCAACAATCCATCCTTTTATCTTCAATATAATGCAGAACCGTATTTTGAAATCCATACAAATGGAAAAACAGCCTCTGTCATTTGTTTGAATATATGGGGACTGAGATCTACGCGATACGAAGAAGAAAACAGATTGTTGATTAAACAGGAAGAAAAAGGACAACCGTTGTTTAAATCTGAATCCTATACAGTATATGAGAATTGTGTAGAAGATCGTATTTATGGAGAACCGGCAGCATGGGCAGTGAGGGATGGAAAGACCGTGTTATCACCGGTGAGGGCTGTAGAAGAATTTTGCTGGAGAGATACTCCGTGGGGAGACATGACAAGAATCCAGAACAGAACCGAGCGTTGGGATGCACCGGAGGAGTCTGTTTATCCGAGTTTGCGCACAAAGCATAATGTTATAAATGCCGCATTTTCTCTTGCAACAGATATTATGTGTCAGAACAGGAATAAAAAATATGCCCTGCCAGGACAGGAAGGTCTGATGAATGCAGCTGTTTTTCAAAGAGAAGGAGAAGGTTTCGGAAGCTGGGTAAGAGATACCTGTCATGCAGCATTTCGATGTCAGAATCTACTTGCACCGGACGAAGCCAGAGAATCTTTGTCCTATATTTCTGAACATGGATTTAATAATGGCGTTGATTGTGCAGCAATGCCGGCGATTGCTGCATGGGATCATTATATAACAACAGGAGATATTCAGCTTTTGTATGAAATGTTGCCAGGAATTATAAAATATGCAGAAGAGGCAGATGCGCGCTATGATGAAGAAATGCAGCTGATTCATGCGACAATGTGTCTTGCACAGGATGCCTTTGAAGAGCCGGAAAATGGAGGATATTGTCTTGGAACAGAAATTACATTTGCTTTGATGTATCAGGATGTTGCCAGGATATGTAAGGTTACAGGATGTTATCTGGAGAGAATTAAGTTCTGGGAAAATCGTGCAGAAGAAATGTTTACATCCATAACGGAAAAATACTGGAATGAAGAAAAAGAATGCTTTACAAGTGGACCGATAGGAAGCGAAGCATATAAAAATGGCTGGTGGGAAACGACTGGTGCAGAAATGGTTTTGTGGCCACGGTTTGGCATTGCAACTGAAAGACAGAGAAATTTGTTTTTGAAGACGATCGAAAGTAATCCGGAGGCATTTTCTGAGTTTGGAATTAACTGGTATCCTTTCCGTAAAGAAAAAAATCATTTCTGGAGAGCTTGCTGGGTATCATGGACGCTTGGATTATCGGAAGCGGCTGGTGAAAGTGGAAATAAAGAATTTCTGAAAAAGCTTATTTATGCACAGGTAAGGAATGTGCTTCTGAATAAATCGTTTCATGAGGTGATGGATGTCGATACAGGAAGGGCCTGGAGATGGCCACACCTGCCATGGCATGCAGCCGGTTTTATTGGATTTATTGTTAATGGAATTTTGGGAATACGTTACAGCGAACAAGGAATTCAGGTGCATCCATGTATTCTGGATGAATTTGAGGGAGCAATACTTGATTCTGTTCCGTATCAGAATGCAAAATTTGTATTTGAGATACATGGGCATGGTAACAGCTATACGGTAAAATTGGATGGAAAACCTGTGGAAGGTTTCTTTGGGAAGGAAATGACAGGAGAGCATAAGGTGGATATATATGCTCATGAAACAGAATAAGATCAATATAGCAAGAAGCTCCTAAAAGGGAGCTTTTTGTATGCAAAAAGGGAGTTTGGCTTGCGAAATATGCAAGTAAATAGTTATAATATAAAAAGATAAGTTAACCTGTAAGAATGCGGAGGACTAAATGGCAAATATCAAAGATGTGGCTAAACTGGCTGGAGTTTCGGTAACGACGGTTTCGAGAGTATTAAATAATAAAGGGTATATATCACAGGATACATATGAAAGTGTATACAGAGCAATTGAACAGTTGGACTATGTTCCGAATCAGATTGCAAGAAATCTTTTCAAACAGAAATCTTATTATATCAGTCTGATCGTGCCAGACAGCTCTCATCCTTTCTGGGCGGAAATAACGAAATATATCGAAAGAAAGCTTTATAAACATAATTATAAACTGTTTCTTTGTAACACAGGAGATACGGAAGATAAAGAAAGAGACTATATAAAAATGATGAGAGAGAATATGGTCGACGGCATTATTCTTGGAACACACATGCTGGCTGAGACTGAATATCAGAATTTGGATCTTCCCATCGTAGCTTTGGACTATCGGGTGGCGGAAGATATTCCGACCATTTATTCCGACCATAATAAAGGTGGTTTGTTAGCGGCAGAAGAAATTATAAAGAATGACTGCAAATGTGTTTTAAATGTAACAGCCGTTGTGACAGATAAATCTCCATCTATTAACCGTCATAGAGTTTTTTCAGAAACATTGAAGAAAAAAGGTGTAAAATGCATTGATTATACCTGGGATACGAAACAAAAAACAGAAGATTATTATCAGCAGATGAATGAACTTTTTGATAAATATCCAGAAATGGATGCAATGTTTTCAGAAGATCTGATTATTATGAATGCGTTAAAATGTGCAGGTGAGAGGGGAATGCATATTCCTGACGAATTTAAAGCGGTGGGATATGATGGAACTTTGATTGCAAAGATGAGTTATCCATCAATGACTTATGTTTCACAGCCAATAAAGGAACTTGCAGATACATTGGTAGATGTACTGTTAAAGAAAATAAACGGTGCGAAATTATATGAAGATATTATTTTAGAGGATGTCTGTCTAGTAAAAGGGCAAACTACAGAATAAAAAGAATTACAGAGAAAGCTCCTATGGTGTCGAAAGGCATTGTAGGGGCTTTTTTATATGAAAAATCTACAAAACAAAGCACAAAAAAGGAAGAACGGAGTCGAGCAATGCCTTAACTAAATGACATTGCGGAGTCGAGTTCTTCCTTTTTTGAGATATACTTAATTCGATTAAATTGCGTCCAGTGCCTGAGCGATATCTGCGATCAGGTCGTTTTTATCTTCAAGGCCGCAGGAGATACGGATCAGTCCGGCTGGAATTCCGGCAGCAGCGAGCTGCTCGTCATTCATCTGGCGGTGTGTGGAGGTTGCCGGGTTGAGGCAGCAGGTTCTTGCATCTGCCACATGTGTTTCAATTGCTGCAAGTTTCAGATTTTTCATGAATTTTTCAGCAGCAGCACGTCCACCCTTTAATTCAAAGGAAACAACACCGCATCCACCGTTTGGCAGATATTTCTTTGCAGTTTCATAGTATTTGTTGGATGGAAGTGTCGGATAGTTTACGAATTCTACTTTGTCGTGTTTCTCAAGGAATTCTGCAACTGCCTGGCCATTTTCAACATGTCTTGGCATACGTACATGAAGTGATTCCAGTCCAAGGTTCAGAATAAATGCACTCTGTGGAGACTGAGCGCAGCCGAGGTCTCTCATCAGCTGAGAAGTACATTTGGTGATGAAAGCGCCTTCTTTTCCAAATTTTTTAGCATAGGTAACTCCGTGATAAGAATCATCCGGTGTGCAGAGTCCCGGGAATTTGTCTGCATGCGCCATCCAGTCAAATTTACCGCCATCGATGATCGCACCGCCGAGAGCTGCTCCGTGTCCGTCCATATACTTGGTTGTGGAATGTGTGACGATATCTGCGCCCCATTCGATCGGACGTAAGTTGACCGGTGTTGGGAAGGTATTATCTACGATGAGCGGCACACCGTGTGCGTGAGCTGCTTTTGCAAATTTCTCGATATCAAGAACAGTAAGTGCCGGATTGGCAATAGACTCACCGAAAACAGCTTTGGTATTTTCTTTGAAAGCTGCATTTAATTCTTCTTCTGTGCAGTCCGGGTCAACGAAGGTAACATCTACGCCCATTTTTTTCATTGTAACTGCAAGAAGGTTGTAGGTTCCGCCATAGATGGAAGAGGAGGAAACGATATGGCTGCCGGCTTCGCAGATATTGAAGACTGCGAAGAAGTTTGCTGCCTGTCCGGAAGAAGTCAGCATACCAGAGGTACCGCCTTCGAGAGCTGTGATCTTGGCTGCAACATAGTCGTTGGTAGGATTCTGTAATCTTGAATAGAAATATCCCTCAGCTTCAAGGTCAAAGAGCTTGCCCATGTCTTCGCTGGTATCATATTTGTAAGTGGTTGACTGAATGATCGGAATCTGACGTGGTTCACCGTTTCCTGGTGTGTAGCCTGCCTGCACGCATTTTGTATTAATAGTATAGTCCATGAATTTGCCTGCCTTTGTATAAATTGTAGTATCTTTATGTTATACTCTTTTTTGTTATATGTAAAGAAAAAATACATACTTGGTCGGTATGAGATGTAGATTATATACGCGGAAAATACAAGTCCTTTTATGCATGTAAAGAAAAATAAAGTGCAGAAAGGTCTTAATCGGTTTGAATTGAATGGATATATTGGGAATGAGGAGAAACATTTATGGGACAACACAATAAAGAATTACACGAGAAATATGAATTCCGCAATATCAGACGGGATGAGATTGAACAGGCAGTGAAAATTGAGGCAATCTGTTTTCCGCCAAATGAGGCTTGCACATATGAGCACATGGCACCACGAATCGAAAATGCACCGGATCTTTTTCTGGTGGCAGTGGACCGAAAAACTGGAAAGATGGCAGCTTTTCTGAATGGTCTGGCAACGAATCAGGAACATCTGACGGATGACTTTTTTACGGATGCTGACCAGCATGATCCGGCTGGTACAAATATTATGCTCCTTGGTCTGGATGTGCTTCCGGAGCACCAGCACCAGGGACTGGCAAGAGAACTGATGGAACAATATAAGGAAAGAGAGCGTGCCCGGGGAAGAAAGAAACTGATCCTGACCTGCCTTCCGGATAAGGTTGAGATGTACAAGAAATTTGGCTTTAAAGACCATGGAATCAGCGATTCTGTGTGGGGCGGCGAAGCCTGGCATGAGATGGATATTGTGTTGGAGTAGAGTAAGATATCCTTTTTTGCAGACTTGAATTTACCTTCGTTTGATATTATAATCAAAGAGATTGAAACGAATCCTGATACGCAGGAACATTTATTTAAAGAGGAGGAATCTTATTATGATTACCTGGAACAACCTGGATACTCTTGAATCTTTCAAAGAGCTTGCAAATGTAAAGAAAGTAAACCTTGCAGAAGCTATGACCGGAGAGAATGGTGCAGAACGTGTAAAGAATTACAGTGTACCGATGGCAGCAGATCTTGTATATAACTACGCTGCGAAGCAGGTAGATGATGAAGTGCTGGAAGGTCTTAAAAAACTGGCAAAAGAAGCACAGCTTACTGAAAAATACGCAGCTCTTTATAATGGAGAAGTGATCAACACAGGTGAAAAACGTCTTGTTCTTCATCAGCTGACACGTGGGCAGCTTGGTGATACTGTTACAGCTGACGGTGTTGACAAACGTGCTTTCTATGTAGAACAGCAGCAGAAGATCGCTGACTTTGCCAATAAAGTACATGCAGGTGAGATTACAAACGCAGCGGGAGAAAAATTCACAACTGTTGTTCAGATCGGTATCGGCGGAAGTGACCTTGGCCCTCGTGCTATGTATCTTGCTCTTGAAAACTGGGCAAAGAAAAATGATAAATTCAAAATGGAAGCAAAATTCATCAGCAACGTAGATCCGGACGATGCAGCAGCAGTTCTGAATTCTATTGATGTTGCACATTCCATTTTTGTACTGGTTTCCAAATCAGGTACAACTCTTGAGACTCTGACAAACGAATCTTTTGTAAAAGATGCTCTGAAAAATGCAGGTCTGGATGCTTCCAAGCATATGATCGCTGTTACAAGTGAGACATCTCCGCTTGCAAAGAGTGATGATTACCTTGCAGCATTCTTCATGGATGACTATATCGGTGGACGTTATTCTTCTACATCTGCAGTTGGTGGTGCTGTATTATCTCTGGCATTCGGACCGGAAGTATTTGCAGAATTCCTTGAAGGTGCAGCAGAGGAAGACAAGCTTGCAAAGAATGAAGATGTTCTGCAGAACCCGGCTATGCTGGATGCACTGATCGGCGTATATGAAAGAAATATTCTTGGATATCCAAGCACAGCTGTTCTTCCATATTCACAGGCACTGAGCCGTTTCCCAGCACATTTACAGCAGCTTGACATGGAATCTAACGGAAAATCTGTAAACCGTTTTGGTGAGCCTGTAGATTACGTAACAGGACCGGTAATCTTCGGAGAACCAGGAACAAACGGACAGCATTCCTTCTATCAGCTCCTGCATCAGGGAACAGACATCGTACCGCTTCAGTTTATCGGATTTAAGAACAACCAGATGGGTACAGATGTAGTGATCCAGGACAGCACAAGCCAGCAGAAACTCTGTGCAAACGTAGCAGCTCAGATCGTTGCATTTGCATGCGGTAAAGCAGATGACAATCGCAATAAGAACTTCGAAGGCGGACGTCCGTCCAGCATCATCATCGGTGACCAGGTAAATCCTGCAAGCCTTGGTGCACTCCTTGCACACTTCGAAAATAAAGTTATGTTCCAGGGATTCCTGTGGAATGTAAACAGCTTTGACCAGGAAGGCGTTCAGCTTGGTAAAGTCCTTGCAAAACGTGTTCTTGCACATGAGACAGACGGAGCACTGAAAGTATTCAGCGACCTTCTGAATATCTGATCTTGAAATTAGATTAATTATGAAATGATATAAGCCCTTCATTTACAGATGAGATTCTGCAAGTGAGGGGCTTACTTTATATGTTGTTATCTCCGTTCTACGATATGATAATACGATTTTGCGGTCATAAGATAGATCAGGCCATATACCAGTGCAAAGATCAGCACCGTACCGGCGGTACAGCCGATGAACAATCTGGTATTTGTCATGCCGAACAGCAGGAGCATCCGGCGGATCAGTGGAAATGCCATGGAAATATGAAGCATTGCCATGAGAAGCGGAAGGAAAAATACCATCAGGATCTGACGTCGGATTGAGCTTTTGACTTCGCGATGGCTCAGTCCTACTTTCTGCATGATCTCAAAACGATTCTGGTCTTCGTATCCTTCCGAGATCTGTTTGTAGTAGATGATCATCGCTGTACCGAGAAGGAAAAGTGATCCGAGGAAAATTCCGATGAACAGAAGGGAACCGTTATCTGCGTAGTAGGAATCGTATTCCTGTGCACGGATGCCGGAAGTGATCCAGGAGTTATCCGACAGCTGTCCATTATCTTGCAGAGCTTTTATTGCATCCAGTACCGGTGTACCGTAAGCAATTTTTGTCTCATCGGAGCCTGTGATATTCAGACCAAGATGAACGGTCAGATCCTGTCCGGCTGGGGTAGCTGAGGTATTCTTATACATTTCTGTTCGCATCTCATCAAACTTCTCGAAATCCGAATCTGTGACAACAAACACAGCATTTCCGTAGACGATATCATGACCACAGGTCAGAGGAGAATCATCCAGCCATTTTTTTACAGTAAAGACAGAATCATTGACTGTGAGAGAGTCCGATTTTTCAGTCATCTTTGAAGCCCATGCAAGGATTTCTCCATCCTGCAAGGCAGAATCTGTTCCGGTAAGTTTCTCATATTCAGATTTCCGTAGAAGGGAAAGGGTCAGTACAGAACCGGAATCACTTAAGGCGTTTGGCTCTGCAATTTGAATCTGTCCATGATCTATATGACTGATGATCGTCAGATAAATTTCTTCTGCTTTTTTAGCTACAGGGACTTTGTTATCGGAAATTGCTTTTTCAAAGGTTTCTATTGCAGTCTGACATTCCTCTTTACTGACACCGGTAATGGAGATATCGGTATCGTATGGGTAACGGTTTACCATAATGTCATTCATACCGAAATAAATGGATACTGTCATAGAAATCATCAGCAAAACTCCGGTACTTAAGATACAGATGCTGGCCAGGCCGATGGCATTCTGTTTCATTCTATAAAGCATACCGGAAATACTAATAAAGTTTCCTGTTCTGTAGTAAAAGCTTTTTCTGCGGTGAAGAAACTTCAGAATTACAATACTGCCTGCAGTAAAAAGCAGATAGGTTCCTGCCATAACAAGGATTACGGCAAGCAGGAAGATTGTGATTGCTTTAATTGGTGATTCTGTTGTGATGGCAAGGTAATAACCGATACCAAGACAGATAAAACCAAGCAGTGCCATAAGCCATTTTGCTTTCGGCTCTCTTTCTCCCGTGTTGTTGCCACGAAGTAATTCTACCGGACGGCTTAAATGAATCCTTCTGAGATTCAGAAGAAGGATCAATAGGAAAATGGCACCGAACATCAGAAGACAAGTAATAATTCCCTTTGTGGAAATATAAAATCCAAGTACTGCCGGAATATGCAGCAGTCTCAGAAGAAGGAGAAGTGACAGTTTACTGGCAAGGATTCCGATTGCGATTCCACCAGTGAGGGAAAGGATCGTTGTAAAAATCGTTTCCAGTAACAGTACAATGCCGATATGATTTCTTTCCAGTCCAAGAATATTGTAAAGTCCGATTTCTTTCTGCCTTCTCTTCATCAGGAAACTGTTACTGTAGATCAGAAAGATCACACAGAAGATCACAACAACAACTTCTCCTGTAGAGAGAATCATTCGTACTTCTGCGGCATGGCGAACAGCCTGATCCAGCGTTGGACAGTCGCGTAAAAATTCCATCATATAGATCATGGCGATGCAGAAGATACAGGTGATCATGTAAGGAATGTAGGTGCTTTTATTGTTGCGGATGTTCTGAACTGCCAGTTTTGAGAAGATTCCTTTACGCATGATATTCACCGCCTGTCGTCAGTATGGTAAGCGTATCGGCAATCATCTGATACATTTCCTGGCGGGATTTACTGCTCTTATAAATCTGATGAAAAACTTCTCCATCTTTAATAAAAAGGACTCTGGATGCATGGCTGGCAGCCTGTGCACTGTGCGTGACCATCAGAATCGTCTGTCCTTCGTCATTGATCTCGCCAAACATGGAAAGCAGTGCAGATGCTGCTTTTGAATCGAGGGCTCCTGTGGGCTCATCAGCAAGAATCAGCTTCGGGTCTGTGATCAGAGCTCTGGCAACCGCTGCACGCTGTTTCTGTCCACCGGAAACTTCATAAGGATATTTATCCAGAAGTTCTGTGATACACAGTGCCTGTGCAATCGGGCGGATCTTCTGTTCCATTTCCCGGTAATCTTCGCCGGCAAGGACGAGTGGAAGATAAATATTATCTCTTAAAGAGAAGGTATCCAGCAGATTAAAATCCTGAAAAACAAAGCCAAGGTTTTTTCTTCGGAAAGCCGAGATTTCTTTTTCTGTAAGATGTACGATATTTTTTCCTTCGAGGAGAACTTCTCCGGAAGTCGGGCGGTCGAGAGATGCCAGTATGTTGAGGAGGGTAGTCTTTCCGGAACCGGATTCTCCCATGATTGCAACAAATTCCCCTTTTTCTACAGAAAAAGTGACATTGGAGAGTGCCTGCACTTTGTTTCCTCCGAAACGGGTGCTGTATATTTTTTTGATATTAGTTACTTCTAGTAAAGCCATAACCGGGGCTCCTTTCTTTTTTATTGATAAGGTAAGTATAGAAATCTTTCCCGGCTTCTGCCATCGAAGCAGGTTACAATATACGAAAAAACCTTACATTTCTGTAAGGTCGTTTCGAATGGAGGCATAAACTCCTCGGATATTTCTAATTAATACATGGTCAGGACATTCTGGGAAAATTCCAGGAATACTTTTGTTCCTTTGCCTTCTTCGGAAGTTACATAGATGCGATGACCGAGACGTTTCATGATCTTCTTGCTGAGATACAGACCGATACCGGTTGCACGGTTGTTTTCACGCCCGTTGACTCCGGTGTAGCCTTTTTCGAAGATACGTGGAAGATCTTCCTTGCGGATACCGATGCCGGTATCTTCGATTATAAGTGTAACGGGAGATGGGCTTATCATGTTTGAAACATCCTCTGTATTTTGTGAGTTACCGGGGACATCTTTCAAAGAAATACGAATCCCGCCGGTACGGGTGTATTTGAGTGCGTTTGACAAAATTTGTCCAATTACAAAACCAAGCCATTTTTCATCGGTCAGGACATTCTCTGAAATTCCTTCATAAGTCAGAGACAGTTTTTTTGAAATAAAGATTCCGGCATATTTATGTATCTGTTCACGGATGATCGAATCAAGGGCACAGCGTGAAAGTTTCAGATCCGAGGACATATCTTCTGTGCGCAGATAACCCAGAACCATTTCTACATACTGTTCAATCTTAAAAAGTTCAGTGAGAGCTTCTTTATTCACTGTCGGATTTTCCTGAAGGAGCAGACGCAGAGCAAAAATTGGTGTCTTGATCTGGTGAGCCCACATCGTGTAATAATCAGTCATTTCTTCCAGTGTCTTCTGGTTAGCAGTTTCAGCATCTATTCGCATTCGGTTCAGGCTGTGCATGATCTCCTGCTGAAGAGCATCGGCTTCGTTGGAAGGAGCATCCATACGGGATAGATTAATATCCGGTGCTGCAGAGATAATCTGAAGATTATGAATGTTCTTCTGGTAGTTATGAAAGCCGAAAGCACACGTACCAAGCCCGGTCAGAATCCAGAGGACCGCAATGTACAGAATGGGTTCCAGTGGAAGTTGGTACAGAAGGAAGATCATTCCTGTAAGTATCGTCGGAAAAAGCATCAGTAAGATTTGTAGTTTTATTTTGTTCAGATAATCCAGAAATAATTTCATAAAGTAATCCTTCATAGGGTGAGTGCTTTTAAGTTGCACATTATACCATGTATCCAAGTCCTTTTTTGGTGATGATAAAGTCTTTCAGCCCTTCCCCTTCCAGTTTTTTGCGCAGACGGGTGATATTTACGGTCAGGGTATTGTCGTCAACAAAGCTGTCACTTTCCCAGAGCTTTGTCATAATGGCATCTCTGGAGACTGCTTTTCCGGCATGTTCCAGAAGTATCTCCAGAATGCGGAGTTCGTTTTTCGTAAGGTCAATATCATGACCGTTCCAGGTCAGGGTACAGCGGGAAGGATTCAGGACAGCACCCTTATGTTCAAGGACATTTCCCGGAGTTCCGAAGGAATAGGTACGGCGCAGGATTGCCTGAATCTTGGCAGTCAGCACATCCAGATCAAATGGTTTTGCAATAAAATCGTCTGCACCACGGCTCATTGCCATGACCATATTCATATTGTCAGATGCAGAGGAAATAAAGATGATCGGTACCTGGGAAATCCGACGAATCTCCTCACACCAGTGAAAACCGTTATAAAAAGGCAGTTTCAGATCCAGCAGGACAAGCTGCGGATCTCTGTGAGCAAATTCCTGTATGATATTGGAAAAATCTTCTGCGCAGGAGACATCATATCCCCAGGAACAGAGATTCTTTTTCAGAAGGTTGGCGATGATCTCATCATCTTCTACGATGAAAATACGGTACATGGGCAGTCCTTTCTGGTAAAATTGTATTTTATGCTAATCATAACATGTCTTTGAAAGATTGCAACAAAATTCACTTTGTGGCATTATAATAGAAGGAAATTATTTGATGTGTATAATAGAAGACTATGAATAACAACAGAAGGGAGATTTTAATATGGATCTGGTGAAAGAAGCAATCCTCCTTGGATTTTCGGGAGCTGCTGTTATGGACACAGCAGAATTGGTTTTTGTTCCAGAGTACAGGACATTTTGTGAAGAAAATCTGTGTGGCTGTTATAATGTAAATCCGGCCTGTCCTCCGGAGAGCGGAACAGCAGAAGAGATGAAACAACGTGCACTACAGTATGAAAAGACGCTGGTGCTGCAGACCATGCAGGAAGACATGCATGATTCTGCACAGTACAAGAAGGACAAGTTACTGCAGAACAAAATGACTGAAGAACTTGCAGAGAAGATGAAAGCAGAGGGCAAAACAGATATCCTGATCATGAGTGCCGGACCGTACAAGCATAATTCCTGTATGTCTGCATATTGTGTAGATGCGCAGAAAATGGCAGATGCAGCCGGGATGCTCTGCTGGACAGATGACGGAATGGTGCGGTATTTTTCACAGATTCTGTTTCATGAATAAAAGAATTTTCAAAAAGATTTCACAGGTAATATTTTACCGTAAATCAAATTGTATTACGAATGCGGATGTGGTAAAATCAGTATCAGAAAATTTGATTTTATAAATCCAGGTAGAAAGCCTGGTGCAAACACATATGACAGGAGGCCTTTTATAATGGAAAGACATGCATTTGCAATGAAAGTAAAATCAGGCAAAATGAACGACTATCGTAAAAAACTTGGAGAAATCTGGCCGGATCTGACCACATTTCTTGATCGAAATAAAGTAAAAAATTTCAGTATCTGGAATGCAGAAGACCTGATCTTTGGTTATTATGAAAATGAAGATGGAGCAAAATTAAGCGCTGAAGAAGTGAGCGTAAAAGATGCAATCACTGCGAAGATCGATGACACATTTGACTGGATTTCCACACCGGGTGAAGATATGAGACTGATGTATCATAACTTTGGTATTGTAAGAGAAAATAAAGAATTGATCCGTCACAGAATGTTTATGACAAAACTGAAAGCAGGATGTGAAGAGGAATACAAGAGACGCCATGACGGACTGATCGCACAGAGAGGTGACACTGTAGATCCGGGTCCGGACAGTAATTTCAGCATCTGGTGTGCCGGTGGCTATATTTTTGGATACGATGAGATCGATACTACAATGGAAGTAGAAGAGACTGTTGAATCCAGAGAGCAGACCGTTGAGTGGGAAATGCGTCAGCTGGGAATCATGGACTGGATCACCAATGATGTAGACTGGATGACAGGTGATGTACATGCAGATGTAAAACGTCTGGCATGGCATAATTAAGATTACATAAAAAGAACCTTGCAGCTTCGGACAGAGATGAGTTTAAAATTTCTGTAAGAATCCGCAGGGTTCTTTTCTGTTATAATTATTTTTTCATATTCAGATAACCCTGTATGGTATTTTCAATCAGATGATAAGTCAGTCGCGCCACCTGTTCAGGAGACTCACTCTGTGGCGAAGACAGCCAGGTACGGATCAGTCCAACACATCCGTTAAGAATAAAGGCATATGGATATTTGATATCCGGATCATTCTTTGGAAATCTGTCCGGAAGTTGTTTCAGAAAAGTTTCTGCCAGAAGGTTTTCAATCTGTTCTACAAATGCCATATCACCGTGTGGTCCAAGAAGCGCCAGGCACAAATCACGGTCTTTATCCATGATGGAAAAGAACTGGACAATAAATGGCAGTACGGAATCCGGGTTACCTGGGTCAATCAGGTAGTTCTGCATAACTTCCGTAATATTCTGCATTGCTTCTTCTTCAATTTTGTGCAGCATCTGATAAATGTCTGTATAGTGCAGATAAAAGGTAGAACGATTGATATCGACCTCATCTACCAGTTCTTTTACGGAAATTTCCTTGATACTTTTCTTCTGCATGAGCCGGGCAAGTCCTTCCCGGAGCTGTGCTTTCGTTTTGCGGACACGTCGGTCCATTTTTTCTGCCATGTAAAAATCCCCCAATCTTTTTACCAAAAACAAACAGGTTTTATGTAAAATGTCAATTTTTGACATCTAATAGACATAATTTGTAAAATTGTCCATTAATATACGAAAAACAAAATGTTTGTCGGTTGTAACTGTTTCCTGTGTTTAGTATAATACGGATTGCAAAGAAAAGCAACATGATGTTGATTAATAGAAATGAAAACTATTAGTGGAACATTGTCTATTGTTAATATAATGTTTAGTTAAGAAATAGAATTCATTTAAATCAACATGTTAAGATCATATTCATACAGGAAAGAAAGGGGCACAATTATGATCAAAAATGAGTGGAAAAGCTTATGGAATAATAAGATTCTGATCATTGTCGTGATGGCGATCATTGTTATTCCGGTGATCTATGCGGGACTGTTCCTGAAATCCATGTGGGACCCATATGGAAATCTCGATAAACTCCCGGTAGCAGTAGTCAACAATGACAAATCAGTAGAATATAATGGAAAGACGTTAAGCGTCGGTTCAGATATGGTGGATGAACTGAAAGACAACGATTCACTGGATTTCCATTTTGTAGACAGCGACGAGGCAGAACAGGGACTGAAAAATGGAACCTATTATATGGTAATTACGATTCCGGAAGATTTTTCAGCAGATGCATCTACACTGATGGATGACAATCCGAAGAAAATGGAACTGAAATATGAAACAAACCCGGGAACAAACTATATTGCTTCCAAGATGAGTGAAACTGCTCTTTCAAAGATCAGAGAGGCGGTTGCTTCGAAAGTAACAGAAACTTATACACAGACAGTGTTTGATCAGATTGGTACTGTTGGAGACGGTATGCAGGAAGCTGCCGATGGATCAACTGAGATAAAGGATGGTCTGACAACAGCATCTGATGGAAATAAAACCATCACAACTAATCTGAAAAAACTTGCCGACAGTACTCTGACTTTCAAAAGTGGTGCTGAGACACTGACGGAAGGACTGAAAGAGTACACAGACGGTGTTTCACAGGTAGACAGCGGTGCAGCACAGCTTGATGAGGGTGTAGGCACACTGACTGACAAAGTTCCGACACTGACAAGTGGTGTGAATACATTAAATGATGGTGTAAAAAGTTATACAGATGGTGTATCAAAGCTGGATGCAAACTCCGCACAGATTACTTCTGGTGTGAACAGCCTGGCAACAGGTGCACAGAGCCTGGAAACAGGATTGGACACATTAAAGAGTGGTACAACACAGTATGTAAGTGGTGCAAATACACTGGCAGATGGTGTGACTCAGTATGTTGCGGGAGCAAAACAGCTTGCAGCAGGGGCGAAACAGTTATCCGCACTGGAGAATCTGGATCAGGTTTCTACTGGAATTTCACAGCTGAATGCAGCAGTTTCTGACGGAAGCAGTTCTCTTATAAGCGGAACTCAGCAGCTGGAGAGTGGACTTGGTCAGCTTGCTTCTCAGTTAAAAACACTGTCAGACAGTACGACTGCGGACAGTATCAAACAGCTTGCAAGCGGTCTGAATACAGCGAAAACCGGTATGGAAAATGCGAGCAAGGGAATGACAAGCGCGGCCGATGGTATGAATCAGGCAGCATCTGGAATGAGTACTGCAGCTGATACGATCAGCGCGGCCAGTGCAGGCATTTCTCAGGCAGCATCCGGTCTGCAGAGTGCGACACAGCCGGTTGCGACAGCGGCGAATAGTATGACCGGTATCGTTCAGCAGTGTGCACAGGATGCCAATAATCAGATCAGTGCGGCAAACGCACAGGTTGAGGCGGCAAACGGCCAGACGGCAGCAGCAAATGCAACGATCGCAAATGCGGCAGCAGCATTAAGTGCACTGCAGGGTCAGGCTGATGAGAATGGAATGATTTCCGCAGAAAGTCTCAGTGCGGTGATCGGCTCTCTTACTCAGGCAGATGCAGGAGTCGCAGGCGTTGATGGAATCAGTGCAGACAGTTATACAGGTCAGGCACAGGCGGTTGTCAGTGCAGTTTCTGACCAGCTGACATCTGCACAGGCATCATTAAATGATACAGCGTCACAGTTAAATCAGGCAGCAGCAGGACTGAGCAGCGGAGCAGATACATTAAAAGCAAAATCTTCTGATATGAGTAATGGTGCTTCTCAGATGAGTGCCGGAGCAAAACAGATGGAAGCAGGAGTTTCTTCTATTCCGGAAGTACCTTCTGATCCGATCAATACCGTAACTGCAGCAGTCGATCAGCTTTATGCCGGAGCACAGAAAGTCAATGCCGGAGCAGGAAGTGTTTCTTCTGCACTTGGTACTCTGGAAGCGGGAACGAAAGATTTTCCGAAGGCAGCTGCCGGTGTGAAAGCTCTGAACGCAGGTTTTGAAACTCTTACAGCAAATGATGAGACGCTGACAGCAGGTGCAGCAAGTCTGAAAGCAGCCGGAAGTACCGTGACATCCGGTATCAGCCAGCTGAGTGCAGGTGGAAAAACACTTGCATCTGGTGTGAATACACTTAGCAATGGTCTGAAAACTTATACAGACGGAGTTGCAACTCTGGCAGGCAACAACAAGGCTCTGACAAGTGGAACACAGCAGCTCGCAGATGGAGCTAAAACACTTGCAGATGGAGCAGAGCAGCTTGCTTCCGGTACACAGACACTTCATGCCGGAACACAGAAACTGGTTTCCAACAACAGCAAGCTCAACAGTGGAGCTGATCAGCTTGCAGACGGAGCCGGACAGATTCAGGATGGTTCTTCCAAACTTTATGACGGTTCCAAAGAACTGGGCGATGGTATTACAAAACTGGAAGATGGTTCTGATACACTTGCAACTAGTCTGAATGACGGCGCAAAAGAAGTAAAAGAAACAAATGCATCTGATGATACGATCAGCATGTTTGCAACACCGATCACAGATGAAGAATCAAAGATCACAACAGTCGAAAACAACGGTCATGCAATGGCACCTTATATGATGTCTGTAGGTCTCTGGGTCGGATGCCTGGCATTCTGCCTGATGTATCCTCTGACTGAGTACAAAGGAAAACTGAAATCCGGATTTGCATGGTGGGCAAGCAAGGCTTCTGTACTTTATCCGGTAGCAATCCTCCAGGGTGTGCTTCTGATTCTTCTGCTTCATGTATTTGACGGATTTACTCCGGTAGAAATGACGAAGACAATCCTGTTTGCGGCACTGACCGGTGCATGTTTTACTTCGATTATGTACTTCTTTAACATTACATTTGGTAAAGTAGGAAGCTTCCTGATGCTGATCTTCATGGTAGTTCAGCTGGCAGGATCTGCCGGAACTTATCCGGTTGAGATTTCTCCTTCCTTTGTAGCAAAGATTCATTATTATCTGCCATTTACATATACAGTAAATGCATTCCGCAGCACGATCTGCGGAGGTGAAAGTATCCGACAGTCTGTGATCGTTCTGATCGGACTGACAATTATTTTCACAATACTGACAATCCTCCAGTTCTGCCGTATGGCAAGAAGAAAGAAAGAGGGCAAATTTGTTCTCCTTGACTGGCTGGAAGAAAAAGGGGTTGCATAAAGGCAGTCTTATATGCATAATAGAAGAGTGTTCTGATTATATAGAGTCACATCTGTAAAAGCGGATGTGGCTCTTTTTGGATAATGTTGCTTTTGGCGGAAGATGAAGTTTCCAGAATTAACAATTTCATCACATTTTTCCCACAAAGTAAACACAAATCAACCATATACTCTTAAACATAAAAGGAAAACAGAAACAGAGATAGCTATTCACGGACAATGTTTTATGAAGTGAACAGTAATGATCCTAAGGAGGGGATTTTGATGAGCGATAAAAACAACAACGTAATGATGAACAATGACATGAATAACAATATGAATAACGATAACGATCCAAAAGAAAGAATGAGAAAAAGAGTAAAGAAAGCAGCCGGAATTGCACTTTGTGCAGTACTTGCAGGCGGACTTGCAGCAGGTTCTTTTGAAGGAATCAATACACTGACCGGATGGAACAGCAGTACAGTAGAAGCTGCAACCAGCAAGGATAATACGACTCTTCTTCAGACAAAATCAAAAAAGAAAAGCAAAGATAAATCTGAAGAAAAGAAAGATGACAGCAAAGATGAATCCGAGACTAAGACAAAAGGAAGTCTGGATGTCTCTGATATTGCTGCGGAAGGAATGAAATCCGTTGTATCTATCACGACAAAATCTGTACAGGATGTGCAGAATTATCTTGGAGCTTATGGATTCGGCGGAAGCCAGGGATATACAACACAGCAGGAAGTTGAAGGAAGCGGTTCTGGTATCATTGTTGGAAAAAACGATGACAGTCTTCTGATCGCAACCAACTATCATGTAGTAAGTGGTGCAGAAACCGTATCTGTTACCTGCATCGATGGAGAGACCTATGCAGCAACTGTAAATGGTTATGATGAGGATAAAGACCTTGCAGTTGTTTCCGTAGCGCTTTCCGATATTTCTGATGATACTCTGGACCAGATTGCAGTTGCTACGATCGGAAGTTCTGATGATCTGAAAGTTGGTGAGCAGGTCGTTGCAATCGGTAATGCTCTTGGATATGGACAGTCTGTAACAACCGGTATTGTCAGTGCAAAGAACCGTAAAATGAATGATCAGGGTATTGAGCAGGATGAAGATTCAGACGCAACAAACCTTATCCAGACAGATGCAGCCATCAACCCTGGTAACAGTGGTGGTGCCCTGCTGAACATGGACGGAGAGGTTGTTGGTATCAACTCTGCAAAACTTGCCTCCACAGAAGTTGAAGGTATGGGCTATGCAATCGCAATCTCTGATGTGACAGATACTCTGGAGCAGCTTATGAATGAGACTCCTAGAGATAAAGTAGATAACCATGGTGTGCTTGGTATCACAGGTATGTCTGTAAGTGATGAGGCTTCTCAGTACTATGGAGTTCCGGAAGGTGTTCTTGTATCTGAGGTAACCGAGGGCGGAGCAGCAGATAAAGCCGGAATCAAAGCAAAATCTATCATCACAGAATTTGATGGTAAGAGAGTACGCAGCATTGATGAACTGGTAAGCCGTCTTGAGTATTATGAACCAGGTGAAGAGGTAGATGTTACCATCGAAGTTGCAGATGGTGATTCTTATAAAGAAAAGACAGTTACCGTAATACTTGGTGAGAATCCGGATGCAGGTTCCAGTGATTCAAAAGATACATCCAAAGATGATGAACAGACTGAAGATTCCCAGGATCAGGGAGATGAAAGTACAGACAGTCTGCTGCAGGATTTTGAAAATCAGAAGGCAGATGGAAATGTTTATGAACAGTTCTTCGGATTCCTTAACTAAGCAATACTTATCCAGGTTTATTACGGATGTTTTTTCCGTAAAAATATAATTATATAAGCAGGAAAGACCGGTGCAGAGAATTGTACCGGTCTTTTTCTGTGAACAGTAACCGGGTCTTTTGCTGCTTTTGTTGAAAGAACAGGGACGGTCTGTTATACTAGACAACAGAGTAAATGGAAGACAGCTATCGCAGCTAAAACAAAAAGAAGGAAATACTGTATGAATTATATTGTTTTTGACCTGGAATGGAATCAAAGTCCCGGTGGAAAAAAATATTCCAATAGTCGTCTGCCTTTTGAGATCATCGAGATCGGTGCGGTTAAAATGAATGAGCAGAGAGAAGTTCTGGATGTTTTTCAGAGACTTGTGAAGCCACAGGTATACAACTGGATTCATGACAGCATACATGAAGTGATCCATGTAGATTATAAGGATCTCGCTGATGGAGAACCTTTCCAGCAGGCGGTCAGAGAATTTCTGAAGTGGTGCGGAGAGGAATATGTTTTTTGTACCTGGGGAAATCAGGATGTTATGGAACTACAGCGGAATATGAAGTATTATGGAATGCTTTCGCTGCTTCCAGGACCGGTCACATATTATGATGTGCAGAAAATATACGGAATCTGTCATGAAGAGGCTGGCGGGCGAAGGAGCCTGGAATTTGCCATTGACCAGATGGGGATCCCGAAGGCACAGGATTTTCACAGGGCATTAACGGATGCCCGGTATACAGGGGATATTTTTAAAACACTGGAACCTGCAGCAATCTGTGCAAATTCATCTATTGATGTTTATCAGAATCCAAAGAACAAAAAAGAAGAGATTTTTATCTCATACCCCACGTATGACCAGTATGTGTCACGTGAGTTTGCAGACAAAGAAAAGGTAATGAAAGACCGGGAAGTTGCAAGTACCCGCTGTCCGGTATGCCATATGCCGGCCAAACGTAAGATCCGCTGGTTTATGAATAATTCTCGTGCATATGAGAGTGTATCACTTTGTCAGAAGCATGGATATATCAAAGGAAAAGTGCGAATCCGCCATACAGATGAAGATGCGTATTATGCAATCAAGACATTAAAGAGGATTGAAGAAAAAAATGCGGAAGAAATCCGTGAAAAAAGGGATTCCCTCCGCAAGAAGAGACAGGCGAAACGTCAGTCAGAGAAGCTGGTCTGACAGGAGTTTTGTCTGGTAATATCTGGCAGAGCCGACTATATGATCGTTATAGGTATACGTAATGGTCAGAAGTGGGAGACCTGCCGGATTTTTTGTTATAGAGCAAATTTTTTCCAGAGCACTGGTATCAACCCCGGATGGGAGAGATACACTGGCGGTACGTCTTGTTTCAAAGAGCGTGTCGTCTTTATAATTTTTTAAAATATATTTTTCGGCTGGAAGAAAATGTCTGGTTATTTTGGCCGGAAGATCTTTTACTGCAGTTCTGGAAAAATTATTAAAACCATAATCCAGAAGAGCTTTTGTATCGGAGTAAGCACCGTTCACAGACTGCAGAACGACCGAAACCAGATAAGTATTGTCATTTTTTGCATAAGTGACAAGTGTATTGCCGGCAACTTCTGTATAACCGGTCTTTCCACCGAGAACACCGTCATATGCGTATGTCTGGCCTTTCATCATCTTATGGTGATTCAGAAGGTAACGCGTTTCGGCAAATTTGTTAGTCGGAGGAATCTCATAGTACTGGGTAGAAGCAAATTTCCGGAAAGTTGGGTTAAACCATGCTGCACGCGCAATTTTGGCCATATCGGAAGCTGTTGTATAATGGATTTCATCCGGAAGACCGTTCGGGTTATTAAAATGTGTATTGGTGCATCCAAGCTGACGTGCCTTGAGGTTCATCTGTTCTACGAATTTTTTGGTGGAACCGGAAGTCAGTTCAGCGACCGCGAGAGTCATTTCATTAGCAGACTGGAGCATAACAGCCATCAGAGCCTGCTCGATGGTGAATTCCTCATCTGTGTCTGCATAGATACTGGAACTGTTGGTTTCGGTAATGCTTCGGGCAGCAGATGCAGTCATAGCAAATTTCTGTGAGGGATCCAGACTTTCGCAACCCAGGAGTGCGGTCATGATCTTTGTGATACTGGCCGGATATTGAGCTTTGTCAGCATTTTTGGAGTAAAGAACTGCACCGGTAAACATATCCACCAGAATTGCAGATTCACCTTCAATCTGTGGCCCTTTGACCCAGTTTTTTATGGAGTCAGTATCGGCTGCCTGTTTATAATAAGCAGTGTGTGGATCTGGAGTAGGGGTTGCCGTTACCAGAGGCGCACCGTATTCGTCTGTGGCGAAGACCGGGACTGCCTGCACGATCAAAAGGGCAGAACAGAGCGCACCCGCCAGAAGACGCCGGAGAAACTTCTTCTTTATATTCATGTGTGTACCTTTCTAATATTAAAATCCTGAAGCAGGTGCAGTGAGATATTAAGTAATGTTGGTTGATTTTATATAAGGCATGAGAAATCTGGTATCTGGGTCAATTCGAGAATTCAGAAGTACCAGGAGTATATTCCTTTGCTAGAAACGTATGAAAAAAAGCCAAACTCGCTGCGCTCAGACAGTGCCTTTTTTTCATACAACGCAAAGATTTATACTCAGGTACTTCTACAAATTCTCTCAGGCGCCCCAGAACCAGATATTCTCAGCCTCATCTACACTCAACAACATTCACAGAAAAAACTTCCCTGCACCAAAGGCTTCATATTGTTAATATTGGTCAATCATTCGGCGGGGCGGGAAGGGTTCGAACTGTTCACGTGCTCACGCACGCCCCGCGGCCCAACCGTCGCCGACCATGAAGAAAATGATGGCGATTTAAGTATAGAGGAATCATACTAGTATTTTGGTGGTTCAGTAACTGACTTTCATGCATCATATTAGGAACACCAGCGAGGCTTCCGGAATTTTGGCTGTGTTAGCGATGGCTGCGTTGCACTGTTTGAGCGAAGCGAGTTTGCAAGAGCAGTCATCAATAGGCGCACGGCCAAAAAACGGAAACGTAAGCTCCGTGTTCTAAAATATGATGCATGAAATGTCAGTTACGTGAAAGTAAATACATTCGATATGGTTTCGCTATCCTTAAATAGCATATCATTTTCTACACTATACCATTATCATATAATTATACTGTAATCATTTTCTGCATACAAGGGTTAAATCCATGCAAAATCCTTATAAAACCCCGTGATTCTCATAAAAAGACCTTGACATATGGAAAAATATAACCCTGTCTTTGACAGTTACTAAACAAAAAAATCGCTGTACCTCTTGATTTTACTAGGGTTCGGCGATTTTTTGTGTCG
>NZ_CAKRXI010000027.1 GCF_934424005.1 uncultured Blautia sp.
TTTATGATTATCTTTGCCTAATGTATATCCGATACTAAAGCAGGTTAAGCCGAAGCTCACTACTGCTATGAAGTCAACAATACTCATTGGCTTAGCCCTCCTTTCCAGTGGATTCCCTTTCGGGTTTCTATGTAATCAGAGGGGTGCTGAGTGCCGGTGGCACTCGTTTAGCACCGACCGTAACAGAGTGTAGACCACAGTCCCTCTGGAGAAGAACTAACCACCTACCGTTATGATAGCATCTATGTTTCGATTATAACAGACAGGGTGGGAATTTGGCAGAGAGAAAAAGAGCCGGGATCTCTGTTTTGGCACACATTGTGCGGAACAGGGAAAGCCAACTGCTGTCTGGGATTGACAGAACCAGAGAAATAACCTATTATAATTACAGAGATAAAGATTTTTACATGGGAAGCTTAGCCTTCCCATATTTTACTTTATAGGAAATGTTCAATAACAGAAAGTTACTCTGCAATATTTTCCTATATTATGAAAAGGATGAGGTTTGTATAATGAAAAAAGAAAAAGGAAATGTCATCGCTCTTCTGCCAATTGGTGTATTTCTCATACTGTACCTTGGTCTGGGAATTTTATTTGAATATGTAATGAAGATTCCGATGGGATTTTATAATGTACCGATCGTGGTTGCATTTCTTACTGCGATTCTGGTTGCCTGTTTGCAGAACAGAACAGTAAATTTTGACAGGAAGTTGGAAATCATGGCACATGGTGTTGGGGACAAAAACATCATTACAATGCTTTTAATCTTCCTGGCAGCAGGATCCTTTGTCGGTGTGGTAGGAAGAAGCAGTGCGGAGAGTGTGGCATATTGTATGTTGACTCTGATCCCGGCGAGATTTTCTGTAGCAGTTTTATTTGTGGTTGCCTGTTTTGTCTCTGTAGCGATGGGGACTTCTGTTGGAACGATTACACTTCTGGTACCAATAGCGGCAGCTGTTTCCAGTGCATCAGGTTTTGATCTTGCATTTTGTGTTGCATCGGTTATGGGTGGAGCAATGTTTGGAGATAATCTTTCTTTCATTTCGGATACGACGATTGCGGCATGCAATGGACAGGGCTGTGAGATGAAAGATAAGTTCAGAGAAAACTTCTGGATTGCATTTCCGGCGGCTGTTGCAACTCTGGTCATAATTCTGGTTCTGTCGTTTCAGACGGAGATTCAGGGACATATCAGTCAGGATTATCATTTACTTCAGGTGTTACCGTATGTATTGGTGCTGATTGGCGGTATTATCGGAATCAATGTTTTTGTGGTGCTCCTTACTGGAATTGTTTCCGGAGCAATCATCATGCTTGCAGGAGGGCATATCACTCCGGTGGAACTTCTGACAAATATGGGATCAGGCGTATCAGGAATGTTTGAAACCTGTATGGTTGCGATCCTGGTGGCAGCGATGTGTGCCCTGATTCGTGAATACGGTGGTTTTGATGCACTTCTTAACTGGATTCATAAAATTTTCCGTGGAAGGAAGGGCGGCCAGCTGGGAATGGGACTCCTTGTCGGTACCATGGATATTGCGACTGCAAATAATACGGTAGCTATCGTCATGGCAAATCCGATCGCCAAAGAGATGGCACAGGAGTATGGAATCACACCCCAAAAGACTGCCTCCTTACTGGATACTTTTTCCTGTATCTTTCAGGGAATCATTCCATATGGTGCACAGATGCTTGTGGCAATTTCTGCAGTCAATGAGTTGGGTGGAGAACTTTCTGCTTTTCAGATCATGCCGAAGCTTTTTTATCCAATGTTTCTTCTGCTTGCATCTATTATTACTATAATAAGAAGTGATTCATGATGTACAGCAGGTGACAGAATACGTGAATGAACTAAAAAACAAAAATTTTCAAAAAACACTTGACCTTCCACCTTATGGAAGCTGTATAAAACAGATACAGACAGGGAGTTGAACGATTTCCGGAACTGTCGGGAAAGTAAGAGGTAGCACGATGAAAATCAAACAGGTGGAAGAACTTGTAGGAATCACAAGAAAGAATATTCGGTTTTATGAAGATCAGGGACTCCTGAATGTGGAGCGTGCGGAAAACGGATACAGGGAATATCATCAGACGGATGTTATCCGGCTTCAGGAGATAAAATTATTCCGCAAGATGGATATTTCCATAGAAGAAATGAAACTTCTCTTCGAAAAAAAGAAAAGCCTGCAAATCTGTTTGGAACAACATCTGAAAGAACTGGATCATCGTAAAGAAGGTCTTTCGAAGATGCAGGACATGTGCGAGCGACTGATCCTGGAACACCGGTCACTGGAATCTCTGAATGCAGAGGACTGTCTGGAAGAAATCGAGCAGATGGAGAAAGAAGGTGCAAAGTTTATGAACGTAAACAAAACGGATGTCCACAATAAGAAAAGAAAAGGAGCAATTATAGGTGCAGCAGTTATGACACTGCTTATGCTTCTTACGATTATAATTATATTCTGGGCAAACATACAGGATCCAATTCCGACAGGACTGTTTTTGCTGCTGGAGGGAATTCCGATAGTGATCATTGTGGGAACGCTCATAGCACTTGCAGGAAGAATGAAAGAAATCGAAGGAGGAGAAGAAGATGAAGCTTCTAAGTATTGAATATATTCCAGGTGTGGATTTTGAGCCACTAGGAATCGTAAAAGGAACTGTTGTACAGACAAAAAATGTCGGCAGAGATTTTATGGCAGGAATGAAAACACTTGTTGGCGGTGAAATCGTAGGCTACACAGAAATGCTGAATGAGGCGAGACAGATTGCCACGAAGCGAATGGTAGATGAAGCCAAAGAAATGGATGCGGATGCAGTGATTGGTGTGAAGTATGGATCTTCACAGGTCATGTCAGGTGCAGCAGAAGTGATCGCTTATGGAACTGCAGTGAAATATAAATAAAAAGAGCATCAGACAGATAAAAAAGAATACAGAACAGATCAGAAATCTCACATCACATTCAAAGGTGGTGTGAGATTTTTGCATATAGAAAAGTAATGTATATAATGTTTCGTAAGATATGGGTGATATCTTAGAAATATGATGAAAACATATGACAAACCATGTATAATAGGAATAATGGACGAATCAAAAGAAATAAAAACGGATGAGGAATTTAAATGGAAGGAAATTTAACAAAAGGTCCTATTTTGAGGACACTGACGAAGCTTGCGATTCCAATCATGGCATCGTCATTTCTTGGGACTTTATATAACATTACAGATATGGCATGGATTGGGCTGCTGGGCTCGAAGGCCGTTGCCGGAGTTGGTGTGGGAGGCATGTTTACCTGGTTTTCACAGGGACTGGCAGCCATGGCTCGAATGGGAGGACAGGTACAGGTTGCACAATGTATCGGTCGTGGTGAAAAAGAAAAAGCACATGGTTTTGCACAGGCGGCGGTGCAGTTGGCTGCTTTTATGGGGATGGCATATGCGCTTCTGTCGTTGGTGTTTACGAAACAGATGGTAGGATTTTTCCAGCTTGCAGATGCAGAGGCACATGCAGCGGCCATGTCCTATACAAAGATTGCATGTGGGTTGATTGTATTTTCCTTTATGACGCTGACACTTACAGGCCTTTATACGGCTCAGGGTGATTCAAAAACACCGTTTCTGGCGAATCTGATCGGACTTGTGACGAATATGATCCTGGATCCGGTCCTGATTCTCGGACCAGGACCATTTCCGAAGCTTGGGGTGACAGGCGCAGCGATTGCAACGGTGACAGCGCAGGCAATTGTTATGAGTATTATGGTTCTTGCAGTTATCATACGGAAAAAAGAAAATGTACTGAAAGGGATTCATCTTTTGGCTAAAATCCCACGCGAATATCTGGGAGGAATCTGCAGAATCGGAATTCCAACGGCTGTTCAGGGAATGGCGTACTGTGCGATTTCCATGGTTCTGACACGAATGGTATCGGGATATGGCGCAGAAGCAGTTGCAACACAGAGAGTCGGCGGTCAGATTGAGTCGATTTCCTGGAATACTGCGGATGGTTTTGCTGCAGCTTTGAATGCGTTTATCGCACAGAATTATGGAGCAGGGAAAATGGACCGTGTAAAAAAAGGTTACAGAGCCTCTTTATGGACGGTCGGTATCTGGGGAATATTGATCACGCTCGCATTTGTCTGTTTCCCGAGGCCAATCGCAGAGATCTTTTTCCATGAACCGAAAGCAATTACAACAGCAGTCGGTTACCTAATCATCATTGGTTTCAGTGAGGCATTCATGTGTGTGGAACTTACAACGGTCGGGGCATTGTCCGGACTTGGAAGAACAAAACTTTGCAGTATTATCAGTATTACATTCACCAGTGCGAGAATTCCGCTTGCAATCATTCTTGGAGGTCTTATGGGACTCAGTGGAATCTGGTGGGCTCTCTCTGCAACATCGATTGTCAAAGGAATCATATTCACCTGTACATTTTTCTGGATCACCAGGAAGAGAGGATAAAGCATATGAAAACAGCAAAAAAAATTTTTAAAATTGTTGGAATCATTCTTGGAGTTATCATACTTGCACTGATTGGATATATCATTTATTTATTTGCAAGTTATCATCGGATTGAGGATAATCTGCCACTTGAGGTGGAATCCCATGCAGCAGACGCGGAACTTACAACAGAAAAAGAATATTCCGCGCTTACATATAATATCGGATTTGGCGCATATACACCGGATTTCAGCTTCTTTATGGACGGCGGCAAGTCTTCCTGGGCAAAGAGCAAAGACAGTGTCCTAAAAACGGTTCAGGGGGCAGGGGAGCTCGTTACTTCTTATGATCCGGACTTTGCACTTATTGAGGAAGTGGACTTGAATTCCACGAGAAGCTATCATGTAAATGAATACTCAATCTTGAAAGAATGTCTGGCAGATTATGACACGGTATTTGCACAGAACTATGATTCGGCATTTTTGTTCTATCCATTCACACAGCCACATGGTAAGAGCAGATCAGGTCTGGCTCTGTTTTCCAGATATCCGGTGACGGATTCTTTGAGAAGAAGTTTTCCGATATCTACATCATTTAGTAAATTCTTTGATCTGGACCGCTGCTACAGTATTTCCAGAGTTCCGGTCGATAACGGCAAAGAACTTGTGATCTTTGAGATGCATATGTCTGCATATGGAAACAGCGATGCGATTCGTGAAGGACAGATACGTATGCTGTCTGAGAATATGCAGAAAGAATATGAAGCAGGAAATTATGTGCTTTGTGGTGGCGATTTCAACCATGATCTGAAAGCAGCGGAGGATGACTCTACAGATAAAGAGTCCTGGGCATATCCTTTCCCGAGGGAAGAACTTCCGGAACATTTTGTGTTCTGCATCGATCAGCTGACCGAGCAGGAAAAAAATGACCTCTGGGACAGTGCACGTAATGCAGATATGGAGTACGTGCCGGGAGAGACTTACACCGTTACATTGGATGGATTTATTATATCTGATAATATAGAATGCACTTCTTATGAGGATATCAATACAGGATATTCTTACTCCGACCACGATCCGGTATATTTGAAATTCAGACTGAAGAAATAAAATAGCATTCTCATGAAATAAAAAGGAGAGACATCAGATGAAATTTTTGTTTGCTTCAGATTCATTTAAAGGAACTTTGTCTTCTCCCAAAACAGCAGAGTTACTTACACAGGCAGCCCGGGAGATATTCCCGGACTGTGTCTGCGACAGCATAGAAGTAGCAGATGGCGGAGAAGGAACAACAGATGCAGTGCTTTCAGCAGTCAAAGGAACAACAATTCCCTTGAAAGTGCACGGACCCTTATGGGAAGAATTGACATGCAGCTATGGTATGCTGGATGAAAAACGGGCAGTTATGGAAATGGCCGCGGCATCCGGCCTTCCGCTGGTTCCGGATGAAAAACGGGATCCGAGATATACAACTTCTTATGGAACAGGTGAGATGATACGGGATGCTCTGGAGAGAGGATTTCGTGATATTTCCATAGCGATTGGAGGGTCCGCTACCAATGATGGTGGAATTGGATGCATCCGTGCTCTGGGAGGTCGTTTCCTGGACAAAAATGGTGAAGAACTGAAAGGCTGTGGAGGAGATCTCTTTAAAATAAAAAAGATTGATATATCCGGACTGAATCCGCTGATCAAAGAATGCAGATTTACAGTTATGTGTGATGTGACCAATCCGCTTTGTGGCAAAGACGGTGCGACTTATACATTTGGACGGCAAAAGGGCGCAACACCTGAGATTCAGGATGAACTGGAAAAAGGTATGTGTAACTATCGTGATATCATCCAAAAGCAATTTGGTATAGATATGGATAACGTAAAAGGTGCCGGAGCTGCCGGTGGCCTTGGAGCTGCTTTGATGGTATTTCTGAATGGCACATTGAAATCAGGAATTGAGACAGTCCTTGATCTGGTTGACTTTGACAGACGCCTGGAAGGGGTAGATGTAGTAGTTACCGGAGAGGGGGCTACAGACTGGCAGTCCGTATTTGGAAAAGTTATGCAGGGCGTTGGTATACACTGCAAGGCGCATGGTATACCCGCAGTAGCAATTGTCGGAAGTATGGGCAAGGGGGCAGAAGATATTTTTGAATATGGAATAGAGTCGATGCTTACGACTATTAACGGCGTCATGACACTTCCGGAAGCGTTGGATCATGCGGAAGAATTGTATCTTGGAGCGGCCAGACGGCTGTTTCGCATGCTGCGTGCAGGAAGCAGACTCTCAGTTGCTGTGAACGGAGTGAACAGTAACGACTCTCATAAGAGGGCAGAGTAATTAATATAGGTTTCCTTGAGGTTGTCAGGGGGTTATGGTATACTGAGTCTAGCAAAATTTTAATGGGGTTTTTATCAAAAAGAGGAGGTTTTTTCAAATGAGAGAAGTAAAAGCAGTTAAGATCAATGCAGCAGATTTTGCTCCATATGGAACATTCTGCAACATGACAGAGCCGGAAGGCTATCCGTTACAGGGAGAAATCCATAAATTCTACCCGGATCGCATTTCTGGTACCAGTATGGGTAGTATCGCTTTTTCTCCGATTGCAGTTCGCAAAGATGAGAGGATTATCAAAGCAGCGGAATATCATACAACGACATGGGAAGGAATTGTAGCACTGGATGATGATATGATCATTCATGTAGCACCGGCATCCGGCGGTACACCAGTTCCGGAACTTGCCCATGCATTTATCGTACCGAAGGGATGTATGGTCAAGATTAACGCAGCAATCTGGCATCTCTGTCCACTTCCGTTGAATAATGATGAGCTTCATGCAATGATCATTCTTCCGGAATGCACATATGCGAATGACTGTACCGTCGTTGATTTCGAAGAAAAAGACTGGTTCAGGATTATCATATAAGTATAAAAATATATACTAAAAACTCCTTCAGACGGGTTTTTTCCCTAAAGAAAGCAACCGGTATGGAGGAGTTTTATTTAGCGTTAGAGCATTTTGGGACATTCAATATTAGAAGATCAGATTTGCAAATCCGGTAGATACCAGGAACAAAATCAGCATAACAACCGGTACGATATATCGGATCATAAAACGATAAAGTCCGGCACGTTTGAAGTGCTCTCCGTTTCGTTCGACTTCGCCTATGATCCAGTCCGGACCAATTACCCATCCGATCAGAATACTGGTCAGAAGAGAGATAAATGGCATCAGGAAACTGTTACTGATGTAGTCCATGACATCCAGAAGCTGTCCGACAGACCCATTTGGAAGTTTCAGTTCAAAGTACAGCTTGTTGTATCCAAGGCAGATCAGAACAGCTGTGATCAGAGAATAAATACCGACGGCCCCACACATTTTTTTACGTGGTTTATGATAAAGCTCCATGCAGTTGGCAACCAGCGTTTCCATAACGGAGACGCAGGAGGTAAGAGCAGCAAATCCCATCATCAGAAAGAAAGCAATCGCTGCAGGTCGTCCCAGAACCCCCATTGCATCAAATACTTTTGGCAGTGAAATGAAAATAAGGCTTGGTCCGGAAGCCATGCCGTCTGTGCCAAGAAATACAAATACGGCCGGGATGATCATCATTCCTGCAAGGAAAGCAACGCCGGTATCAAAAATTTCAATCTGGTTTGTTGCTTTGTTCAGATTGACTTCATTTTTTACATAAGAACCGTAGGTGATCATGATTCCCATGGAAACGCTTAAGGAGAAAAAAAGCTGGCTCATTGCATCCAGAAGAATTTCCAGGAAACGCTTCACAGTGAGCCCACTGAAATCTGGCTTTACATAAAAAGCAAGTCCCTCCATACCGGTACGGACAGTTCCGTCTGCATCGGTATGTGTCAGTGTCAGTGAGAAAATCGCGATGACCAGGATCAGAAGAATCAGTCCTGGCATGATGATCTTGGAAAATTTTTCGATTCCTTTTTCTACACCGCGATATACGATCCATGCGGTCAGTGCAAGAAAGACCAGCATAAATACGATCGGTGCAATATCTGATGTGATGAAAGCTGTAAAATATCCATCAGTCGCAGCATCTTTTCCATCAGATATAATATAGGTAACAAAGTATTTCGTGATCCAGCCGCCAATGACAGAGTAATAAGTCATGATCAGTGTCGGAACAAGAAATGTCAGTTTGCCAAGAAATTTCCATTTCGGATTGAGTGCTTCAAAAGCCCTGAGCGCATTTTCTTTGTTTTTCGACCGATTGCAACATCTGTTGTCAGCAACACAAATCCGAAGGTCAGTACCAGTACCAGATAGATCAGCAGGAATAATCCACCGCCGTCTTTGGCACAGAGATATGGAAATCTCCAGATATTTCCGACACCTACGGCACTCCCGGCAGCTGCCAGAACGAAGCCGATCGATCCGGAAAAACTACTTCCTTTTTCTTTCATTTTCAATTTCCCCTCTACATAAAGTTTAATTAAGGGTCAGAAAATATCTGACCCAATGTCTTTATTCTAACGCAAATAAGTATGTGTGTAAATGGTAGAAGTAGAGAGTTTTTTAATATGGAAAAATAATTATCCCTGCGAAGCAGCTCCATTTTTATGAAACAGAACTGTACAGATCAGAACCGTCAGCGGGACAGAAAGCACGATTCCGAAGCTGCCTGCAAGTCCCTGCATGATCGCGATACCGATGTTATTAGAATTGATGATCTGCTGATAGGGAAGGTCATAGGCATAATCCAGAAGAAGTGTGCTGACGCTGCTTCCGGCAAATGCAAGGATCAGAGTATTGCTGTCTGTGCCCATCATATCTCTTCCGACACGCATGCCTGCTTTGAACAGTTCTTTTCGGCTTAGGGCGGTGTTCTGTTTGTAAATCTCATCAATGGCACTGCTGATCGACATTGCGACATCCATAACGGCTCCGAGACATGAAATCAGAAGTCCAGAGAAAAGAAGGCCACCTACCTGGATACGGTTGGTATTCCACAGAGTCATAAGTGTCTCGATATCAGATACATTGTAACCGGAAATCCCGGATGCTTTGCTGAAGCACCATGCGGAAAGACCGGCCAGAACAACGCCTGCCAGTGTGCCAAGTGTCGCTGCACAGGTCTTTTTTGTAGGACCACCGATGAGATACATGGTGACCAGCGTGGTGAGAAAACAGATAAAAACAGCGGCCCAGAACGGTGAAAAACGCAGATATACAAGTGGAAGGTAGACAAAGATCACACAGAAAAAGGTGAAGATTAGTCCAAGGCATCCTTTGATTCCCTGTTTTCCTCCAATGATACATAAGGCGAGAAGATAGAACAGAGCGAAAACGTAAATAACCCATTCACGATCCTGAGAGTAAACGCTTGCGATTGTGGTCTCACCGGCAATACTCTGCATGACGATAACTTTCATTCCAACTTTGCAGGCGGCACCAAAGAGATATCCGGAACTGCTGGTGATATCAAGCTCTTTTCCTTTTCGTGCGCCGGTGAGCATTTTTACACGCACTTTCTGCTCACCGACACGAGTTCCATTGGAATCAAGGTTGTCCTCGAGGATTTCTGTGACTTCTGCTTTTTCAAATGTCTGACCTGTCCGGACGACCAGTTCTGTTTTTTCAACCTGATTAAGCTTGAAGACAAAAACTGCGAACACACAGACAAATAGTAAATAAATAAGATATCGGACTACTTTTTTACTCATTGTTATTTCTCGGCTGTTTTCTGGATTGTAAAGGTATCATCAATAGCTTCTGCTTTGCCGTCATCAGTGATCTGGTAGGTATCAATGGAGAAGGAATCCGCAGTCATTGTGATCACGGAGTAGCTTGGAAGCCAATTCTGGCTGCGGGCTGCGATGTAATCCTGCTGAGTGGAAAGCAGTTCATAATATTTGGAACCGGAAGCGGAGTTCGCTGTCATATAGAGGATTCCCTGTGGATCTGTAACAGTATTTCCGTTTACATCCTCGATGGTGTAGCAGTTGTTGTCTTCATGGAAGGCATCCAGAGCCGCTTCGGCATCAGTATCTCCTTCTTCAGGAGAGAGTGTGATCTGATCACCGGTATCTACGTTTGTAGCGTGATCCCAGTCGTAATCTGTACCGTCGGCATTCAGACTGAACTCATATTTTTCATGTGTCTGTCCATCACCGTAGAGCATTTTGGAACGGCTGTAAGTATGGTCATGACCCTGAAGAACAACGTCGATATCATTTGCATCGAATACAGGAGTAAGCTGAGTACGGAGAATCATACCATCTGTATCAGAATGGTCAAGTCCGGAACCATAAATATCCTGATGGATGGTTACGATACGCCATTTTGCATCCGGATAAGCTTTTACAGCCTCTTCAATGGTGTTCTGATGTTCTGCTACATTGTAGTTGTTGGTGTTCAGAACAATGAAAAGTCCTTCGCCATAGCTGTAATAGTAGTCACCGCCGGCAGCAGTTTTACCGTTTTCAGTATTATTAGGGTTATTGAAATGATAGGAATAATCAGGATTCAGGGAATCATGGTTACCGATTGTTGTTGCTACAGGAAGAGATTTCAGGGCATCTGCACTCAGGTAGGAAGCATATTCTTCTTCTTTTGCTTCACCTGTTTTATTTACCTGGTCACCCGCAGAGATAACGAAGTTCACATCCGGATTTTCGGAAAGTGCAGTATTCAGAGTACGATTCCAGGAAAAACCATCGTTTTTAGCAGCAGTATTGGCAGCACCGGATTCATTTGTCAGTTCTGCACCGTTCTGAGTCTGGCCTTTGGAAGCACCAATCTGTGGGTCACCGACGTAGAGCATTTTTACGGTATCTGTTTTCTGAGTTTTATATTCGCATACGTCTGTCTGCTGACCACCTTTTTCTACTGTATAATAGTAGGTTGTTTCTGGTTCAAGGCCAGTTACAGTTACGTGATTATATTCATAGGCTTTGTCACCGGTAAGCTCCTGATCTACATCACCGGCAGTACCTTCAAATGTTTCAAGATTATCTTTATCAGTTCCAAAATGTACAACAGGAGTAGCGGCGCTGTCACCTTTTTCGCTATACCATGCAAAGTTGAGCTGTGTATCATCTGCACCTGGTGTAAGAGAAACTTTTGTAAAATCAGCGGCTGTATCTGCCCAGTTTGCATCCCAGTCAGACCAGCCGGAGTCAGCACCGGTAACGCTGCTGTCTGTGTAGTGGTCAGTGGAAGCATAAACAGAAGGACATACAGTTGCAATAGAGCAGAGAGTTAAAAAACCGACGATTAATTTTCTTTTCATAATAATTATAAACTCCTTTAAATTAAGAGAAATATGGTAAGTTGAACTGAAAGGATACACAGGCCTGATTGTTCGTCCTCAGTTGACGATGTGAAGTATAACACTTGAATTTTCAGAAAACAATAGCATTTACGGAGGTTTGATAGACATTTTACAGAATCTTAAAAATACTTCATCTTTTATTATTTTAGGTGGTAAAGGGAAAGAAATTCTCTGGCACATTCAGTGGAATCGTAAACAATAATTGTGAATACAGACAATATATGGCATAATAAATATAATGTTAATTGTAGATCTTTGGAAGAAAAGCAGGTGATCAAGTGGTTAACAAAGAGTTTTTTGGTGAAGCAAGAATGTAGAATTCAAAAGGGAGATTCCGACTAAACGTGAAAAGTTTTTGAAAGATATCATAAAAAAAGTTAAAGGATACCACAATATGAATGACAAGATAAAAGTCCTTTTTCTGGACATTGACAATACGCTTCTGGACTTTGATGCGGCTGCAGCCTGGGCAATGGAGCAGTGCTTTCAGAAGGCGGGACTGGAATATAAATCAGAAATGTTTTCAGTTTTTACAGAAGAAAATAACAAGATCTGGCAGCGTATTGAGCGCAAAGAACTGACGATGGACGACCTGTTTTATGTGCGCTGGCAGGCAATCCTTGGGCATCTTGGACTGGAGGCAGACGGTGTCGAAATGGAAAAAGAATTCCGCGTACTTCTTAACTTAAGTGCTGTACCAGTTGAGGGGGCAGAAGAAATTCTTACATATTTGAAACAGCAAAAGTACTGTCTGTGTGCGGCAAGCAATGGGCCATATGATCAACAGATCAATCGCCTCAAAAAAGCAGACATGTTGAAATATTTTGCACATTGCTTTGTATCTGAGAAAGTCGGAGCAGATAAACCAAGTCAACGGTTCTTTGACGGCTGTTTGAAAGAACTTCCGGGAGTACGACCGGAAGAATGTATGATGATCGGAGATTCCCTGACCGCAGATATTACCGGCGGCAGGGCGTATGGAATGTCCACCTGCTGGTATATACCTTCGGTGGAAAAGTATAGAGAAGAAAAATCGAAAAGTGGAAAACAGGCGGACTACATCATTCATGATTTACTGGAATTAAAGAAGATCCTGTAGTAGTTCAAATTGACATGAGAGCACTGGGGACTTATAATTTATCAGTCAGAAAAGTTATCTGAGAATGAAAGAATTACATATAGAAGGTGAAAAAATGTCAACGTCTATGACAAAAGGCAGTCCGCTGAAACTGATGCTCCAGTTTGCGCTGCCATTGCTGATGGGGAATCTCCTTCAGCAGACCTATAATATCATTGATGCAGCAATCGTAGGTCAGATCCTTGGTGCAGATGCACTGGCAAGTGTCGGATCCAGCAGTAGTGTACAGTTTCTGGTATTAGGTTTCTGTATTGGATGCTGTGCCGGCTTTGGCGTTCCGGTTGCCAAATATTTTGGCGCCGGGGATCACCGTACTATGCAAAATTACATATTTAATGGCGCGGTGCTTACAGCAATTATTGCGGCAATCCTTATGATCGCCTGCTCATTATCCTGTGGACGGATCCTGCATCTGCTTTCTGTTCCGGATGATATTTTTGGAAATGCGTATGCGTATCTTATTGTAATTTTTATCGGAATACCATTTACATTGCTGTACAATTATCTGTCCAGCATTCTGCGTTCTGTAGGCGATAGTCGGACACCTTTCATGTTCCTTGGTTTTTCTGCAGTTTTGAATATCTTTCTGGATCTGTTCTGTATTATCGTTTTGAAATGGGGATGTATGGGAGCTGCGATCGCTACGATCATCGCACAGGCGGTCAGTGGAATTCTCTGTTTCTTCTATATAAAAAGAAAGATGCAGCTTCTCCGTTTGGAGAGAGAAAATATGATCATACAAAAAAGAGCTGTAGGAGAACTTCTTGGCATGGGACTCCCGATGGGATTTCAGTTCTCGATCACAGCAATCGGAAGCATGGTCATGCAGGCAGCGAACAATGGCCTTGGAAGTATTTATGTTTCTGCTTTTACAGCGGGTATGCGTATTAAGCAGTTCCTTCTGTGTCCATTTGATGCGATTGGAACGGCCGCTTCTGTTTTCTGCAGTCAGAATCTGGGTGCATGTCAGCCGGAGCGAATCAAAAAAGGTGCACTTGAGGCAACGATCACAGGATGTATTTACGGAGTTACTGCAGGACTGATTCTGATTTCCTTCGGAAGACCGCTTTCTATGATCTTCCTGAGCAAAAATGCAACGACCGTTCTGGATGCTTCAGCCAAATATCTGAGATGTCTTGGATTTTTCTTCGGAATTCTTGGAATCCTTAATGTGTGCAGAATGGTGACGCAGGGGCTGGGATATTCTGGAAGAGCTGTTTTCTCAGGTGTTATGGAAATGATCGGACGAGTAATTGTAAGTGTTGGATTTGTAGGAACATTTGGCTATACAGCAATCTGTTTTGCAGATCAGGCTGCATGGATAGCAGCCAGCTGTTATATTGGACCAACCTGTATCTGGTGTATTCGTCAATCCATTAAATTACTTGAGGGAAAAACAGGCAATCCTGAAAAATAAATAAGAGGTAGACATGATCATGAAAGATTACAAAACAGATGAGGGCCTTCAGGGCAATGAAAAAATAGAAGAGGCAATTGCAGGACTGCAACATGAGACAACGCAGGAAATGCTGGCACATACACTGACGGTTATCCGCAGACGTATGAAAGAAGACGGGCAGTTCATCATTTCCGTGGAGCCGCCAAAAGGTGATGGTCAGATCTGTCTGGAAGCGATCAGGACAGAAGACGGAAAAAACTGGTGGTCAGCATTCACCAGTTTTGAAGAAGAACTCAAAGGTGGTGGAAGTGTTAAATCTACATTTCTGGCAGATATCAACAAACTATTTGAACTGGCGCTTCAGACAGAGGAGATTGAAGGCGTGATCCTTAATCCATGGAATCGTACGATTATGTTGGATAAGTATCTGATTGAGATTATTTTGGGAAAAACTGCATAAAATTTTCCATATGACAGATACTATCATCGTATTGCAAAATGAAAGAGAGGAAGCAGGTACGATGATATTAAAAGAAAAAGAACGTACAACGATTGAAGACTTACAGACACAGGAAAAAAGCTGTATTGAGAAATATGGAAGATATGCGCAGCAGGCAAAAGATCCTGAATTGAAAAATCTTTTTCAGACATTACAGCAGAAAGAGAGAGAACATTATGATTCCCTCGACCGTGTACTGAGAGGAGAAGTCCCTCAGTGTAACTGCAACGACAGTGACGGACGAGATTATCAGCCAAAAGCAACCTACACGGCAATGAGTTCTCCGGAGGATAAACAGCAGGATGCTTTTCTGGCAACAGATTGTATTGCGACGGAAAAACTGGTATCGGGAGAATACAACTCAGAAGTATTTGCATTTGGTGACAGTGGTGTTCGTAAACTGCTTGCTGATATTCAGGTAGAAGAACAGAATCACGCAGAAATGCTGTACAAGTACAAAATGGTAAACAATATGGCATAAAATCAGAGAGACTATGACTCAGAACAATGAGTCACAGTCTCTTTTTGCATATAGATCCGAGCTGTTAATATAAGAAAAATCAGTCTGCATAATATTCTTTAAGGAAAGGAATGGAGAAAGTTTCCATTGCATCCTTAAGGTCTTCTATATTTCTAGGTCCATAAAGCGGCAGACAGGTGAAATCACGGCAGGTCAGATAGCCGAGAATCGCCTGCGTAAGAGAAATCTGGTATTCTTCCATTAGCCCGTGAAGGCCCTCTGCAATCTTGAGGTTTTCAGGAGTGTAGTATTCAGAATTTCTGACAGCATCAGCACCGCCGGCATATAATTTGTGGAAAAATCCACTGGCTACAGACATATATGGCATGGCCAGATTCTGTGGATTTTCTATATGATATTGCTGCATTTCTTGATCCATGATCTTCAATGTATCGTCTTCAAGAGGTTTCATGGAAGCAGAAGCAATATTAAACAGAGCTTCATTTGCGACAAAACCACGGTATCCTTTGGATGCTGCATAAGCATCGGCTTCTTTCATACGTGCAGTACTCCAGTTGGAGCATGCATAATAGCGAATCTTACCTTCTTTTCGAAATTCTTCCATAACTTCAATTAGTTCACTGGCAGGAATCGCCTCATTATCTCTGTGATAAAAATAAACATCAATATAATCAGTACCAAGCGCGCGGAGAGAAAGTTCCAGATCGTGACGCATATTTTCTGCTGAAATCCGAGAAGCATGCATGTCCGGAACGGCAGGTGTCATATCCGGATGTCCGCCTTTGGAGACAAGAATAATGTCATGACGTTTCTCGCTTTCGCGAAGCCACTGTCCAAGTACACGTTCACTGCGGCCGATTTCAGAAGGAATCCAGTCGGCATATACGCGGGCAGTGTCATAAACGGTTCCGCCCATATCCAGAAAAGCATCAAAAATTCTGAAAGCATCCTCTCCATCCCATTTGATACCGGCATTTACGCAGCCCATTCCCATTGGAGAAAGCTCAAGGTCTGTGTTTTTAATCGTTATTTTTTTCATACTATATCCCTTTCCTGTTATGTGATACGAAAAAGAATCTGTTACGGTGTACATAGCAATCTTAATATAAGTTTATTATAACTATCTTTTAGATACAGGTCAAAGTTTTTTGAAAAATCATTTTTACAAAGATTTTACACGCATGTGATTATGCATTTTACTTTTCTCCCATATAATTGCAATTGTCAATGAGAAATACAAAAATTAAATAAAGCAAAATAAAGAGGAGATTTATCATTATGAAGAAAAAAGTTTTAGCAATCGTTACAGCAGCACTTATTGGAACAACCGCATTCGCAGCAACTGCAAGCGCAGCAAGCGGAGCTATTGATGTTATATCCCGTGAAGACGGATCAGGAACAAGAGGAGCTTTCATTGAACTGTTTGGAATCGAAGAAAAACAGGGAGATGAAAAAGTAGATATGACAACAGAAGATGCAAGCATCACAAACAGCACATCTGTTATGATGACAACAGTAGCTGGTGATGAGAATGCAATCGGATACATCTCACTTGGTTCTCTGAATGATACAGTAAAAGCAGTTAAGATCGATGGTGCTGAGGCATCAGCAGAAAATGTAGCAAACGATACATACAAAGTATCCCGTCCATTCAACATCATTACAACTGACAAACTCAGCGATGCAGCACAGGATTTTGAAAACTACATCATGAGTGCAGATGGACAGCAGATCGTTGAAGACAATGGATACATTAAAGTAGCAGATGATGCAAAAGCTTACGAGCAGAGCGATGCAGAAGGTAAAGTTGTAGTAGCTGGTTCTTCTTCTGTAACACCGGTTATGGAAAAACTGAAAGAAGCATATGAGAAAGCAAATGGCGGTAAGATCACTGTAGAAGTACAGCAGAGCGATTCCACAACAGGTATCACATCCGCAGCAGAAGGTATCTGTGATATTGGTATGGCATCCCGTGAACTGAAAGACGAAGAAACAAAAGAAAATCTTACAGCTACCGAGATTGCAAGAGATGGTATTGCAGTAGTAGTAAACAATGACAATGATGTTGATGAGCTGACCAGTGACCAGGTAAAATCTATCTTCACAGGTGAGACTACAGACTGGGAAGATCTTGCTAAATAATTTAGACAGATAGACATAGACTTAAGCGGAAAGCCCGGTGATCCGGGCTTCGCTTATGTCTGATTTGAGAGAGGAAGAATCCTGTATGAATAGATTTAAAGAACAGGCCATGAAAATAGTATTTATGGTGGCTGCCTGCGCATCAGTCCTGGCAGTATTTCTGATTTGTTTGTTTCTGTTTGCAAATGGAATTCCAGCGATAGCCAAGATAGGACCGCTGAAATTTCTTTTAGGAACAGTATGGAAACCATCTAATGATAAATTTGGAATTTTCCCAATGATCATTGCCAGTATTTATGTAACAGGTGGAGCAATCCTGGTTGGAGTTCCAATCGCATTGTTAACTTCGGTATTTATGGCACGCTATTGTCCACAGAAAATTTACCGTCCACTGAAATCCGGAATTGAGCTGATGGCAGGTGTTCCTTCTATCGTATATGGTTTCTTCGGCCTGGTACTTATGGTTCCGCTGATCAGAAGCACATTTGGCGGAACAGGAACCAGCTGGCTGGCTGCTTCACTTCTTCTGGGAATCATGATCCTGCCGACGATCATAGGACCGACAGAATCCGCACTTCGAAGTGTTCCGGAAAGCTATTATGAAGGTTCCCTTGCACTGGGAGCCACAAAGGAAAGAAGTATTTTTGTTGTTATGCTCCCGGCTGCAAAATCAGGAATTCTTGCAGCAGTTGTACTTGGTATCGGCCGTGCGATCGGCGAGACAATGGCGGTTATCATGGTTGCCGGAAACCAGGCGAGAATGCCTGCAGGACTGCTCAAAGGACTTCGTACTATGACAGCAAATATCGTAACAGAAATGGGTTATGCAACAGGACTTCACAGAGAGGCACTGATCGCAACAGGAGTTGTACTTTTTGTATTTATCCTGATCATTAACCTGAGCCTTTCTCTGTTGAACAGGAGGTCAGAGAATGCAAACTAACACAGCAGTAGCAGAACCGATGGTGGGAAAAATGAAAAAAAGAAATGAAACATCAACCTCAGATCGCATGAGATCTTATCTGCGTCATCCGGGATCAGGAGTGCTTGCACTTTTAACAGTTGGAGCAGCCGTTGTTACTTTTGCAGTATTACTTTTCCTGGTTGCATATATCCTTGTAAAAGGTATTCCATATCTGACACCTAGCCTGTTCAGTCTGGAATATACATCAGAGAATGTTTCTCTGATGCCGTCGCTGATCAACACATTTATTATGACTGCTCTGTCACTTGTGATTGCAGCTCCACTTGGAATTTTTGCAGCAATCTATCTTGTAGAATATGCGAAAAAAGGAAATAAACTGGTACAGGTCATCCGTATCACAGCAGAGACACTTTCCGGTATTCCATCTATCGTATATGGCCTTTTTGGTATGCTGTTCTTTGTAACAGCGCTTCATTGGGGAATGTCTCTTCTGGCAGGTGCATGTACACTTGTTATCATGGTTCTTCCTTTGATCATGAGAACCGCTGAAGAAGCATTAAAGGCAGTTCCGGATTCTTACAGAGAAGCAAGTTTCGGACTTGGGGCCGGTAAGCTGCGTACAATTTTTACTATCGTACTGCCATCAGCAGTTCCAGGAATCCTGGCAGGAATCATCCTTGCGATCGGCCGTATCATTGGAGAAACAGCAGCACTTCTCTACACATCAGGAACAGTTGCTCAGGTCCCGAATCTGATGGGATCCGGCCGTACACTGGCACTTCATATGTATGTACTTTCCAGTGAGGGCCTTCATATGAATCAGGCATCTGCAACCGCAGTTGTGATTCTTTTATTTGTATTAATTATCAACGGTTTGTCCGGTATGGTGGCAAAACGTATCGCGAAAGGATAACAGAACATGAGTGATAATATTAAACTTTCAATTGAAGATATGAATCTTTTTTACGGAAATTTTCATGCACTGCATGATATCAATATGCATATTCCGGAAAAAGAAATTACCGCTTTTATCGGACCAAGTGGATGTGGAAAATCTACACTTCTGAAGTCTCTGAATCGTATGAATGACCTGGTAGAAGGATGCAGGATCACAGGTAAAGTAGAACTGGATGGCGAAGATATTTATGGAGATATGGATGTAAATACTCTTCGAAAAAGAGTCGGAATGGTGTTCCAGAAGCCGAATCCGTTCCCGATGAGTATCTATGATAATGTTGCTTATGGACCGAGAACACATGGTATCCGCTCTAAGGCAAAGCTTGATGAGATCGTAGAAAAATCTCTCCGTGACGCTGCCATCTGGGATGAAGTAAAAGACCGATTAAAGAAAAGTGCACTTGGTATGTCTGGTGGGCAGCAGCAGAGGCTCTGCATTGCAAGAGCTCTCGCAGTAGAGCCGGAAGTTCTTCTGATGGACGAGCCGACCTCCGCACTCGACCCGATCTCAACCTCAAAGATTGAAGAGCTTGCAATGGAATTAAAAGGAAAATATACGATTGTTATCGTTACCCATAACATGCAGCAGGCAACTCGAATTTCTGACAAAACAGCATTTTTCCTTCTCGGAGAAGTTGTAGAATTCAGTGACACAGATACGCTGTTTTCCATGCCAAAAGACAAGAGAACAGAGGACTATATTACAGGAAGGTTTGGTTGATTATGGCAACACGTTTCGAACGACAGCTTGAAGAATTACATGTGCAGATCATTACCATGGGAAGTCTCTGTGAGAAGGCAATCTCTCTTTCAAACAAAGCAATTCGTGGAGAAAAGTGCATTAACGAAATTTTTGATACAGATAAAGAAATCGATGCAAAGGAAAGAGAAATAGAGAATCTCTGTATGAGAATCCTGCTTCATCAGCAGCCGGTTGCCAGAGATTTGAGAGAGGTCTCAGCAGCATTAAAGATGATCTCAGATATGGAGAGAATTGGTGACCAGGCATCAGATATTGCAGATCTTTCTAAATATATTGAGGAAAATAATATTAAGATTCCTGAACTGATCGGAAAGATGGCGGAAATGACTGTAAGTATGGTCACAGAAAGTGTAGATGCCTTCGTTAAGAGAGACCTGAATCTGTGCAGAAAGGTTATTGATGATGATGACCTGGTAGATGATGCTTTTAACCAGATCAAAGAAGAACTTGCAAAGCTTATGTACCAGAATCTGGATGCAAAAGCAGGTCTGGATCTTCTGATGACTGCCAAATATATGGAGAGAATCGGAGATCATGCAGTAAATATTGCAGAGTGGGTCGAGTATGCGATCACAGGTGCTCACAGAAATAATGAACACCAGCAGGGAGGTCGATAGTGTGACTAAAAAGATCTTTAAATCAAATATACTGGTAGCGGCGGCTGTGCTGATTTTTGGGATTGCGTGTGTTATGGCAATCCTTTATCAGCATTTCGGAAAAGAGATAAATGGAGAACTGAAAAAAGAAGCATCTTATCTTTCCTATGGTGTGGAGCAGGATGGCATCGATTATCTGAAGCAGATTAATGAAAAAGATGATCGTATTACTTATATTGCGGAGGATGGAACTGTTCTTTATGATAATATGGCAGATGCAGAAGCCATGGAAAATCACAGCGAACGTAAGGAAGTGCAGGAAGCATTAAAAACAGGAAGCGGATATGCAGAACGTACTTCAGAAACACTGTCCCAGAAGACAATCTACTATGCACTCCGTCTGCCGGATCACAGCGTGCTCCGAGTATCCAGTACTCAGTTTTCTGTTTTTGTACTCCTTATGGAACTGATACCACCGATCATTGGAATACTCATTGTGATGCTTATCATCGCAGTTATTGTGTCGGCTCATATGGCAAATAAGATTGTGGAGCCAATCAATAATCTGGATCTGGAGCATCCGGAAGATAACCAGGTCTATGATGAAGTAGGACCACTTCTCAGTAAGATATACAAACAAAACAGACAGATAAAGAATCAGCTGGAAGCTGCAAGACGTAACCAGGAAGAGTTTGGAATCATCACTGAAAACATGCAGGAAGGACTTCTTGTGATCGACAGTTATACGATGATTCTTTCAGGAAACAGCAGTGTATGGAATATGTTCCAGCTTAAGGAAGCTAAGATTGGTGACAGCGTCTATTCTCTGAATAGAAATGAAGATTTTCGTATGCTGATCGAACAGGTTCTGAAAGGGCAGCATGGAAGTGTTCTTCTCCATCTTGGAAATGAAGCGATCCAGATGATCGCGAACCCGGTGACCCGAGAACATAAGGTGGTTGGTGCAGTTCTTCTGCTGATGAATGAGACCGAAAAAGTTGAACGCGAACAGCTCAGAAGAGAATTTTCTGCAAATGTATCCCATGAATTAAAGACGCCTCTGACCTCAATCTCGGGGTTTGCAGAAATTATACAGGATGGTCTTGTGAGGGCAGAAGACATCAAAAAATTTGCCGGCCGCATCTATGATGAAGCACAGCGTCTGATCACACTGGTTGAGGATACGATCAAGGTTTCTCAGTTGGACGAAGGAGAAAATCCGTATGAATGGGAACAGCTGGATGCTTATGCTGTTGTAAAAGATGTGTGTGGACGACTGAAGGATATTGCAGCGAAAAAGAATGTACATCTGTATATTGATGGGGATAAGACAATGCTCTGTACAGTGCGTCCGATCCTTGATGAAATAATCTATAATCTCTGTGATAATGGAATTAAATATAACAGAGATGACGGAACAGTAAGCATCCATCTTCGTGAAATGGGAGAGAACGTGGAGATTCGTGTCAAAGACAATGGGATCGGTATTCCGGGTGAAGACCAGAATAGGGTATTTGAAAGATTTTACCGTGTGGATAAGAGCCATTCCAAGGCAATTGGCGGAACAGGACTGGGCCTTTCTATCGTCAAACACGGTGTGACCTTCCTTGGCGGTACACTGAAGATGGTCAGTGAGATTGGCAAAGGAACCGAGATCACGATGACATTTCCGAAAGAACGAAAGGCAGTTTGAAAGAACAAAAAAGATGTTGACATGCAAAGCGTGTCAGCATCTTTTTTGGTGTTAATAACAATAGGCGCCCTCATAGCTGTTGCAGGATTCTTTCTTATGAGAAAGATCTTTGCAGGAACTGCAGCGGTCGCAGAATTCCTGCTCATAACAGGTGGCGCAGACACAATTCCCACAGTGGCTGCGGTCATAGGCCGGAGTACAGGTGTAGGGAAGGGCGTCTTTTTTCGCTTTTTCTTCCATATACGATTCACCTCTCCTGAAGTTACCGTTCGTTTCGTTCACAGTAACTTACTGATACATTTCTGATACTGATATTATATCGCTGTACCTCAGGAGATTCAAGAAAATAATGATAAAAATCATCAAATTTTCAGAAGAATTTGAATACTTTATTTCGCTTCCCAGCGGCCGGAAGCACCGCATGGAAGAACCAGTCCATTGGAAGTTACCGGGAGTCCGATTTCCTGGGAATCGACATGTCCGTCAAATTCTTTCAGCTCTGTAGCCAGCATATAAGTCAGCACAGCCGGAGCAAGTCCTGTAGTATAGGAGTTGATCAGGAAAAACAGCGGATTTGGACTTAAAAGCTTCACACACAGCTTGATGAGCGGATGAATTGCTTCTTCAATCTTCCAGATCTCACCTTTTGGTCCACGTCCGTAAGATGGTGGATCCATGATGATCGCATCGTAGTGATTTCCACGGCGGATCTCACGTTCTACAAATTTCACACAGTCATCTACCAGCCAGCGGATCGGCGCTTCAGAAAGCCCGGATGCAGCTGCGTTTTCTTTGGCCCAGGTAACCATACCCTTGGAAGCATCTACGTGTGTAACCTGTGCACCGGCAGCGGCAGCGGCCAGAGTTGCACCGCCTGTGTAAGCAAAAAGGTTCAGGACTTTGATCGGGCGTCCGGCTTTACGAATCTTATCACCGAACCAGTCCCAGTTGACAGCCTGCTCCGGGAAAAGCCCGGTGTGTTTGAAACTGAATGGCTTCAGATGGAAAGTAAGATCCTTGTAATGAAGATCCCACTGCTGCGGGAGATCAAAGAATTCCCATTCACCGCCGCCCTTTTTGCTTCTGTGGTAGTGAGCATTCATGTTTTTCCATCCACGGCTTACCTTCGGGGTGTCCCAGATCACCTGCGGGTCCGGGCGTACCAGGGTGTATTTTCCCCAGCGTTCAAGTTTTTCACCGCAGGAAGTGTCAATTACTTCGTATTCTTTCCAGTCATTTGCAATCCACATATATGATAACCTTTCTTTGATAACCTGATTTGTATATTCTGCTTATTTAGTATAGGTGAAAGCTCGAGATTCTGCAAGTTTTTTTATACGACGGGGACTTGACAATCAGTACTTTACCATACTAAAATATACAGGATAATGATTTAGCATAAAAGCAATATCAGAAAAGCCATTTTAAGATGAATGAATTTTGCCGGACAGTATTCTGGAAGCGGCACGAGGAGGAAAAACTATGCAGAAATACAGTGAGATGAGCAAAGAACAGCTTCAGGCTGTTAAGAAAGAGCTGGATCAGCAGTATGCAGAAATCAAGGCACAGGGACTTGCCCTTGATATGTCACGTGGTAAACCGTCAGTTGATCAGCTGAATATTTCCATGGATATGATGGATGTTCTGTCAAGCAGCACAGACCTGAGATGTGAGACAGGTGTTGACTGTCGTAACTATGGTGTAATGGATGGTATTCCGGAAGCCAAACGTCTTCTCGGAGAAATTTCTGAGGTTGATCCGGAACACATTATTATTTATGGAAACTCCAGCCTGAATGTTATGTTTGATACTGTATCACGTTCCATGACCCACGGTGTTATGGGAAACACTCCATGGTGCAAGCTGGATAAAGTAAAATTCCTCTGTCCGGTTCCAGGATATGATCGTCACTTTAAGATCACCGAATTCTTCGGAATCGAAATGATCAATGTTCCGATGTCACCGGAAGGACCGGATATGGATATGGTAGAAAAACTGGTAAGTGAAGATCCGGCAATCAAAGGTATCTGGTGCGTACCGAAATATTCCAACCCGCAGGGATACACATATTCCGAAGAGACAGTTAAGCGTTTTGCAAATCTGAAACCGGCAGCACCGGATTTCCGTATTTACTGGGATAATGCTTACAGTGTACATCATCTTTATGATGACGAAAAAGATCAGGATTTCCTTCTTGAAATTTTGGATGAATGCGCAAAAGCCGGAAATCCGGACATGGTTTACAAATTTACATCTACATCCAAGATCAGCTTCCCGGGTTCTGGTATCGCAGCTCTGGCAGCATCTAAGGCAAACCTGGATGATATTCGTAAATATATTACCGTACAGACAATCGGACATGATAAACTGAATCAGCTTCGTCATGTAAAATTCTTCAAGGATCTTGAAGGTGTTCATGCACATATGAGAAAACATGCAGCAATTCTTCGTCCGAAGTTTGAAATGGTAGAGGCTACCCTTGAGAAGGAACTTGGCGGACTTGGAATCGGAGAATGGACAACACCAAAGGGTGGATATTTTATTTCCTTCGAATCCCTGGACGGATGTGCGAAAAAAATCGTAGCAATGGCAAAAGAAGCCGGCGTTGTTATGACTGGAGCAGGAGCTACCTATCCATATGGAAAGGATCCGAAAGACAGCAATATCCGTATTGCACCATCTTTCCCACCGATTGAAGAGCTTGAAAAAGCGGCACAGGTATTTGTCGTTTGTGTTAAACTTGCCAGTGTAGAGAAATTACTGGCTGAATAAAATTTCATATTTCCGAATGTTAAGGAGGCGCCATGGCGGAAAATAACAAGAGTATGGACAAAGGAAGAAAACTACTGATCGGTTTCATTATTGTACTGCTCCTGCTTACCGCAGGCGCCTACTTTTTTGGAGTTTATTACTTTACTGAGCATTTTCTTCCCGGTTCACAGGTGAATGGGTTTAACTGTTCTTATATGACAGAGAAGGAAGCAGAGAACCTGCTGGAACAGAAGACAGGGGTATATGCACTGGCAGTACAGACCAGAGGAAACGGACAGGAAGCAATCACTGCGGATGAAATTCAATTGAAATATACATCTGACGGCAGTGTAAATAAATTGCTTTACAAACAGAATCGTTTTATCTGGTTTTTAGCATTCAGCCAGCAAAAGACTTATGAGCTGCCTTCTTCTGTGTCTTATGATGAAAGCCTGTTTGAACAGAAAATTGACAGTTTGAAATGTATGCAGGACAATGTTGAGCCGGTGGATGCGTATATAAAGGAAATCGATGATGGATTTGAAGTTGTTCCGGAAATTGTGGGAACCAAAATAGACCGTGATAAACTGATGGAGGATATCAAAAATGCTGTTACTACCGGCAGGGCAGTTGCAAATCTGGAAGAAGATGGATGTTACATAAATCCAACCGTGTATGCAGATGATCTGACAAAAGACTGCCAGCAGATGAATGAAATTACGGATGTTGTGGTTACGTATGATTTCAGCGACCGCAAGGAAACAGTAGATCGGTCTGTGATCAAAAACTGGCTGACAAAGGACGAAAATGATGATCTGGTGCCGGATAAGGCGGTTATTGCAGATTATATTTCAGAGCTTGCGAAGAAGTATGACACTGTAGGCGCAGAACGAACTTTTTCTACTTATGACAATCAGGAAATTACGGTATCTGGTGGAAATTATGGATGGGTGATCGACCAGGAAAAAGAAACAGATGCATTATATCAGGATATCATCGACAAAAAGACAGAAGTACGGGAACCTGTTTATGAACAGGAAGCACAGAGCCGTAATACAAATGATATCGGATATTCCTATATAGAAATTGACCTTACCCGCCAAAGAATGGTATTATATCAGAATGGATCCCCGATTGTGGATACTGGTTTTGCGGCAAGCAGCAGTACACCGACAGGTGTTTACAGACTGGGTGACAAGCAGGAGTCTGCTTCTGTAGATTTCTGGATGCCTTTTACAGACGAACTTGGCATTTATGGAGATTCCGGGCTGGTCATTACAGGAACGGATCTGTCAGATGAAACTGGGGATTCTACCGATTTTGGAAGCTCAGAGGAGAGTGTGGATTTTGGCTCCTCAGACAGCTGGATGAGTACAGAAGGCTGTATAGTGCTGCCGGAAGAGCAGGCGCAGATAATCTATCAGAATGTAGATTCTGGATTTCCGGTAGTTATATACTGATATCCGGTAGAAAAGATCTGAATCCATGTGAGCTTGCTCACAAGTGGATGAGTTAGAATATTATGTGAGGATGATGAGAAAATGAAAATTGTTGTATTAGCAGGTGGAACCAGCACAGAAAGAGATGTTTCGATCGTATCTGGAACAGGAATCTGCGGAGCACTGAGACAGAAAGGACACCAGGCAATTCTGGTAGATGTTTTCTGTGGTCAGGAAGAGGTAGACTGGGAAGATCCGTTCCCGGCAGAATATGATGTGGAAAAAGCAGCAGCTTATATCAGAGGATTTAATCCAAAGATGGCTGAACTGAAAAAAACAAGAAAAGATTTCTTTGGACCGAATGTTATTGAACTCTGTAAAGAAGCAGAGTTTGTTTTCCTGGGACTTCATGGAGCCAACGGAGAGGATGGTAAGCTGCAGGGAGCATTTGATCTGATGGGTATTCCGTATACCGGAACCGGATATCTGAGCAGTGCCATGGCAATGGATAAAGGTGTGACCAAGGCAATGTTCCAGATGCGAGGTGTTCCGACTCCGGCAGGTAAGGCCATGAAGAAAAAGGACCGTATGGAAACTCCACAGGAGCTGGGAATGGATTTCCCTGTTGTTGTCAAGACATGCTGCGGTGGTTCCAGTATCGGTGTCTATATCGTTGATAACCAGGAAGATTATACGAAAGCGCTGGATGGTGCATTCACTTATGAAAATGAAGTAGTTGTAGAGGAATTTGTAGAAGGTGTTGAATATACAGTTGCTGTCGTGGATGGCAAGGCATATCCGGTCGTTCAGATCGTTCCGGTACAGGGCTTCTATGATTATGAAAATAAATACAAACCAGGTGCAGTAAAAGAAACCTGTCCGGCACCGATTTCAGAAGAACTGACAAAACGTCTTCAGGAAGCAGCCGTGGATGGTTATCATGCACTGGAGATGGAGAGCTATGCCCGTCTGGATTTCATTGTGACAAAAGATGAAAAAATCTACTGTCTGGAGGCAAATACGCTTCCGGGAATGACACCGACCAGCCTGATTCCGCAGGAAGCAGCGGTTCTGGGTATGGATTATCCGACACTGTGTGAAGAACTGATCAAAGTGTCTCAGAAAAAATACGCTTAACAGACGAATATGCACCTGAATTGAGGTGACATATCAGGAGAGGAAATCAGAATGAAAAATCTTACTTTGAGAAATCTTACGAAAGTATGTAATGGCATCTGGCATGGTGACAATGCTCTGCTGGATCAAGAGATTTCTGCAATTACTACGGACAGCCGTAAGATTGAGAAGGGCTGTCTGTTTGTGCCAATCGTGGGAGAGAGAGTCGATGCACACCGTTTTATTCCGGATGTGATAACGAAGGGAGCGCTGGCAACACTTTCCGAGCGAGAACTGCCGGAGGCTGACTATGCATATATTCAGGTAGAATCTTCTCTTCAGGCAGTTAAAGATATCGCAGAGTTTTATCTGGAACAGCTGCAGATTCCGGTTATAGGTGTTACGGGAAGCGTTGGAAAGACCAGCACCAAAGAAGTGATCGCATCCGTCCTGAAGGAAAAGTACCGCACTCTGAAAACACAGGGAAACTTTAATAATGAGCTCGGACTTCCTCTTACAGTATTCAGACTTCGTGATGAAGATCAGGTTGCAGTTCTGGAAATGGGAATCAGTGATTTTGGTGAGATGACCCGACTGACAAAGATTGCAAAACCGGATACCTGTGTGATCACAAACATCGGCACCTGTCATCTGGAGAACCTGGGAGACAGAGACGGAGTACTGAAAGCAAAGACAGAGATATTCCAGTCTATGAAGCCGAATGGACATATTGTTCTGAACGGTGATGATGATAAACTTATTACAGTTCATGAATATAATGGTGTGAAACCGGTGTTTTTTGGCTTGAACAGTGAACGTGATGTGTATGCTGACCAGATTGAAAGTAAGGGACTGAAAGGGGTTGCCTGTCGTATACATCTGGGAGAGGATGCTTTTGACGTACTCGTTCCGACTCCGGGAATACATATGGTCTACAATGCCCTGGCAGCTGCGGCTGTAGGACGAATTTATGGCCTGACGATCGAAGAGATCAGGAGAGGTATTGAAAGTCTTGAGACGATTCGAGGACGCTTCAAAATGATCGAGACAGACAAGTTCCTGGTCGTAGATGACTGTTACAATGCGAATCCGATGTCTATGAAAGCATCTCTGGATGTACTTCATGATGGGGAGGGCCGCAGAGTGGCAATCCTTGGGGACATGGGAGAACTTGGTGAAGATGAAGTTGCACTTCATGAGGGTGTAGGTACACATGCAGCAACATGTGGAATTGATGTATGTGTATGCGTCGGAGACCTGGCTGTCCATATAGCAGAAGCGGCGCATAAAGTGAATCCGGATTTTCCTGTATATTATGAAAAAACAAGAGAATCCCTTCTGGAGCATCTGAATGATTATGTACAGAAAGGTGATACGATTCTTGTAAAAGCTTCTCACTTCATGAAATTTGAAGAAGTCGTAAAAGCACTGGAAGAGATGTAACGGATAATTTAAAAAAGAAAATTATTACGCAGGTGAGCCGAAAAGGTATTACCTGCGTAAATTTTTGGCAGTTAAGAGGGGAGTTTTGCGAGAATTTGACGAACGATTTTTGTTTCATAAGGGACGAGGCAGGTGTAGAATAGGTTTAACGGTAAATATTGTATTCAAGGAGGGACTTATGCTGGAACGAATCATGGACCTGCAGATCCTGCTCTATCTGATGACTGTTCTTGGAACAGCTGGAGCGATAGGGATGCTGGCAGTACACCTTACTTACAGAAGAACCCTGCGAAAGACAAAAGCGACAACAAACCTGAGAGAAAAATGGCTGAATCTGTGGAAAACACGAGATAAACTTCTGAATCGGATGAATTTCCTGGTATGGATTCCATCGCTGCTATCGACTGCATGTCTGGGAATGTCGCTTTTTTTTATATCCAGAATCCGTGACAGCAGAGGGCTTCCGATGAGCTATCTGTATATAGGGACTGCCGTGCCAATTGTTCTTCTTGTCCTCAGACAGGCTCTGGATTTCAGCTTCAAAGAAGAACTGGTTATGAATTCACTTGCAGATTATATTCTGCAGGCGCGTTCCCGCAAAGAAAACCCACCTGCCGCCCGTAAATACGAACCGGCGCAGGCAGTACAGAAAACAGATCCCGTACTCAAAGAGGAAATGGTGGAGCGGATTGCTGCAAGTATCCGGCAGACTGCGGCGACAGGAAGTCATTTCAGCAAGATGCTGAGCCCGGAGGAGGAAGAAATCATGAGAGAAATCATCCGGGAGTTTATGGAATAACCAGGATATTTCTTGTAGAGTCGGGAAGGATTTGTTATACTTTCGATGTAAAAAGTGGTCACTGTGGAAATCGAAAGTAACCAGAAGAGATTACGTAGGAGAGAAAAAGGCCGGAAGTATCAGACCTTTTGTAAAAACGATATGAATAAAAAAAGAGTTATATGGATTGAGCTGCTTCGTATCATGGCGTGTATTGGAGTTATTGGCATTCATGCAGGCTCACAGCATTTTCGTGATATGCCACTGGATTCGTCTGTATGGGCGGTTTCAAACTTTTATCACGGGATCAACCGGTTTGCAGTAGCATCTTTTATTATGATCAGTGGATGTCTGTATCTTGACAGTAAGCGGACATGGAATCTCAGACGTTTGTGGAAAAAAAATATTCTGCCGATAGCTGCAGCATATATTTTCTGGCAGATGTTTTACGCAGTATACAGGATTATTACAAATGGAACGCTGGCGAAGGGCGGCAAAGCAGCCCTGGTCAAATTTATGGTATATATCAGTAAATCTTATTTCCATCTCTGGTATCTTCCAATGCTGATCGGACTTCTGATCATCACACCGATGCTCTGGGAAATTGTAAACAGTGCCAGGGGAAAACAGTGGGAAGAGTATATGATCGTACTATTTCTGGTGTTTCAGATTCTGCCATATACAATAAATTATTTTCCACTTCCATGGAAGGAACATATCATGGATATTCTGCAGACAGTGCAGCCGGAAATGGTTACCGGTTACATAGGATATTTTATACTGGGGCATTATCTGTCTCATTATGAGATATCAAAGAAACTGGAACATCTGGTTTATGTACTGGGTGTAATATTGATTTTGGCAGCGATCGGCTTGTGTTACATCAGCTCGCAGAAATCAGGAAAACCAATACAGTCATTTTATGAGAACTACACACTGGCAGGATTTTTCTGGGGAAGTTCGTTTTTTCTGTTTTTCAAAAATCATCTGTCGAAGATTAAATGGAGCGAAAAGCAGGAAACGATCATTTGTTATCTGGGAAGCTGTACTTTTGGAATCTATCTGATCCATGCACTTATCCGAGATATTCTGCACAGGATAGGAATTGACAGTATGATGATAAGTAATACTGCGATTGCGATTCCGGTTTTGATCACAATGATTTTTGTACTGAGTCTTGCTGCAGTTATGATCATTAAAAAGATTCCGCTGGCTGGTAAGTGGATTATATAAGAATAGATATGTAAAATAGAATCATTACTTCACAATAAAAGAACTGCCGGAGACAGGAGTTACCTGAACTTCGGCAGATTTTTTTAATCTTCTTCGATCACCTGGATTTCAAGATAGTCAAACTCGATATGTTCAATAAAACTGTCCTGGCGAAATCTGGTTTTTGAATGTCGTTTAAAATCAGAGATATTACTTTCCAGCCAAATGGGGTTCTCCAGGTCAAAATCATAGCAGATTTCCTGCAGGGCATGAAAAATTTTGTGTGTTCTTGTATCTTCTGAGTCATCATCAATGACCAGATCTTTTAGCATGTGGTTGTCTTTCCACATTTTTCCCCATAAACGAAACATAATGCTGTACCTCCCTATCGAAACTGCCACAAATGACAGTAATGCTTAATTTCTAAGTGTTTCCAAGTATAGCGGATTTTAAGATGAAAGTAAAGGAATAGTATTTGATTTATCTGTATTGAATGTTGGGAATTGTGTTTGTATTTATGAAGATTTTTGTTATATTTTTACATAAATATAGTGGAATATTTGAATTCATGATAAAATAGAAAAAAGTTTTTTATCGAAATCAAGAGAGTTAGAAATTGATTTTCCTTCGTTATATTTCGGCGGCATTTGATAAGCGTTACCAAGAACTTGTTGACAATTGACTGGCAAAAATGTGATTCTGCAAGAGCAAGGATGCGGATGATGATAAAAAGACTTTTGAAGAAACACAGATACCCACCGGAAGGTATGGATGATGCAGTTCAGACTGTTATGACGCAATGTGAGTTGTGGACAGACAATAATGATATGGAATTATCGCAGAAATCTTCAAAGGCGTATACATATTCATTAGAACCAGAATTGAGCAAAGTGGCAGAAGAACCTGTGCCTTACGGTAAAAAATAGGAGTTATTTTCTTTATTGGTGGCAAAACTTAATCATGGAGGTGGTCACATGACAATAGAAGAAATTCTTGCCGGAGAATCTAAGAATGTAGAGTTTAAGGTACAACGCCCGGACAAGAGTACTAAATATATGAAAACGGTCGTTGCCTTTGCTAATGGCAAGGGTGGTCAGATTGTATTCGGCATTGATGATAAAACCAGAGAGGTTGTTGGTATCCCGGAAGATAAAGTTTTTCAGGAAATTGATGCAATTACCAATGCTATTTCGGATAGCTGTGAGCCGACGATTATTCCGGATGTTTATTTGCAAAATATAAATGATAAGCCTGTAATTGTCGCAGAAATCAGAGCTGGACGTCAGAAACCATACTATATTAAAGCGGATGGTCTGGAGAATGGGGTATATATTCGGGTTTCTGGGACGACACGTCCTGCTGACCGTGATATGTCAAGAGAACTGTATTATGAAGGCGATGCTCGTTCTTTTGATTCGGTAATCCGCAGAGATATTGAAGTAACTGATGAAGATATTAAGAATCTTTGTGAACAAATGAAAGAAGTCGCTATTACTAATAGCAAGTCAAATCTTCAGCGGTCAGCAGTAAAAGACGTAACGAAGAATGTTCTGCTCAGTTGGGGGATTTTGAAGAGAGATGAAAATGAAAAAATCTATCCAACGAATGCGTATGTTTATTTAACCGGACAAGGTGGACTGCGTTCCATGATTCAATGTGCTGTGTTTAAGGGAACAACTCGTTCTACATTTCTTGATCGTCGCAATTACGAAGGACCGCTATGGGAACAGGTAGATGAAGCAGTGCAGTTTGTCCTTAGAAATATTCGGATGGGATGCCGACTGGAAGGTGTATATCGTCAGGATATTTATGAACTGCCGCCGGATAGCATCCGAGAGCTGATTGTCAATGCAGTTATGAATTGCAGTTACATTCAGGTTTCTAATATTCAGGTGGCAATTTATGATGATCGTCTGGAGATTACTTCTCCCGGTGGATTGCTTCCTGGGGTAACGATTGATTTGATGAAAGAAGGATTTTCAAAAATACGAAATCGCTCTCTTGCAAATGCTTTCGCCTATATGAATCTTGTGGAAGCCTGGGGAAGTGGTATTCCAAAACTCATGCAGGCTATGCAGGAATATGGACTCCGTGAACCGGAATTTATTGATATGGAAATAGCGTTCAGAATCAATCTTTATCGAGGTCAGAATGAGGTCATTGAGGTCAAAAATTCAAATTATGACCTCGATGACCCCAATAAAGACCATAATGCCCTCAAAGATGACCTTGAAACTCGACTGTCGGAATTGATTCGTAAAAATCCGGAACTGACTCATAAAGCATTAGGAGAAGCACTTGCGGTTTCTGCGGCAACGATTAAACGTACTCTTACAAAAATGCAGCATGAAGGTAAGGTGATTCGTGAGGGTTCTAATCGAAAAGGTAAATGGAGATTGATAGATAAGTAAAGAAAATTGATTGCAGATTTTAGCGAGATAAAGTATAATAGTGTTTATAGTGGCATAAATCGCAGAGCGGTAGATGCGTGATTTTTATGAATGGAGGAGTTACAATGAAGCTTTACGACAGTGGTATTTATCTGGTAAATGGCCGTGATATCGTAGAAGAAGAGAACATGACACAGCCGGTTTCCAGAGAAGAAGCAGCCAGAAATACAATGGCTTATGGTATCCTGGAAGCACACAATACTTCCGGAAATATGCAGAAACTGCAGATTAAATTTGACAAGCTGACATCTCATGATATTACATTTGTAGGTATCATTCAGACAGCACGTGCTTCAGGACTTGAGAAATTCCCGGTTCCATATGTACTGACCAACTGCCACAACTCTCTTTGTGCAGTAGGTGGAACGATCAACGAAGATGATCATATGTTTGGACTTACCTGTGCCAAGAAATACGGTGGAGTTTATGTACCTCCTCATCAGGCAGTCATTCATCAGTTCGCACGTGAAATGCTTGCCGGTGGAGGCAAGATGATCCTTGGTTCCGACAGCCATACCCGTTATGGCGCACTTGGTACCATGGCAATGGGTGAGGGTGGTGGAGAGCTGGTCAAACAGCTTCTTTCCCAGACCTATGATATCAATATGCCGGGTGTTGTAGCAATTTATCTGAAAGGTGAACCGCGTCCGGGCGTAGGACCACAGGACGTTGCGCTGGCAATTATCGGCAAAGTATTTGCCAATGGCTATGTGAAGAATAAAGTTATGGAATTTGTAGGACCTGGTGTAGCCAGTCTGAGTGCAGATTTCCGTATCGGTATTGATGTCATGACGACTGAGACCACTTGCCTTTCCTCTATCTGGCAGACAGATGAGACAATCGAGGAGTTCTATGAGATCCACGGCAGAAAAGAAGACTACAAAGAACTCAAACCGGGCAAGGTAGCTTACTATGATGGATGCGTAGAAGTAGATCTCAGCGAGATCAAGCCTATGATCGCAATGCCATTCCATCCTAGCAATACATATACAATTGATGAACTCAAAGCAAACCTCTACGACATTCTGGATGATGTAGAGAAAAAGGCTCAGATCAGTCTGGACGGAAAGGTTCCGTACTCATTGAAAGACAAAGTGATCGATGGACAGCTGTATGTTGACCAGGGAATCATTGCAGGCTGTGCCGGCGGTGGATTCGAAAATATCTGTGCAGCAGCTGATATTCTTCGTGGAGCAAGCATCGGTGCAGATGCATTTACTCTGAGCGTTTATCCAGCAAGTACTCCAATCTACATGGAACTTGCAAGAAACGGTGTCCTTGCAGACCTTCTTGAAACAGGTGCGGTTGTTAAGACTGCATTCTGCGGACCATGTTTTGGTGCAGGAGATACACCTGCAAACAATGCGTTCAGCATCCGTCATACCACCAGAAACTTCCCGAACCGTGAAGGATCCAAGGTTCAGAATGGACAGATTTCTTCTGTTGCACTTATGGATGCAAGATCTATCGCGGCAACAGCAGCAAACAAAGGTTTCCTGACATCCGCGGAAGAATTTACCGGAAATTACAGACATCAGAAATACTTCTTTGATAAGACTATTTATGAGAATCGAATCTTTGACAGCAAGGGTGTTGCAGATCCAAGCGTAGAAATCCAGTTTGGTCCGAATATTAAAGACTGGCCGGAGATGCCGGCACTGGCAGAGAATCTGGTACTTAAAGTGGTATCTGAGATTCATGATCCGGTTACTACGACAGATGAACTGATTCCGTCCGGAGAAACTTCTTCTTTCCGTTCCAATCCACTTGGACTGGCTGAGTTTACTCTTTCCCGTAAAGATCCGGCTTATGTTGGACGTGCAAAGGAAATTCAGAAGGCAGAGAAAGCTCTTGAAGCAGGTGAGTGCCCGGCAGAAGCAGTTCCGGAACTGAAACCGGTTATGGATGCGATCAAGGCACAGTTTTCTGATGTCAGCAAAGAGAATATCGGCATCGGAAGTACGATCTTTGCGGTAAAACCTGGAGATGGTTCTGCACGTGAGCAGGCTGCATCATGTCAGAAAGTCCTTGGTGGATGGGCAAATATTGCCAATGAATATGCAACCAAACGTTATCGTTCCAATCTGATCAACTGGGGTATGCTTCCGTTCCTGATTCCTGCAGGAGACCTTCCATTTGCAAATGGAGATTACCTTTTCTTTCCACAGGTTCGCAAGGCGGTTGCAGACAAAGTTGACAGCATTACAGGATATGTAGTAAAAGCAGATGGACTGAAGAAATTCCAGGTAACACTTGGAGAACTGACGGATGATGAACGTGAGATCATTCTGCAAGGTTGTCTGATCAATTACAATAGAAGATAGTATTTAGTATAATAAAGACGACAGGACTCCATCCATACAGGTCAGCAAATACCATTGCGCCTGCTATGTGATACATGCGCTTATGATCTGCCAGTCGCTCGAACTCGCTTGCGCTCAGACAGCGAGCTTGGTGGCAGAAGCTAAGCATGTATCACATGACGCAGTGCTCGTGAGTATTTGCAGTCACTGTATGGATGGGGTCCTGTCTGTTTATTAGTGTGGGGAAGATAGGGCGGCTGGTATGGGGAAGAAGATTAAAGTGGGAGAAAATGATAAATTATCAGAAAATTATATATAATATATGAAATATGCAATGTAAATACAAGATAAATAATAATATAAAAGAAAATTAAAAGAAATATATAAAAATGTGTTGACAAATGCGGAGGGCGGTGGTATTATAATCTCATCAAAAGAAAACAGGAAAAACAAATTCAAGGAATTAATTAAAAAATCATTCAATTCATAGCATATATAAATGTTACATGAAAAGGATGAAATCGAAGAAAGGTAAAGGTGATACCGTTGGGAAAGTAGCCAATCATTTTCAATATGAGAAGTGACAGAAATCAAGTTTCCTGCAAGAAAGACCTGATACATAAATTATCCATTATTTAAATCAGATTATCGGAATACATTCGGAAGAAAATATTAAATATATTACCTGGTGAACAGGACTTTCAGAAAAAGGATAATCTTTATAAACGTATTACAGGTATATAGAATTGATTACTCATATTGAATAACTGTCACAAACCTGATATAAAGATTTTTGAATCTGTGTAAAGAAACATTTTCAAATATTGCGATCCATAAAACGTGAGTTATATGAATCAAAGCTTTACATCAGAAGAATATCTTCTCACAAAAGATATTAATAATAGAAATAACAGAAACCTTATTCCCGAAGAAAACAGTTTGAAATTTAAGAAGTTAAGTTTGAAGCTGCTCTAGTCTGAAGGAAAAGATTTCAAAGATTATTTCAAAATGAAATTATAATCCGTAAATTATAATTTCGAATCTATCAACTTTCTAAATGAATCGAATGATAAACATCATATCGTTTATGAGCAGGAAATTAAAAAGAACTGTAACCAAATTAAGACACAATAAAAATATATAATATAAATAAAAACTGAATAAAGAAGATTGAATGAAGTATACTATAAGAGGTATCAGAGGATTTCAATCAGCAAACAAGACGAAAAGTTTTGAAAGAACAAAGAGGTAAATTAAAATTGAATATTGAAGATTGTTAAGACGGTCATCATTTCAAGGTTATGAAAAGTAATTGTTAAGAGAAGTGATGACCGTCTTACATTATTGCTCACAGGACGGGAATTGCCTTACTGTTGTATAAAAATGTTTTTTACGTTATACTCTCCATAGAATGCAGAAGTTACACACATTACAGCTGCATAAAGGGAGAGCTTTTTTTATGTGGAATAATAAGAATAGTATAGAAGATATGATCATATTTGAGGATAAAGACATTCTGGTATGCCATAAAGCTGCGGGTATTGCAGTTCAAAATGCACGAATTGGAGCTGCAGATATGGAAAGTTCTTTAAAGAATTATCTGGTTTTAAAAAATACGGAAACAGTTCCTTATCTGGGAATTGTGCACAGACTGGATCAACCGGTTGAAGGGGTTCTGGTATTTGCAAAGAATAAAAAAGCAGCAGCAGGTCTGACGAGACAGATTACAACGGGAAATATTGTCAAGGAATATCTGGCAGTGACAGACAGGATGCCGGAGAAACGCCAGGGACGACTGGAAGATTATCTGATAAAAAATGGAAAAACCAATACTTCTGAAGTAGTAACACCAAAGACGAGTGGAGCTAAAAAAGCAGTTTTAGATTATGAGGTTATACATCAAATTTCAGATGAGAGGACAGAGAGCGGAAAAAGAATCCTTATAAAAATCCATTTGGAAACCGGTCGTCATCATCAGATACGTGTACAGATGGCGCATGCAGGAATGCCGCTTCTTGGTGATCGTAAATATAATCCAGGAGAGATATCCCAATTACCACTTGGATTGTGTTCCTGTCATTTGATATTTCGTCATCCGATTACCGGAAAGAAGATGGAGTTTCAGGTAACTCCGAATGGAGAAAGTTTTGCAGGTTTTCCAAATCCGTGATTTTAAAACTGGTAAAATTGCTGTATTTTCCTCTAAAAGATGAAAAAACTATGAAATCTATAGACGCAAAAAGGAAAATGTGTATAATGTAGAAAGACAACGGTAACAGAGCGCATTTGTATAAAAATATATTCAGAAAAGAGGAAAATACGATGAAAAAAGCAGCTGTTGTGGTGCTTCTTCTTGCAGGTATGGTTGCAGTGGCAGGAGAAGCCGGTATGATGGATGGCTTTGGTAATTTTGTTGCGGATGTGCAGGCAGAAGATGAACTGCCGGATAACGAGGAAGCTCAAAATGAATCAGAAGAAGTAACTGGTGAGGAAGAGGACAGAGTATCCCGGATAGATACTTCCATTACAATTGGGACAGGGAGCAGGATTGCTGTTGTAAGCAAGGCTACAGATGGAGAATACTGGAAACTTGTTCGCCGAGGCATGGAAGATGCTGTGAAGGATATCAATACAGCATATGATTTTTCTTCCGATGATGCAGTCACTATGACATTTGAAGGTCCATCCGATGAACAGGATGTAGAAACACAGATTAATACGCTTGATGCGGTAATTGCGGAGAATCCAACGGTTCTTTGTATGTCTGCAGGTGACATTGAATCCTGTCAGGCACAGCTTGAAGCAGCAAGTGAAAACGGAATTCCGGTCGTAGTATTTGATTCTAATGTTAATGAAGATGAACTTGTAGCAGCATTTCGCGGAACCGATAATACATATGTAGGAAAGCTTGCAGCAGAAAAACTGGCAGACGCTATTGGCGGGGCCGGTAAGATTGCAGTATTTTCTGCCCAGGAAAAGACAGAAAGTTCCCAGAAACGAGTGGAGGGATTCAAAGAAACCCTTGCAGAGTATCCGGATATTACGATCGTAAGTGAATTGTATACAGATAAAGTAGATGATATGGAAACTGCAATGGCAGATGTACTTAACAGATATCCGGATCTGAGCGGAGTGTTCTGCACAAACGAAAATGTTTCAGATCTGTATCTTGGTCTTGATAAGGGAGAGAAGACTCCGGTTATGGTTGGAGTTGATGCGACGACTGTTCAGCAGAAAGCGATTGCAGATGGACAGGAACTTGGAACAGTATCACAGGACCCATATGCTGTAGGATATCAGACGATCATTGCGGCTGCACAGGCAATGTCCACGGACGTTCAGAAGGCTGCGGAAGTAGAAAAGAATGTTCTTCTTGAGCCTAAATGGATCGATGCATCAAATATCGGCGATGAGACCAACAGTAATTATCTTTATTCCAAATAATATATGATAATGGCAAAAGAGTGTCATAAATAGTTTTCAACTCCGACAAGGACAGTTCACATCGAACTGTCCTTGTGTTATAATAGATAAGATTCGACGAAAATGTAATGAATCGGATTTAGAATGGAGGAAATTTTTTTGAAAGAAAGAGAAACATTTGGCTCAAGACTTGGATTCATCCTGGTTTCTGCAGGGTGCGCAGTAGGTCTTGGAAACGTATGGAAATTCCCATACATGACAGGAAAATATGGCGGAGCTGCTTTTATCCTGATCTATCTTGTCTTTCTCGTACTGCTTGGTCTGCCGATTCTTGTAAGTGAATTTGCAGTAGGACGAAGCAGCAGACTGAGTACGGCAAGAGCATTTCACAAGCTGGAGCCGGAGGGTTCCAATTTCCATAAGTACAGCTATATGGGAATGATCGGCAATTATATGCTGATGATGTTTTACACCATGGTTGCAGGCTGGATGATGTATTATTGTTACGTCATGGCGACCGGGAAACTGAGTGGAGCGACTTCTGAGGAAGTAGGCGGCTTTTTCTCAAATCTTATGACATCTACCGGAACAATGACCGGATGGATGGTCGCAGCAGTTCTTCTGGCGTTTGGCGTATGTTCTCTGGGGCTTCAGAACGGAATTGAGCGTATCACGAAGGTCATGATGATCTGTCTTCTGGCACTGATCGTGGTACTGGCTGTTCATTCTGTAATGCTGGATGGAGCGATGGAAGGTGTTAAATTCTATCTTGTACCGAATATTGATGATATTCGGAAGGCTGGTCTTGGAAATGTGATTTTTGCGGCATTGTCACAGGCGTTCTTTACGTTGAGCATCGGTATTGGTGCGATGGAGATCTTCGGAAGTTACATGGGCAAGGAACGTACCCTCGCAGGTGAGAGCGTCAATATCCTGATCCTGGATACTTTTGTAGCACTGATGGCAGGACTTATCATTATTCCTGCATGTTTTGCATTTAACGTAGAGCCTGGTGCGGGACCGGGACTTGTATTCATCACTCTGCCAAACGTATTCAACCAGATGGCAGGTGGAAGACTCTGGGGAGCTCTGTTTTTCCTGTTTATGTCCTTTGCGGCATTGTCTACGGTTATTGCAGTATTTGAGAATATCCTGTCCTTCGCAATGGATCTGTGGGGATGGAAACGAAACAAAGCTGTCCTGTTTAATATTGTTCTGATCATTGTACTTTCCATGCCGGCAATCCTTGGTTTCGGACCGTGGTCCGGAATTCAGATTCTCGGTGAGGGAACAAACATCATGGACCTTGAGGACTTTATTATTTCCAACAATATTCTGCCGCTTGGTTCTGTAATCTTTGTAATCTTCTGTGCATCTAAGAATGGATGGGGATGGGACAACTTCATTAAGGAAGCCAATACTGGAAAAGGCACAAAATTCCCGACATTTATCAGAAATTACATGCTGTGGGTAATCCCGGTCGTTGTAGCGATCATTTATCTGAAAGGATACTATGACATGTTCCAGCCGAAGGGAAATGCTTACCTGATCCCATGGATGATCGTTGGCATCGCCATGCTGGTGCTGGTAGGCTGGATCGCATTCGGACATAGTAAGAAAAACAAGAAGTAAGAATTAAGAGGAGGCACACAATTATGATAGCAGAAAAAATGAAACCTTTTGTACAGAACAATTCAGCAATTCGTATGATGTTCGAAGAAGGAAATCGTCTCCGGGCAAAGTACGGTGCAGACAAAGTCTATGACTTCAGCCTTGGTAATCCAAGCGTTCCGGCACCGGACTGTGTACGCGAAGCAATCATAGATCTCGTAAACAATGAAGAACCGACGGTTCTTCACGGATATATGAACAACGCCGGCTTTGAAGATGTCAGAGAAACGATCGCACAGTCTCTGAACCGCCGCTTCGGGACCGCTTTTTCTGCACATAATCTGATCATGACTGTTGGCGCGGCCAGCGGTCTGAACGTGATCCTCAAGACGATCCTGAATCCGGGAGAGGAAGTGATCGTTTTTGCACCGTATTTCCTGGAGTATGGTGCATATGTCCGTAACTATGACGGTAAACTTGTGGAAATCTCACCGAACACAGAGACTTTCCAGCCGAATCTTAAGGAGCTGGAAGAGAAGATCACAGCCAATACCCGTGCCGTGATCGTAAATACGCCACATAACCCGACCGGTGTTGTTTATTCTGAGGAGACGATCAAAGAACTTGCTGTGATCCTCGAGAAAAAACAGCAGGAGTTCAGTTCTGTGATCTATCTGATTTCGGATGAACCATACAGAGAACTGGCTTATGATGGCGTAGAAGTTCCATACCTGACGAAATATTATAAGAATACGGTTGTAGGATATTCCTACAGCAAATCTCTGTCTCTGCCGGGAGAGCGTATTGGATATCTGGCCATCCCGGATGAACTGGAAGACAGTGCAACAGTCATCACAGCAGCAGCAATTGCCAACCGTGTACTTGGAAGTGTTAATGCACCATCCCTTATGCAGAAAGTCATCCAGAAATGCGTAGATGCAGAAGTGGATGTGGCTGCTTATGACAGAAACCGTCTGGCACTTTACAATGGCCTTAAAGAATGTGGATTTGAATGCATCAAACCGCAGGGAGCGTTTTATCTGTTCGTGAAATCTCCAATCGCAGATGAAAAACAGTTCTGCGAGGCCGGTAAGAAATACAATATCCTGATGGTTCCGGGAAGCTCCTTTGCCTGCCCTGGGTATGTAAGACTGGCATATTGTGTATCTTATGAGACGATTCAGAATTCGCTGCCTGAATTTAAGAAGCTGGCAGCAGAGTATGGGCTGTAGGAAGCCGGGATGTACAGTGCACGAATTTGTAAAATGTCTAATAGAAATTTATAAGAGTAAAAACAGATAAAAAAGACGCAGGAGCTGACTTTTTAGGTCATGCCCCTGCGTCTTTTGCAGTGCATATCGAGGAGGCACCGGTGGCACTCTGGTCATATCTTGTCAATTTTTTTACGGATATCCAGCATCCTCTGATCGAGCTGTGTGATCACAGAAGCACACTGCTGTAATTCTTCATTGATCACTGCCGCCTGCTTTTGTCCGCGTTTGTAACGCAATTGGTGGTCGAGGTTTGCCCAGTAATCCATAGCCGCAGTTCGAAGCTGCAATTCCAGTTTGATCCACTGGTTTTCTTTCTGGAATGGAATTGCAATTTCCAGAATCAGATGAAGGCTTTGATAGCCGGATTTTTTTGGCTGCTGTACATAATCTTTGGTTTTTAGGATGCGTATATCCTGCTGTTTTTCAATCAGGTCAGCTACTTTGTAAATATCATCTACATAAGCACATACAGCACGAATGCCGATCAGGTCATTGATTTTTTCCAGTGCCAGATCAAAATTCAGGTCCAGTCCTTTTTTCTGCATTTTCTTGCAGACACTGTCATAGCTTTTGAGCCTCCCGGTCTTTATCTGAATAAAATTCCGTTTGTATTTCATCAGCAGAAATGTGTTGATGATATCAAGTTTGGTCATCATAAGATTGATGGCGCATTGTCCTTTAATGCTGAATTCACTGTCGGTCAGCATGTTCTTAAGAAGTTCTTTCTTTTTCAATTTCTGTCTTTCTTCCTCTAATTGTATCAGTGTAAATGTTTCTGTTGCCCGTAATGCATTTCCCGTTCCCATTAGAATACTCCTCCAGTAATAAATCTGTACGTGATTTGCGTTAAATCAAAGTTAAACAGTCGCGTTGCCAGCGTTAGCTGGATCGCAACCCGTGTGCGGGAATCTTGATTTGGATTTCTGTTTCCCATCATTTAATCTATGAAAAAGGGTGGAGAAATATGACAGGAAAAAATAGAAAATTTTGTTATGAAAATCACAATCTTATGACTACGAAATCGAGGAAACAGACTTTGAAAACAGGTGTATATCAAATTTTTTGCCTGGGAATTAAGAGGAATGATGAAAATACGGATTGTATAAAATGCTAATTAATGGCGAAAATGTAAGAAATAATTTGTTTGAAATTTTAACAAAATACAGATTGACAAATGATTAACGAACCCGTATAATAAGCGCATATCAATCATTGATAAATAATTAACGTTAATAAATTGACGAAATTGTTTATCGGACTAAAGAATAAGGATCATATCATAACAGAAAAACAGGAGGATTCACAAATGGCAAAGAAAGAAACCCACATCCCGGCAATCATTGATACTCCGGAAGCACTGGAAGCAAAGATCGCTGCGATGAAAGAAGCACAGAAACTTTTCGCCACTTATACACAGGAGCAGGTAGATAAAATCTTCAAAGCTGCTGCAACTGCAGCTGATAAAGCACGTATCCCGCTTGCAAAAGCTGCTGTTGAAGAAACTGGAATGGGTATCGTTGAAGATAAGGTCATCAAAAATCATTATGCAGCAGAGTACATCTACAATGCGTATAAAAACACCAAAACCTGTGGTGTTCTTGAAGAAGATCCGGTTTATGGAATCAAGAAGATTGCGGAGCCGATCGGTCTGATCGCGGCAGTTATTCCAACTACAAACCCGACCTCCACAGCAATCTTTAAAACGCTGATCGCGTTAAAAACCAGAAATGCGATCATCATCAGCCCACATCCTCGTGCAAAAGGAAGTACGATTGAAGCTGCAAGAGTTGTTCTGGAAGCTGCCGTAAAAGCAGGTGCTCCGGAGGGCATCATCGGATGGATCGATGTACCGAGCCTTGAACTTACAAATCTTGTAATGAAAGAAGCTGACATCATTCTTGCAACAGGTGGTCCTGGAATGGTTAAAGCGGCATATTCTTCCGGAAAACCGGCACTTGGAGTTGGCGCCGGAAACACACCGGTTATCATTGATGACACTGCAGATGTTCGTCTGGCAGTAAACTCTATCATTCACTCCAAAACATTTGATAATGGTATGATCTGTGCATCCGAACAGTCCGTAACAGTTCTCGAAGGTGTATATAAAGCAGTTAAAGAAGAATTTCAGTACAGAGGATGCTACTTCCTGAAGAAAGATGAGATTGAAAAAGTAAGAAAAACAATCCTGATCAATGGTGCACTGAATGCCAAGATCGTTGGACAGAAAGCTGCTACGATTGCAGAGATGGCAGGCGTTACAGTTCCGGCAGAAACCAAGATCCTGATCGGTGAAGTAGAATCTGTAGATATCAGTGAAGAGTTTGCACACGAGAAACTTTCTCCGGTACTTGCCATGTACAAGGCAAAAACATTCGACGAAGCGATCGCAAAAGCAGAACAGCTTGTAGCTGACGGTGGATATGGACATACTTCTTCTCTGTATATCAATGTGAATGAGAAAGAAAAAATGGCAAAACATGCAGCAGCAATGAAGACCTGCCGAATCCTGATCAATACTCCATCTTCTCAGGGTGGTATCGGAGATCTCTATAACTTCAAACTCGTACCATCTCTGACACTTGGCTGTGGTTCCTGGGGTGGAAACTCTGTATCTGAAAACGTTGGTGTGAAACATCTGATCAATATCAAGACTGTTGCTGAGAGGAGAGAGAACATGCTCTGGATGAGAACCCCGGAAAAAGTTTACTTCAAAAAAGGCTGCCTGCCGGTTGCTCTGGACGAGCTGAAAAATGTGATGGGCAAGAAACGCTGCTTCATCGTAACAGACTCCTTCCTTTATAAAAATGGATATACAAAGAAGATTGAAGACAAACTGGATGAAATGGGAATCGTTCATACATGCTTCTCTGATGTAGAACCAGATCCGTCCCTTGCTTCTGCAAAAGCAGGTGCAGCAGCAATGCGTGCATTTGAACCAGACTGCATTATTGCAATGGGCGGTGGATCCGCAATGGATGCCGGCAAGATCATGTGGGTTCTTTACGAAAACCCGGATGCTGACTTTGATGATATGGCAATGGACTTCATGGACATTCGTAAGAGAATCTATACATTCCCGAAAATGGGTAAAAAAGCATACTTCATCGCCGTACCTACATCTTCCGGTACAGGATCTGAGGTAACTCCATTCGCGATCATCACAGATAAAGAAACAGGAATCAAATGGCCTCTGGCTGACTATGAACTGATGCCGGATATGGCGATCGTAGACACAGACAACATGATGAGTGCGCCTAAGGGACTGACAAGCGCATCTGGTATCGACGTAATGACACATGCGATTGAAGCATATGTATCCATGATGGCTTCTGACTACACAGATGGACTTGCTCTCCGTGCGATTAAACTTGTATTTGATTATCTGCCAAGAGCATACAGAGATGGAAATGATGTAGAAGCAAGAGATCATATGGCAAATGCATCCTGCATGGCCGGTATGGCATTTGCAAATGCATTCCTTGGAGTAAACCACTCCCTGGCTCACAAACTGGGTGCTTTCCATCACATCCCGCACGGTATCGCAAATGCTCTGGTCCTGACAGATGTTATGCGTTACAATGCTGATGAAGTTCCGGCCAAGATGGGTACTTTCCCGCAGTATCAGTATCCAAAGACACTGGCACGTTATGCAGAGATCGGACGTTTTGTAGGACTGACAGGAAAAGATGATCAGGAAGTATTTGAGAAACTTCTGGATAAACTGGAAGAACTCAAGAAGATTATTGAGATCAAACCTACGATCAAAGATTATGGTGTGGATGAGAAATACTTCCTTGAGACTCTGGATGAGATGAGTGAGCAGGCATTTAATGACCAGTGTACCGGTGCAAACCCGAGATATCCACTTATTGCAGAGCTGAAAGAAATCTACCTGAAAGCATACTATGGTAAATAATAAATTTTAGATTGGTGTGTTTTCTTCCATAAAAATATTATAAGCAGTGATTGCCCCGGAATTACAGGAACGTAATACCGGGGCAATTGCTTTATTGGTCATGCTATTGTAAGAGAAATTTAGATAAAATTCAGAATCTGTGTATTGCAAGCTGGGGGATATGGATGTTACAATAAGCACTAATGACAATGTTAACATAAACAGAGAGCTTATATAGGTGACAAACTATAAACAGTCAAGAGAATTTTGAAATTTTTTTGAATTGTAAAAATGGGTAACTTTAATAAGCCAT
>NZ_CAKRXI010000028.1 GCF_934424005.1 uncultured Blautia sp.
AACGACCTACTCCCTTTCCAGGGGAGCCCCTTCGGCCAGCTTGGGTACTTCTCCAAATTGCCCTACGCAATCGCTTCTTTTTTTCAGAAGCGTTTTATATTATATCGCGTTGTTTTTTATTTGTCAAGAACTTTTTTAACTTTTCAAAAGTTTTTATTCTCTTCAAATAGCGGAGAGAGTGGGATTCGAACCCACGCGCCCTTGCGGACAAACGGTTTTCAAGACCGCCTCGTTATGACCACTTCGATATCTCTCCATATACACTTTTCAGCGTTCGCCGCGTCTCTGTCAGACGCAAGATGTATTCTATCATCAAATCTTTTTGATGTCAATACAAATTTTTACATTTTTTCGATCTTTTTCAAAAATACTTCAGCAACGTCCAGATCCTCCGGCGTTGTGATCTTAATATTCTGATAGGAGCCCTCTACAAGTCTTACTCGAACGCCACTTTCCTGTTCTACTACCATGGCATCATCCGTTATCGCAGTCATATCCTTTTTACGGATACTCTCGTGCGCTTTCTTTATTAAATCATAAGAAAATATCTGAGGAGTCTGAACTGTCCAGACTCTCTTTCGGTCTGGCGTCTCACTTACAAAATCAGCTTCATCTGCTACTTTTACTGTATCTTTAGAAGGCATGCCGACAACACAGGCGCCTGTTTCCTGTACTCCAAACATTCCCCTTTCCAAAATCTCCTCGGTAATAAACGGTCTTGCCCCATCATGAATAAAGACATACTTACATTCTTCACACGCAAGAAGCCCCTTGTACACGGAATCATAGCGTTCTTTTCCTCCGGCAATCACTGCTGAAACCTTTGTAAGCTGATAACGTTCCACAATTTCTCTTTTGCAGTAAGAGATCATGTCTTCTCCTGTCACTATGATAATATCATGAATCAAAGGACTCTCCTGAAAACATTTTAAAGAATAATACAAAACAGGATGTCCCTGAATTTCCAGGAACTGCTTTTGTATTTTGCTGTGCATACGCTTTCCCTGCCCTGCTGCCAGCACGATTGCGGTTGTTTTTTCTTTCATTTCAGTAACCTCCTGTTTTATTGTTCAAAAGATCTCTTTGCCCCTTGTTTTATTGTATATTCAACGCTCTCCAAGTTTCAGATTCGGTACTGCATTGAGATCCCAGCCATGCCGAGTACCTTTCATATATTCATAATATGCAGCTACCCCTATCATCGCAGCATTGTCTGTACAAAAAATCGGTGATGGGCGATAGAACGTATATCCCCTTTCTGCGCATGCCTTTTCCATTGCAGCACGAAGTGTACCATTGGAAGCAACCCCTCCTGCAATAGCAATCTTAGTCATCTTGTAATCCCCTGCAGCAAGCATTGTATGTTCTACAAGAACATCTACCACCGCTTTCTGGAAAGATGCTGCCAGATCCGCTCTATTTACTTCTTCACCTTTCATTTGAGCCTGATTTATATAATTCAGAACAGCTGATTTTACTCCACTGAAACTAAAATCATACGGGCAATCTCCGATTTTTGCACGAGGAAATACAATTGCTTCCGGATTTCCCTCTTTGGAAAGTTTATCAATCTTCGGCCCGCCCGGATACCCCAGTCCAATCGCCCGAGCCACTTTGTCAAAAGCTTCTCCTGCAGCATCGTCACGTGTTCGTCCAAGTATCTCAAATTCTCCATAATCCTTCACAATAACCAGATGCGTATGACCGCCCGATACGATCAGACAAAGGAATGGTGGTTCCAGATCCGGATGCTCAATATAGTTAGCAGATACATGTCCCTCTATATGATGCACGCCGACCAGTGGAAGTTTTTTCGCATATGCGATTGCTTTCGCCTCTGCAACCCCAACAAGAAGCGCCCCAACCAGACCCGGTCCATAGGTTACACCAACGGCATCCAGATCATCCAGGGTCACATCTGCTTCTTTTAACGCTTCTTCAATTACCTGATTTATTTTTTCAATATGTTTACGGGATGCAATTTCAGGCACAACACCCCCGTACAGCTTATGAAGTTCTATCTGTGATGATATTACATTGGAAAGAATCGTTCTTCCATTTTTTACTACAGAAGCTGCAGTTTCATCACAAGAGCTCTCAATTGCCAAAATCAATGTATCTTTCATTTTCAGACTCCTCTAGTCTTCCTCAAAATTCAATTCTACACTTTTTCCATCTTTTCCCGGCCAGGCATTTGGAAAAATGCCTCGTACCATATCCATATATTCCTCCGGGTGAATCAGAGACGGACTGTAATGTGTAAGCCACAGTTCCTTTACATTTGCATCTCTCGCCAGAGTTGCCGCCTCGCGAAAGGTCATGTGTTTATATCCTTTTGCTTTTTCTATCTTATCTTCTTCTCCGTACATACCTTCGCAGATAAAAAGATCCGAGTCTGCAGCATTTCGTAGAATTGATTCCGTAGGCCTGGTATCTGTTGTATAAGTAACTTTAATGCCTTTTCGATCTGGTCCAAGAACCATATCCGGTGTATAAACTACGCCATCCGCTTCTATCGTCTGCCCCTTTTGGAGAGGATTCCAGTATTTCAAAGGTATCGCCTGCTCTTTCGCCCGCTCCGGTGAAAATTTACCCTGTCTCAGGATTTCAATCGTATATCCATAACAGATTACATTGTGATTCACTCTGAAAGCCGTGATACGATATCCGTTCAATTCCAGAACCTCCTGCGGCTTTGTAATCTCTATAAACCGAAGTTCAAAAGGAAGTTCCGGTGCGATAACTCTAAGGGCATTTACAACCCGTTCCAGTCCTTTCGGTCCCACCAGTGTAAGTGGCTCTGTCCGGTCCGCATTTCCCATAGTAAGAAGCAATCCCGGAAGTCCACTGATATGATCTCCATGATAGTGAGTAAAACAGATCACATCGATTGGTTTAAAACTCCAGCCTCTTTCTTTAACAGCAACCTGCGTACCTTCTCCGCAGTCGATCAGCAGGCTGCTGCCGTTATATCTTGTCATCAGCGCAGTCAGCCAGCGTCTCGGAAGGGGCATCATCCCTCCACTTCCAAGCAAACATAAATCCAACATATATTTTCACTCCTGCATTTTCGTCATTAAAACCGCATTTTCTGTCGGGTCTGTATAATAGTTTTTACGCAGACCATCTTCTTTAAAGCCAAGACGTTCATACAGTCTTCTGGCCGTCCCATTACTTTCCCGTACTTCAAGATGTACGATATGGATTCCAATCATCTCTGCCATCTTCAACATACTGTCTACGAGAAAATAACCAATTCCTTCTCTTTGTCTGTCCGGACTCACTGCCACGTTCAGGATATCACCCTCATCAAGAACCGTCTGCATGCTGCAGTAAGCCAGTATTTTTTCTTTTTCTTCTATAACAAAAAACATTGTATTTTCTTTGGTCAAAAAAGTAAAAAAGCCTTCTTTGGTCCACGGATCTGAAAACAATCTGTTTTCTATTTCTACAACCTGTTCCAAATCCTCCACTGTCATTTCACGAAACGTCATGCGTTACCGTCAGCTTTTGCCGCCTCCCGTTCTGCACGCTCACGCTCTGCCTGGGATACTCGCAGATAGTCCGGTACATGTTCCATTGCAGTTTCTGTTTTTCCTTCGCGATAATAAATAAGTCCCAATGCAGCTACTGCTGCTGCACGCTGTTTGTTTACATGTGCCGGTGCAAAAGAATATGGCACCTCCATTTTCTCTGTGATCAGTTCACAAAATACTGGTACGCCATCTCCCAGAAAGGTCACAGGTTGTCCATATGCATTCAACTTTTTGATCATTTCTTCCATTGGCACGGCCATCTGTTCTTCTACTGTTTCCATCCTATGATCCGTAAAACGATAGATACCTGTATACACCTGTTTACGTCTTGCATCCATGATCGGACAGATCAATCCTGGCGTATCATACAGATTGTAAGCAAGCCCCTCTACTGTCGGAATTGCCACTAATGGTTTCTTTAATGCCAATCCCAGCCCTTTCGCTGTTGCTGAGCCTATACGAAGTCCGGTAAAAGATCCCGGGCCAGCCGCAACCGCAATCGCATCAATGCTTTCCAGATCAAGTTCAGTCATCTTTACGATCTCATCCAGCATTGGGAGCAATGTCTGTGAATGTGTTTTTTTGTAATTAACGGTATATTCTGCTACCAGAACATCATCTTCTACGACAGCTACGGATGCTACGATTCCAGAACTGTCAAGACCTAAAATCTTCATATTTTTTCTCCTATAAGCCATCTACAGTTATCTTTCTGTAATCAAATCCCTGTGTCAGGTCTTTTTCTATTGTAATGGAAATAACATTATCCGGAAGAATCTCTTCGATCAGCTCAGCCCATTCGATCAGGCAGATACCATTCCCAAAGAAATAATCATCATATCCGATTTCTTCCATCTCTTCGATATCTCCAATTCGGTACACATCAAAATGATAGAACGGAAGACGCCCTTCTTCATACACCTGTACAATTGTAAATGTCGGGCTGCTTACCGGTTCTGTAATACCAAGTCCCGCTGCCACTCCCTGTGTAAAAACTGTCTTGCCGACCCCCAGATCTCCGGTCAGGGTATAAATCTGTCCAGGCTGGGCTGCTTTTCCTATTTTTTCACCCAGAGCATATGTTTCTTCAGGGCTTCTTGTCTCTGTTACCATCTGTTGAATCACCTTTTTCCTTGCAGAATTGTTCTTTGCATATTATAATAGAGCGCACAGAGAAAAACAATACTTTTTGCAAAAGGAGACTATGATTATGGCAAATACAAATCCTGTTGTAACCATCACTATGGAGAACGGTGATGTTATGAAAGCAGAACTGTATCCGGAAATTGCACCGAATACAGTAAATAATTTTATCAGTCTTGTCAAAAAAGGTTTCTACGACGGACTTATCTTTCATCGTGTCATCAATGGATTTATGATTCAGGGCGGATGCCCGGACGGAACCGGAATGGGCGGTCCGGGATACAGCATCAAAGGAGAATTTGCTCAGAATGGCGTTGCAAATAATCTTGCTCATACTCCAGGAGTTCTTTCCATGGCAAGAGCCATGCACCCAAATTCCGGCGGAAGCCAGTTCTTCATTATGCACAAAGCTGCTCCACATCTGGATGGAAGCTATGCTGCATTTGGCAAAGTGATCGAAGGCATGGACGTTGTAAACAAAATTGCTGAAACCGAAACAGATTTCAGAGACAGACCGTTGGATGAGCAGCAGATTAAATCTATGACTGTCGAGACCTTTGGTGTAGATTATCCAGAACCAGAGAAGTGCTGATTCAGCCAGCCTTCAAGTAAATGAAGAGAAGCCTGATGGTGGCGATATCTATCTTTTTCAGATAGAAACCGTTACCTTCCGGCTTCTTTTTTATTCCCATATTCTAATGATCAAATGTTATAACTTTTCCGTCGATCACTGCATAATACAGTTCCTGATCTTTTTCGATTCCGGCTCTTCCATTCGTTCCTTCTGTAATTGCCTTCTGTACGCTTCCTGCATCCGACACCGGAACCAGCAGTTTCATGACCACTTTGTCCGTATATTCACTATCCAGCACTGGAATGTTTCTTTCTCCTGCAATGTACTGTATCTTGCCGAGTCCTGTATAATCTGTCGTAATCTTAAGTGCGATTCCCTTTTGTTTAAGAATCACCTTGCTTGCAGCAAGGCCTTCCTGCACTGCTTTTGAATACGCCCTTACAAGTCCACCTGTTCCAAGCAGCACGCCTCCAAAATATCTTGTTACTACAACCGCCACATTGTAAATATCTTCTCCAAGGATCACATCAAGCATTGGCCTTCCAGCAGTTCCGGAAGGTTCTCCATCATCACTGCATCTGGTAAATTCACGGTTCATCCCAATCGAATACACATAGCAATTGTGTCTTGCATCCCAGTATTTCTTTTTCATCTCTTCCAGAAAAGCCAATGCTTCTTCTTCACTTTCCACCGGATGAACTGTCGCGATGAAGCGTGATTTTTTTTCAGTGATCTCGCCTTCTCCACCTTCATATACTGTTCTGTACTGTTCCAGCATAAGTACTCCTTCCTAAAATACAGGCTGCAACCGTCCAGGACGATCACAGCCTGTATTCAGATACTATTCTTCTGTATAACCGGCATCTCCGCCGCCAGTGTCGCCACTGGTATCTCCTCCACCGCTGGTATCTCCTCCAGCGGCATCTCCACCGCTGGTATCTCCACCGCTGGCATCTCCTCCACCAGTGTCTCCGGTATTATCTCCTGTGTTATCCCCGGTGTTATCTCCTGTGTTATCTCCGGTATTGTCTCCCGTATTATCCCCGGTGTTATCACCATTCGGATTATTCGGATCCGGTGTCGGTTCTGTATTGTATGTTTCCTCTTCCGTTGTGTATTCCTGCATACCGCTATCATCATCTCCATAGAAATGCTGATCACAATAATCGGTCGGTATATCTCCAATATCAAAGTATTCTGTAATAACCGGACAGCCAGCTCTCGGAAGAAGTCCCGTCTCTTCACAAACACTTATCTTGTCAACACTTGCAGGCATATCAAAATCTCTGTCCTCAAGGCCTTCATGAATTCGTGTCATTACTTTCTTCCAAAGGTTCTTATGGAAGTTTCGGGCGTCCTCCGGAAGTTTTTCATTATTGTCATATCCTGACCAAACTGCACATGTATAATATGGTGTATATCCTACAAACCAGAGGTCATTGTACGCATCTGTTGTACCTGTCTTTCCTGCAACCGTCATATTATCAAGCTGGCAGGCTGTACCTGTACCCTGTGTTACAACATCTTCCATGGCACTCGTCAACAGCCATGCTGTACTCTCTTTTATTACAGATCTTCCTGCAGAGTTCTTTTCAATCAGGACATTTCCATTATGATCCAGAATCTTTGTATAGTAGATTGGTTCAATATAATTACCACTGTTTGCAATTGCCGCATACGCTGCACAAAGCTCTACGTTCGTTACACCATGTGTCAGACCACCGAGTGCAAGTGGAAGGTTCGCATCTGTCCAGACCGTTCCATTGGCATCTCTGTCCGCTTCTGTTCCATGAGCCAGTGTTGTAAATCCAAAATTATCCAGATACTGCAGGCCAAGCTGTGGAGTAACCTCCTCCAGACATTTTACTGCCACAACGTTAACGGAATTCTGAATTGCCTTTCGGATTGTCGTTGTTCCACCATAACTCTTGGAAGCATTGTTGACCGGAGATCCATCCGGATAGTTGTAAGGTTCATCTTCAAACGTTGTTGCAAGTGTCATTCCCTTCTCATTGAGGGCTGGTGCATACGTAGAAAGAATCTTAAATGTAGAACCAGGCTGTCTGGTCGTATCTGTTGCTCGGTTCAGAGTCAGACTGGCTGTCTTTTCTCCACGACCGCCAATGATGGCCTTAACGTAGCCCGTATGCTGGTCAATAACACTCATTGAAGACTGTGGCTGTGGTGCAAAGCTTACACGCTCAGCTACAACCGTGCTGCCATCTGCAAGAATACTTGCTTTATAACGATCCACATATTCCTGTCCTTCCTCCTGTGAATCAAACAGAAGGTCAAATTCAGGATCCTCATTCTGGAAATAAAGTTTCAGCATTTCTTTACTGTAGTTTACTTCTTCACCCTGCGGATTCTTGACTGTCAGTGCATAATCCAGTGCATACTGTACATAATCCGGATAATTGGATGGATCTGCATATTCTTCATCGAGGATGCTCTGGATTCGTGCATCCTGTGTTGTATAAATGCTCAGACCGCCGCTGTATACAAGGTTCTGCGCCTGTGTACGTGTATAACCTTTAATATTCATCAGGTCATTGATCACCTGATCGATCAGTTCATCTTCGAAGTAAGAATAAACCGTATTTTCTGTTTCGGAATTCAAAACCTGTGCTGCCTGAATACCCGAATATACGTCATCATTGAGCACCTGATCATACTGTTCCTGTGTAATGTATCCCTGATCAAGCATATGATCCAGAACTTCTTTACGTCTTTTGGCGTTTGCCTCTGGATGCTCAATCGGATTATACTGAGTCGGATTCTGTGTGATTCCTGCCAGAGTCGCACATTCTGAAAGATTCAGATCCCAGACATCTTTATTAAAATACTTACGTGCTGCTGCCTGAACGCCATAAGTTCCGGCTCCAAGGTTGATCGTATTCAGATAGTTTTCAAGAATTACATTTTTGTTATTGATATTCTTTTCGACCTCAACAGCAAGATACTGTTCCTGTATCTTACGCGTAAAGCGCTCCAGCCAGGTTGATTCCTGTGTCCAGTTCGTAAATACATTATTTTTAAGCAGCTGCTGCGTAATGGTACTGGCACCTTCTGAAAGATCTCCAGATGTGATATTCTTTACAAACGCACGGAGAATACCTCTTACGTCAATTCCATTATGCTCATAAAAACGCTCATCTTCAATTGCCACAACAGCATGCTGCAGATCCAGCGGAATCTGGTCTATGGAAACCGGAAGTCGGTTGGAACTTGGTGCTGTCAGTTTACGAAGCTGATTGCCGTCCCCGTCATACAAAAAAGTCGCATATCCCAGAGGTGATATATCAATATCATTCGCATCCGGTGCATTGTCTATTATTCCTCGAAAAGCCCCGACTCCTGTACATCCTATAACCACGCAAATTGTGATCAAAGCAACAAACAGGACTCTGATCAACGAAACATGTGCTCTTTTTCCCATCATGGCAGTACGGGAAATCAGCGAATTTCGCTTCTTTGAGACTGATTTTTTTCCGTAATTCATGGTTTTCCTCCTTTATAGTCCGTTTTATTATAACAAATAAGAATTCGTAAATAAAGCCCTAAATAAAAACTTCACATTTTTGACATTAAAAAAGAAGCTTCCCTTTTATAGAAAGCTTCTTCTATGTATTTATCTCTTATTTCACGATCTTTTATTCTCAGAATACTATTCTTAAAGAACCATTTTAGCTGCGCCACAGATTCCAGCGTCATTTCCAAGTGTTGCAAGAACGATCGGTGTGCCTTTGCAGGATGGAAATGCATATTTCATATAATATTTCTGAATGCAGTCGATCAGTGGCTGTCCGGCCTTGGATACCCCTCCGCCGATTACGATTGCTTCCGGATCAACAACTGCTGCAAAACCGGCAAGTGCTCCACCAAGAAGATCTCCTACATATTCCATAGTACGCACTGCAAGTGCATCGCCTTCCTTGAATGCATCAAGGACATCTTTTGCTGTGATATTCTGGAGTCCGCGAAGAGTACTGTCTTCTTCGGATGCTGCAAGTATTCTTCCTGCCACACGCACGATTCCGGTAGCAGATGCATACTGTTCCAGACATCCCTGATTGCCGCAGTTACATTTTTCTGCTTCGCCACGTACGACCAGCGTATGGCCGATTTCACCACCGGCACCATGTGTTCCGGCAACGATCTTGCCATCTACAATGATTCCGCCACCCACGCCTGTACCAAGCGTCACCATGATGACGTTATCAGAGCCGGCAGCTGCACCTTTCCACGCTTCTCCCAGTGCCGCAACATTGGCATCATTTCCTGCACATGCTTTAAGTCCTGTCAGATCATGAAGGATCTGTGCTACCGGTGTAAATCCCCAGTAAAGATTTACTGCACATGCAGCTTCTCCCTTAGAATTGATCGGTCCCGGAATTCCGATTCCAACACCTTCCACATCAGCTTTATCTATACCTTTTTCTGCCATTTTGTCTTGAATAGCCTTTGCCACATCCGGAAGAATATTTTCGCCTTTATTTTCTGTTCTTGTAGGAATCTCCCATTTGTCAACAAGATTACCGTCTGTCTGGAAAAGACCGCATTTTACAGTTGTGCCTCCTACATCAATTCCAAAACAATATGAACCCATTTTCATCCACCTTTCCCTGTTTGCCAGTCGTTTTATTAAAAATCATTTTATCAGTTTTCTCGCTTACGCGCAATATTAGCCTGTACACGTTTGTACAGTTCTTCTGCTGCATTGTATCCCATCTTCTTCTGTCTGTGGTTGACAGCCGCTGATTCTACAATGACCGCCAGGTTACGTCCTGGTCTGATCGGCAGGGAATGGCAGACAATCTTGTTTCCAAGATACTCTGTATATTCTTCATGAAGTCCGAGACGATCATATTCTTTATCACGATCCCACTCTTCAAGTTTGATGACAAGATCAACAGACTGCGTATCTTTAACACTTTCTACACCAAACAGGGTCTTGACATCAATAATACCGATACCGCGAAGTTCGATAAAATGACGGGTAATATCCGGTGCCGAGCCTACCAGAGTAACATCACTGACTTTACGCAGCTCTACAACATCATCACTTACAAGACGATGTCCTCGTTTGATCAGCTCCAGTGCAGCTTCACTCTTACCAATACCACTCTCTCCTGTGATCAGAATTCCTTCGCCATAAACATCTACAAGCACACCATGAATGGAAATACATGGAGCCAGCTGAACACCAAGCCAGCGGATAATCTCTGCCATCAGGCTGGAAGTGGTTCTCTCTGTAACAAATGTCGGTACATTGTATTTGATTGCCATATCGATCATGTCCTGTGATGGCTTGGTCATCGTACTGAAGATAACACATGGAATCTTACTTGAAATAAAACGTTCATATTTCATCATTCTCTTTTCATCACTGAGCTGCATCAGATATGTGTACTCTACATAACCAATGATCTGAACACGTTCATTTGCAAAATGCTCCAGATAACCGGTCAGCTGCAGTGCCGGACGGTTGATTTCCGCCGTCATGATCCGCATCTCGGACAGATCAATTTCAGGAGTCAGATTTGTAAGGTTAAGCTCCTGTACCATCTTTGTCATCAATACACCTTTCATAATGTGTTCTCCTTTAATGTTTATTTATTCGGGTGAAAAAATTCATACACCTGTTTTGCACTTCCTATATTCATGGACTCCGTCTCTGCAAGTTCTTCTACCGTTGCATCACGGATTCCTTCTATCGAACGGTAACGTCGCATCAGGGCTTTTCGTCTCCGTTCGCCGATTCCCGGAATATCATCCAGAACAGAATGAACCTGTTCTTTACTTCGAAGCGATCGATGATATTCTATTGCGAAACGGTGAGCCTCATCCTGTATTCTAGTGATCAGGCGAAATCCTTCGCTGTTGGTGTCGATTGGTATTTCAATATTATCAAAATAAAGTCCTCTCGTTCGATGATGATCATCTTTTACCATACCACAGACCGGGATCCGTATTCCAAGTTTATCAAGAACACCCAGTGCTATATTTACCTGTCCTCTTCCACCATCCATCAGAAGCAGATCCGGCATTCTGGAAAAGCTGTCAAATTCTCCGTTGCTTTCATGTGTAAACCGCCTTGTCAAAACCTCTTCCATACTTGCATAATCGTTCGGGCCCTGCACAGATTTAATGCGAAACTTACGGTAATCGCTGCGCTTTGGCTTTCCTTTCTCATAAACAACCATGGAACCTACGGACTCAAATCCACTGATATTAGAGATATCAAAAGCTTCCATTCGATTAAGACCTTTAAGGCCAAGCCAATCTTCCACTTCATGAACCGCTCCGATCGTTCTGCCTTCTTCCCTTCGAATACGCTCACGGTCCTTCTCCAGAACCATTCGCGCGTTCTCCCATGCAAGTTCAACAAGCTTTTCCTTGGTACCTTTTTTGGGCACAACAATACGAACTTTCTGTTTTCTTCTGGATGTCAGCCATTCCTCAATAACATCCGCATCTTCTATCTCTGTCTGCAGTGTAATCTCTCCCGGAATAAATGGTGTACCGGCATAAAACTGCTTTACAAAACTGGACAATACCTGTGACCGGGTATCTCCTCTGGCCACTCTCAGATAAAAATGATCCCTTCCAATCAGCTTGCCATCACGCATAAAAAACACCTGAACAACTGCATCCTGTTCTCGCAGATCAAGGCTTTCATCCATATCACACGCTATGATATCTCTGTCTTCTTCTCCATATGCTGTAATCTTCTGCCGCTCGCCGATCTTCTGGATACTTCGTATCAGATCTCGAGCTTCTGCAGCATCCTCAAAGCGCATTTCTTCAGATGCTTTCTGCATTTTTTCAGTGAGTTGATCGATCGTTTCCTGAAAATCTCCGTTTAGAAAACGAATGACCTTCTGGATATTTTCTTTATAGACGCGCTGATCCGCATGTCCGGTACACGGACCCATGCACTGTTTCATGTGATAATACAGGCATGGACGGTCCTTTCCACAGTCTCTCGGAAGGTTCCGATTACAGGAACGCACCTGATATAATTTGCGTACCAGTTCTATGACATCTTTTACAGCGCCGCCACTGGTATATGGGCCAAAATAACGGTTCTTGTCTTTTTTCATTCTTCTGGCAAACAATACCCTTGGATAAGCCTCCTGAACAGTCACCTTGATAAACGGGTAACTCTTGTCATCTTTCAGCATGGTATTGTATTTCGGTCGATGCTCCTTGATCAGATTGCTTTCAAGAACCAGGGCCTCCAGTTCAGAATCTGTAATGATATATTCAAATCTGGCTATGTGGGTAACCATCTGCTCAATCTTGGCACCTTTGTTACGGCTGCTCTGAAAATACTGCCGCACACGGTTTTTAAGACTGATCGCTTTTCCTACATAAATGATCTCATCCCGTTCATCGTGCATCAGATAGACACCCGGTTTCGCGGGAAGTTTTTTTAGTTCTTCTTCAATCTGAAACATATTACTCCTCAGAATCAGATTCGTTGTTGTCTGTTTCAGTCACATCAACAGCAGAAATTTCATGTACAGGTTCTGCCTGTGTTTCTTCCGCTGTCAGACCTTCTGTATTTTCCACTGCTGTCTTGTCGGCAGTCGTCTGTACTTCATCCGGAAGATCATCCAGATTCTCCGGAATCTCCAGTCCTTTCTCAACTGCACGGAAAATCTTCATAAATTCCTTACCAGTGATCGTCTCTCTGCTGATGAGATATCCGGCGATCTTATCCAGTGCCTCTCTGTGCTCATTCAGAAGTCTCTTGGCTTCTTCGTAAGAATAATGCAGAAGCTGCATAACCTCATGATCAATCTCTGTTGCAGTATCATCACCACAGTTCAGCACCGCACGGCCTGACAAATACTGATTTTCCTGAGATGCCAGTCCCATCAGTCCAAATTTCTGAGACATACCATACTGTGTGATCATTGCCCGTGCGACTTTAGTTGCCTGTTCAATATCATTGGCAGCACCGGTAGTGACCGTATCAAACACAATTTCTTCTGCTGCACGTCCACCCAGATATCCGACCAGCATTGCTTCCAGTTCTTTCTGGGTATTAAGATATTTTTCTTCCTCAGGTACCTGCATAACATAACCAAGTGCTCCCATGGTTCTCGGCACGATCGTTATTTTCTGCACAGGTTCTGCATCTTTCTGTAACGCATTGACAAGCGCATGGCCAACTTCATGATAGGAAACGATTTTTCTTTCCTGCGGGCTTAAGATACGATCTTTCTTCTCTTTACCAACGAGTACAACTTCAACAGATTCCTGAAGATCTTTCTGTGAAACAGCTCGGCGGCCATTTTTGACTGCAAGGATTGCAGCTTCATTGATCATATTGGCAAGATCTGATCCCACAGCCCCTGATGTAGCAAGCGCAATTGCTTCCAGATCGACCGTTTCATCCAGCATGACGTTTTTTGCATGGACTTTGAGGATTTCCACACGTCCTTTCAGATCCGGGCGATCAACAATGATACGTCTGTCAAAACGGCCTGGACGCAGAAGTGCCGGATCCAGTACTTCCGGACGATTGGTTGCCGCAAGGATCAGAAGACCTTTTGAAGTATCAAATCCATCCATTTCAGCAAGCAGCTGATTCAGTGTCTGCTCACGTTCATCATTGCCTCCGCCGTAACGTGAATCACGGCTTTTACCGATTGCATCGATCTCATCGATAAATACGATACATGGTGCATTTTTCTTCGCTTCTTCAAACAGGTCTCTGACTCGAGATGCACCTACACCAACAAACATCTCTACAAATTCTGAACCAGAAAGTGAAAAGAACGGTACATTCGCCTCGCCTGCTACTGCCTTGGCAAGAAGTGTTTTACCTGTTCCCGGAGGTCCTACAAGAAGTGCTCCTTTCGGAAGTTTTGCACCAATTGCAGTGTATTTTCCCGGATTATGCAGAAAATCCACAACTTCCTGCAAAGATTCTTTTGCTTCTTCCTGTCCTGCAACATCTTTAAATGTCACTCCGGTTTCTTTTTGAACATAAGCTTTTGCCCTGCTCTTACCAACACCCATGATGCCGTTTCCGCCTTTGTTCATCCGCCGCATAAAAAACATCAGCATAAAAAACAGAACTACTGTCGGCAGCAGAACACTGATCATGGTCGAAACAAATTCTCCCATAGCATCCGGCTGCTCATAATGAAATACGATATCCGTTCCCTCCAGACGTTTTGTAAGGGCGTCTGCATCCTCCATCTGGTTTACTTTATAACTTACATTCTGGTAGTAGGATTTCTGAATCTTAGGTACAACAGTCAGCACACCTGACTGAAGAGTAACTTCTTTTACCTGATCCTTCTCTACCATTTCGATAAATTTATCATATGTGATCTCACTGGACTTGTCACTCATCATATCTGTCACAAAGCTCAGGCATACCAGTGAAATCAGCAGACAAATCAAAAAAGCCAGAATAGACTGGCGGTTTTTATTCGGTCCCTGATTGCCAGGATTGTTTCGATTCGGACGGTTTCGATCCGGCCGATTGTCCATCTGATTGTTCATTCTTGTCCTCCTCTTGTTATCTTCTTTATTATAAAGATATTTCTTGTATAAATCAACTGGAAAACTGTGAATGTTTGCCGTACATTACTTGCCTGTGAACAGTAAGTGTAGTATACTATCAACGTGGTAGCCGGAAGTTTGTTCCGGCTAAATGTGATGGGAAAGGAAAACGATAAATGAAAATTGGATTTGATAATGACAAGTATCTGACCATGCAGTCCGAACATATTCGCGACCGCATCAGCAAATTTGACAACAAACTTTATCTGGAATTCGGCGGAAAACTTTTTGATGATTATCATGCTTCCCGTGTTCTTCCAGGCTTCGAACCTGACAGTAAGCTGCGTATGCTCATGCAGTTGAGCGATCAGGCAGAGATCGTTATCGTTATCAGTGCTGCAGATATTGACAAAAACAAAATGCGAGGAGACCTTGGTATTACTTACGATGAAGATGTTCTGCGTCTGATCGATGCCTTTACAGAACGTGGTCTCTATGTAGGCAGTGTATGCATTACACGTTATGCCGGCCAGGAAAGTGCTGATCATTTCAAGAAACGTCTTGAAAAACTTGGCATCAAAGTATATTTCCACTACAGTATTCCCGGATATCCAAGCAATATCCCTCTTATCGTAAGCGATGAAGGATATGGAAAGAACGAATATATCGAGACTACAAGACCGCTGGTAGTTATCACTGCACCAGGACCGGGAAGCGGAAAAATGGCAACCTGTCTTTCCCAGCTGTATCACGAATACAAACGCGGAGTAGCTGCCGGTTATGCCAAATTTGAAACATTCCCAATCTGGAACATTCCGCTGAAACATCCGGTCAATCTGGCATACGAAGCAGCAACTGCTGACCTGAATGATGTAAATATGATCGACCCGTTCCATCTGGAAGCTTACGGTGAAACAACGGTCAACTATAACCGTGATGTGGAGATTTTCCCGGTTCTCCAGGCAATGTTCGAAAAGATCATGGGCGAGTGCCCTTACAAATCACCTACTGACATGGGTGTAAATATGGCCGGAAACTGTATCGTAGATGATGAAGCCTGCTGTGAAGCATCACGCCAGGAGATTATCCGCCGCTACTATAAGAGCTGTGCAGCGCTTCTCACCGGTACAGGTACAGAAGAAGAAATCCGTAAGATCGAACTGCTTCTGAAACAGGCTCATGCCTCTCTGGAAGACCGTAAAGTTGTTCCGGCAAGCCTTCAGAAAGAAAAAGAAACCGAAGGTCCTGCTGCCGCTCTGGAGCTGCCTGACGGACGTATGATCTTCGGCAAAACTTCTGAACTGCTCGGTGCCTCCTCTGCACTTCTTCTGAATGCATTGAAAGAGCTGGCTGGTATTCCTCATGAGAACCACGTAATCTCACCGGAAGCAATACGACCGATTCAGGAATTAAAGACGCAGTATCTCGGAAGCAAAAACCCACGTCTTCATACTGACGAGACACTGATCGCACTTTCCGTCAGCGCAGCAAATAATCCGGGAGCACGCAAGGCACTGGAACAGTTACCATCTCTTCGTGGCTGCCAGGCGCATACCTCTGTCATGCTGTCTTCTGTTGATATCTGGGAGTTCCGCAAACTTGGCATTGAACTGACCTGCGAGCCCAAATTTGAAAAAGAAAAAATATATCATTAATTCAATCAACTTTCATCAGATTCCAAAAAATCCCCGGTACCGTAATGGTATCGGGGATCTTCATATATATGCTTCTGAGATTTAGTCTTCGTATCCGTTCGGATTCTTCTGCTGGAAATTCCAGGAATCTGCACACATATCTTTGATATCGTACTCTGCTTCCCAGCCAAGTTCTTTCTTTGCTTTGGTCGCATCAGAATAACATGTCGCAACATCACCTGCACGACGTGGTTTGATAGAGTAAGGAATTTTGATCCCTGTCGCAGCTTCAAAATTCTTAACGATGTCAAGGACGCTGTATCCTTTGCCTGTTCCCAGATTGTAAATACTGAGTCCGGAATTATCTTCCAGTTTCTTAACTGCTTTTACATGGCCCTTTGCAAGGTCAACTACATGAATGTAATCTCTCACTCCGGTTCCATCCGGTGTATCATAATCATTACCAAATACCCCAAGCTCTTTCAGCTTACCAACTGCAACCTGTGTAATATATGGCATCAGGTTGTTCGGAATACCATTCGGATTCTCACCGATAAGGCCACTCTTATGAGCACCTATCGGATTGAAGTAACGAAGAAGTACTACATTCCATTCCGGATCTGCTTTCTGGATATCTGTAAGAATCTGTTCCAGCATGGATTTGGTCCAGCCATAAGGATTGGTGCACTGTCCTTTCGGGCATTCTTCTGTGATCGGAATGATTGCCGGATCGCCATATACAGTTGCCGAAGAGGAGAAAATAATATTTTTGACACCGTGTTTTCTCATCACATCTACAAGAGTAAGTGTACCAGCAATATTGTTCTCATAATATTCCCAAGGTTTTACAACAGACTCTCCGACTGCTTTCAATCCTGCAAAATGTATACAGGAATCAATGTCTTCCTTTTCAAAAACTTCATTCAGTCCTTCACGATCAAGAATATCTTTTTTATAAAACTTCACCGGCTTACCTGTGATCTTTTCTACTCGTTCCAGGCTTTTTTCACTGGAGTTGCTTAAATTATCCAGAACAACCACATCATATCCTGCATTCTGCAGCTCTACCACTGTGTGACTTCCAATAAAACCTGCTCCACCTGTTACTAAAATTGCCATGATTTATCTCCTCCTGACGTTTGCTTTAGTTCTGCTTTATTTCGATGTCATTGTATCACCATTCTTTTTTTTTCACAATATATTCCAGAAGTATCCCTCAGATTTTACTAAAACTCCCTCAGATTTTACTATTACCAGAATATTTATGAGGATTTTATTTATCCCATATACCCGAACTTCTGCATTCTTGTGTTTGTGCAATCTGTCATTCCATATTCTTATGCAATATATATCATATTTTTATGCAATATATATCATTTTTTTTGTGATTTTGAACCTTTTTTATACATTTTTATTGACACTGTCTGGTATAAACGATATAATCAACCTAAATTCTTCGTGATAAGCACGAAACTAAACTGACGTTTCTGTCAGTTTCACCAAACAAAAGGGAGGACTTATCTATGAAACGTAAAATCGCATTAGCTATGGTACTGGCAATGACCGCATCAATGGCTCAGCCTGTTCTTGCAGCAGACAGCAAGACTACTCTGGATGTTATCATCAGTCAGTATGGTACTCAGACTCAGACCTGGTGGACTCAGTTTGAGAAAGATTTTGAAGCAGAGAATCCTGATATCGATCTGAATGTGGAAATTGTTTCCTGGAACGATATTTATACAAAAGTAAATACACTCGTTGCAAACAACAATGCACCTGATATTCTGAACATCGACGTTCTTGCAGATTATGTGGCTGATGATCTGCTGATGCCTGCTACAGAATATGCTTCTGAAGATCTCCAGTCAAAATTCTTCCCGGCATTCTGGGAGGCAAGCACAATCGATGATACTGTATACGCATTACCGATCCTGGCATCCTGCCGTGCTCTCTTCTATAATAAAGATATCCTTGATGAAGCAGGAGCTTCCGTTCCTACTACATGGGCTGAAATCCAGGAAGCAGCACAGAAGATCAAAGATAAATTCGGTGATGACGTTTATCCATGGGGTATTGATATGACAACTGACGAAGGTCAGGCTGCATTCTCCTATTATACATGGAACAATGGTGGTGGATTTGTAGACGAAAACGGTGACTGGGCTCTGAACAGTGACAAGAACGTTGAAGCTCTTAACTTTGCAATCGGTCTTGTAAACGACGGATATACAAACTCTGACCCGGCTAACGAAACACGTTATGATCTTCAGGATATGTTCGGTGCAGGAAAAGTTGCTATGATGATCGGACCAAACAACATTCCTACTTATCTTTCTGACGGCGGATATGACATCAACTACGATGTAACTACTATCCCGGCTAACGAAGGATGTGACTCTGTTGCAATGGGTGTTTGTGACCGTCTCGAGGTATTCAAAGATGACTCTGCAGAAGATCAGGAGGCTCGTACAGCTGCCATCAGTAAATTCTTCGACTTCTTCTATGATGACGAACGTTACGCTGATTACATGGTATTCGAAGGATTCCTTCCTACTACTCAGACAGCAGCAGACCTTCTTGCAAAAGATGATGATACATTCGCATCCTGGATCGATATCCTGCAGAACTGCAACTTCTACCCGGCAACAAAGACAGAATGGGCAGATGTTAAACAGGGCGTAATCGAAGTTGAACAGAACGCACTTCTCGGTGATGACGTTCAGACACTTCTGGATGACCTTCAGGCTGATATTGCCGGCTGATCATCTCACAATTAAATGTAACTTTACCGGGAGCCGGAACATTAGTGACCGGCTCCCTCTTCTTTTGAAAATTTCTGTTAAAAACTTCTCAGGAAGTTTTTAACAAATGATTTGGTGGTGTTATTATGAAAAAAAAGAAACCTCTGGCTGCTGTGGAGCCCTATCTGTGGCTGCTCCCAAGTATCCTTCTTATGACAATCTTCATACTCTTTCCAATCTTTGAAGTATTTCGTACTTCAATGAGCGAAGTGAGTAAGGCCGGACTTGTAAAAGGCTTCTGTGGATTTGACAACTTTGCAAAAGTCCTCAGAGGTTCTACCTTTAAACTGGTTCTCAAAAATACACTTGTATGGACCATTGCCGTTGTTGTGATCTCTACTGTGTTTGGTTTTATCCTTGCACTTGTACTGAACAACAAATTCCGTTTCCGTAAAGCCGTTCGTGCGATCGTTGTATTTCCATGGGCTACTTCCCTGATCATTCAGGCAGGTGTCTGGAAATTCATCATCGATAAAGATTACGGTGCACTGAATACACTTTTAATGAAAATCGGTCTGATCTCCAGCCCGGTAAACTGGACCCCTACCCCTGGTGCATATTTTGCATGGGAAATTTTTGTAGGTATCTTCGTTACCGTGCCATTCGTTACCTTCTGTGTACTTTCCGGTCTGCAGAGCATTGATAACTCTTATTATGAAGCTGCAACTGTTGATGGGGCAAATTACTGGCAAAAACTGTTTAAGATCACACTTCCGCTGGTAAAATCTTCTCTGACTGTAAGTACTGTGTTGAATATTATTTATGTATTCAACTCCTTCCCAATTATCTGGACCATTACCAAGGGTGATCCGGCAAGCCGTACCGATACCCTTGTTACATACCTTTATAAACTTGCCTTCTACAAAGGCAAATCCGGTGAAGCAGCTGCAGTCTCTGTGATTGGTTTCCTGATCCTGTGTATTTGTGCTTCTGTTTATATGGTACTTTCACTGAGAAAGGAGGATGAAGACTAATGAAAAAAACGCGTGACACCAAAAGCATACTCCTTCGAGTTCTTCTTTATCTTTTTGTAATTCTGGTGGTATTGGTTACGTTGTATCCATATTTTGTTATGTTCACAACAGCAGCCAAAAGCCGTGCAGAAATTTATTCCACCGACGGAACGCTCCTGCCGATCCACTGGTTGTGGCAGAATTTCAAAGACATCTGGACTCTGGCTCCGCTTTCGAGGTACTTTATCAACTCCCTGATCGTTGCAGGTGGTTCCACTCTGATTGCAATCGTTTGTGGTATCCCGGCAGCCTATGCACTTGCACGAATGAAATTCAAGGGTAAAAAAATCTTCCTGGGCATTGTCATTATTTCTCAGATGTTTGCACCGGTTGTCCTTCTGGTAGGTATCTACAAAATCATGTCCACTTTTGGCATGACAGACAGTCTCGTAGGACTGGTATTTATCAATGCAGCATTTAACCAGGCATTTGCAATCTGGCTGCTGCGCGGTACCTTTATCTCCATTTCTCCTGAAATGGAACAGGCAGCTACCGTAGACGGCTGCGGAAAGGTTTCTGCACTGATCCGTATCCTTCTTCCTGTAGCAGCACCTGGTATCGTTACTGCCCTGATTTTCGTATTCATCAACGCCTGGAACGAATATACCGTTGCTCTGACACTGATTTCTACAGATGTCCTGAAGCCTCTGACAGTCGGTATTACAATCTTCAATGGATACAATATGGTGGAATGGCAGTATCTGTTTGCATCTTCTCTGTTTGCAACAGTACCAGTTGTTATTCTTTTTGTCGCAATCGAGAAACACCTTGTCGGTGGTCTAACTTCCGGTGGTGTTAAAGGCTGATACGCACAACAAAAAAGCTTCGGAGCTGTTCAAAAGTTCCGAAGCTTTTTTATTGGATCATATTTAATATTATTTATATTTCTGAATGATTGCATTCATCTGCGGCAGTTTTTCCTGCATATCTTCAACAAGAGTAAGCTGTGTCCTGCAGCGGTCAAGGTTGTGCCCCTCACGATGAATATGGAAATAATGATCACCTTCCAGATGATCAGTCAGGAAACGGATTCCATTCTCAAATGTCATAAGAATCGCCCCCATCGGCAGCATGTCGATTTCTAAATCGGTCAGTGCTCCTCCACATCCTTCAATAAATCCCTTCGCATATACATCAAAAAGATGAAGGTCACAGGATACCTTTGAAAGATCCTGCTCATCTTCCAGCGCAGTACTTGCTCCAAAACGGATAGAATCGCCAAAATCATTTGCAGTAAGACCAGGCATAACCGTATCCAGGTCGATGACACAGATTGCTTTTCCTGTCTCATCGTCAATCATGATATTATTCAGTTTCGTATCATTATGTGTAACTCGAAGAGGAAGTCTTCCATCCAGCTGCAGATCATACAGTGCATGTGTCAGTTCTTCTCTCTCGAGGATAAAATGGATTTCTTTCTGAACAGAGGCAGCTCTTCCACAGACATCTTCTGCAACTGCCTTTTTGAACTTTTCAAGTCGATCCGGTGTATTGTGAAAATCCTTGATCGTCTCATGCAGAGTCTCTGCCGGATAATCCGCAAGGAGTCTCTGGAAATGTCCAAAAGCGACTGCACTCTGATAGAAATCATTATCATCCTTCACTGCATCATAGCAGGTCGCACCTTCTATAAAGAGATATACTCTCCAGTATTCTCCTGTAGAATCTACAAAATACGGAAGGCCATCATTACTTTTTACCAGAGTAAGCGTCTCTCTCTCCGGATCTCCGCCATTCTCGATGATCTTTTTACGAAGCCATGCAGTAACGCCGCTGACATTCTCCATCAGTTCTACCGGTTTCTTAAAAATACTCTTACTCATTCTCTGCAGAATATAACGTTTTGTTCCCTGTGGTGTCTCGTAGGTCAGTCTGTATGTATCATTAATATGTCCACTTCCATATCGGATACATTCTTTCAGTTCACCCGGCAGTTTAAATCCATCAATTGCTTCGTGCACTTTATTACTGGTCTCCACTTATGCTTCCTCCCACAGTTTCTGCGGATACAGACCCTGATCTTTCAGATTCTGAATTGCAGTCATTACCATTGGTTTATCTTCTTTGTAAGTAACTCCATACCATTTATCTTCGGATTTAAGAACCTTAACAGTAGCTTTCTTTTCCTGAAGAAGTTCATCCACAACAAACGGAAGGAAGTATTCACCTTTCATCGGGTTATTCTTGATCGCATCATCCAGGAATGCTGTGAAGCGCTCTTTTAATTCCTTAAGGATGCTGTTCGAAAATCCCCACATATTCATGGAAACAATACTGCCTTCCGGAAGCATTGTCCAAGTTTTTCCATCGTCTTCTGTATATGCCGTACCTCCATCATGTTTCTCGATATGAGTACGCTCATTGATCTTGATCAGATGACCTTCCTCATCTGTCACGCATACCCCTCTGGCAACATGACCATTCTCTGTCAGAGTATTTTCCAGGCGATATCCAACCATCATATAATGGTAAACATCTTCTTTTTCCTGCTCAGAAGTCAGGAAATCATATGCCATCTTAAATGCATGTACTCCATAATAGTCATCTGCATTGATAACAGCAAATGGTCCGTCAATCTCATCAATACAGCTCAAGACGGCATGACCGGTTCCCCATGGTTTCACCCGGCCTTCCGGAACAGTATAGCCTTCCGGAAGATTATCAAGTTCCTGGAACACATATGCAACTTCGATCTGCTTACTCAGACGGTCTCCGATTGCTTCACGGAATGCCTGTTCATTTTCTTTCTTTATGATAAATACAACTTTTTCAAATCCAGCTCTCACTGCATCATAAATAGAAAAATCCATAATGATATGACCTTCTTTATCGATCGGATCGATCTGTTTCAGTCCACCGTAACGGCTTCCCATTCCCGCAGCCATAACTACTAAAACTGGTTTCTTCATCAATTTTCCCTCCTGTTTCTTCATACTCATTTAAATCGTACAACAGAATTTCAGATATGACAATAAATAATTTTATTTCCCATACCATATTACCTTTTTTTCATTTTTAGTATTTGCACAAAAAAATTATATTTTTGCACATTATCAATAATGATTTGACTATTTATCACAAATTCATTAGTATAATATTTACAAACAATATTATAAATGACGAATATCATCTGACCAAGGAGGTTATCCCGTGGCATATCAGAGCATTCAACTGGATCAGGAACTATTTATATCAGATATTTATACAATTCATTACTACGAATACAGAAATGATTTTCATTTCGATGGTGAACGTCATGATTTCTGGGAATTTCAATGTGTAGATAAAGGTGCTGCTGAAGTTATCACAGACAATGGTACCTATACTCTTACACGCAGTCAGGTCATCTTCCATCGTCCAAATGAATTTCATACTTTGAAAGCAAATGGCAAAACTGCACCAAATATCATTGTAATCTCTTTTGCGTGTGATTCCCCGTGTATGAAATTTTTTGAAAATAAAATACTCGAATTTTCCGATACCGAACGAAGTATTCTGGGACGCATTATTGCGGAAGCAAGAAACTGTTTGGCTTCTCCCCTGGATAATCCATATCTTGAAAAAATGGTCAAAAAAAGTACCGTCCCTTTTGGTTCTCAGAAACTTCTGACCCTGTACCTCGAAGAACTTCTGATCCACATGATCCGCAGATACACTATCGCACATTACTCTGCTTCCGCAGGGATTTATGATTCCTGTCAGACAAACTCTGAAACCTGCCGGAATATCATCCACTATCTCGGAGAACATGTGCGGCAGTCTCTGACGATTGAAGATATCTCCAAGGACAATATGATTGGACGTTCTCAGCTTCAAAAGCTTTTCCGTGAAGAATATCAGTGCGGAGTTATCGAATTCTTTTCCCGTATGAAGATTGACTTTGCCAAACAGCTGATTCGTGAAAATGATATGAACTTTACACAGATATCTGATTTCCTGGGATATTCTTCCATCCATTATTTTTCCAGACAGTTCAAAAAGCTGTCCGGCATGACACCAACAGAATACGCCACATCCATCAAGGCATTATCTGAACGTCCGCAATCTCAATCTTAAACATGACGAATACAAAAATATATATAATAAATGCACATGTCCACTAAACGGACAAGAAGGAGGAAACATGCAGATCTGCAAAGTAAAAAATTATCAGGAACTCAGCCGAAAGGCGGCCAATCTGATCGCGGCACAGGTAATCCTGAAACCGGACAGTGTTCTTGGGCTTGCTACAGGTTCATCTCCTGTTGGGACTTATGAACATCTGGTAGAAATGTACGAAAACGGTGACCTGGATTTTTCTCAGGTAATAACTGTCAATCTCGATGAATATAAAGGACTGGCTGGTTCTGATGAACAGAGCTACCGCTATTTTATGAATACCCATCTGTTCCACAAAATAAATATCAACCATGCAAATACATACGTTCCGAACGGCACAGAACCAGATGCTGAGAAAGCATGCCAGGCATATAACGAACTGCTTCACAAGATCGGACCAGCTGATATCCAGATTCTCGGACTTGGTCACGATGGACATATTGGTTTTAATGAACCATCCGACCATTTTGAAAACGAGACTCACTGCGTAGATTTGACTGAAACCACGATTCAGGCCAACAAACGATTCTTTGACAGCGAAAAGGATGTTCCAAAACAGGCATATACCATGGGAATCGGCACAATCATGCGCTGCCGGAAGATTCTTGTGGTCGTCAGCGGTAAAGATAAAGCTGAAATTCTGAAACAGGTCATTCAAGGGCCAGTCACTCCAGAAGTGCCAGGATCGATCTTACAGTTCCACCCGGACTGCACGATCATCGCTGATGAAGATGCCCTTTCTGCAACGGACATCTGAATTTGAATTCTGTAACGCTAAAAGGAGCCGGTGTTCTTTTTTCAGAACACCAGCTCCATTTTTGTACCCTTGCCAGGCTCACTTTCCAGTTTTATCTCTGCATTATGAAGGATTGCTCCATGTTTTACAATAGAAAGTCCAAGGCCGGTTCCACCAGTCGCACGGGAATGGCTTTTATCGACCCGGTAAAAACGTTCAAAAATTCTCTTCTGTTCATTTTCCGGAATACCGATTCCATTATCTTCCACACGGTAAAAAGCATGTCCATTGACTGTTCCCGTAAAAATATTTACTGTACCATTCTGATCCGTATAACGAATTGCATTATCTGCGATATTATACAGCATCTCATAGATCACATGCCGTACCCCCTGTACCGTTACCGGATTCCCCTCAAGTGATACATTTATATTTTTTTTCGAAGCCGCACTGTCCAGATGCAGAACAATGTCCTCTGCCAGTTCATACAGATCTACCGGTTCAAACGGGAGATCACTGCTCTTCTCGTCCAGTCTGGAAAGCTGAATGATATCTGCAACCAGATTACTCAGACGGCTGGCTTCATGATAGATTCTGCCTGAAAATTCCGGCACCTTTTCATCAGGAACCATTCCATTCATCATAAGTTCTGCATACCCGGATATGGACATCAATGGTGTTTTCAGTTCATGTGAGACATTCGCAGAAAATTCTCTTCTCACTGCTTCTGCTTCTTTCAGTTCTTCCATCTGTTTGGCGATCTGTTTATTCTGCTGATCCACCCTTCCAAGAAGGGGCCGCAATTCTTCATATGCCACATCCTTGAGCGGCTCTTCCAGATTCAGTGTATTAATTGGCTCGATCAGATCTTTTGTCTGTTTGCGGACCAGAATAAATGTCACTGCAAAAATCAGAATCAGCAGTCCTCCAAGCAGTACCGAACTCGATAACATCGTATAAAACACACTATCCGTTGTTCTTCCAACACGCAGGATGTCTCCATCAGCCAGTTTTACCGCACAATAGAAATTCTGTTTTGACAATGTTTCCGAGTATCTCAGTGATTCCGCGTATCCATTCTTCTCTGCCTGAATAAATTCCGGACGGTTACTATGATTTTCAAGTTCTGCAGAATTCTCCAGCGAATCGAACAGGACATTTCCCTTGGGATCAAGCAGCGTAATGCGGGCTGAAGTAGTCTTTCCAAGTGCATCATCCAGATAGGAATTACCCATCTTTTCTACGCCATCCTGCACATATTTCAGGCTGTCCCGGACACTTTCCTTCAGATCTTCATTGTATTTTCCATACATGACCAGTCCTGCTGCAAGAAATGTCAGAAGTACAGAAACAACTACCAGTATACAGGTATGATTCAGTATTTTTTTCCTCATATCATGCTCCTATCCGATAGCCGACACCACGCACCGTCTCTATCAAGTTGCCTGCTTCTCCCAGTTTCTGACGAAGCGTACGGACATGCACATCCACCGTTCTTGTTTCTCCGTCAAAATCATATCCCCATACATGACAGAGAATCTGATTTCTGGTCATGACCAGACCTTTGTTTTCCATCAAATACTGAAGAAGTTCAAATTCTTTTCTGGTCAGTTCTACTTTTTCCTCTTTCCAGTAAACTTTATGTCTGCCCACAGACAATCTCAGATCATCACATTTCAGTTCTTTGTCTTCTTCCTGTCTTGAACAGCGCCTGAGAACCGCTTTCACTCTGGCAACAAACTCCATCATTCCAAACGGTTTGGTGATATAATCATCCGCGCCTGCTTCCAAACCTCTTACTTTATCGTACTCCGCTTCTTTTGCCGTCACCATGATCACCGGAATATTTTTGGTTTCCAATGAAGCTTTCAGACGTTCCAGAATGCTGTATCCATCTTCTCCCGGAAGCATGATATCCAGAAGGATCAGGTCCGGCAGTTCTTCTTTCAGTGCATCTTTCAGTTCTTTACTGTTTGCCATCCCTCTTGCAGAAAACCCGGTCGTTTCCAGTGTATAGATCAGAAGCTCTCTGATATTTTTTTCGTCTTCCACACAATAGATCATTCAGCATAATTCCTTTCTGTCCGGGAGCCCTGCAAATATTTTACGGAAGTACATACTCTTTCTGCAGTTCTTCCAGACGGTTATAATAAGCATCATCCGGTTCATTCTTCATACTTTCCAGATGACTGTGTGTATCATAAAGATTCTCTCTTACCTGCGTGATGCAGACACTGATATTCGAACAGTGATCCGCAATTCTTTCCAGACTGGTAAGAAGATCTGTCAGAATAAATCCCATTTCAATCGTACATTCTCCGGAACGAAGCCGATTAATATGACGACGTTTTAATTCTTTGCTTAATTCATCCACAATTTCTTCCAGTGGTTCTACATCCTCTGTCAGATTCAGATCCTGCTTGTCAAAAATCTGATATGCTGTATCTACGATCCTGCTGACGGCAGCGATCAGGACCTGCAGCTCATTTCGTGCCTGAGCTGAAAAAGTAAGCTTTTTCTCATGAAGTTCCTGTGCTGACTCCATAATATTGACCGCATGGTCTGAGATTCGTTCAAAATCTCCGATACAATGCAACATCGTTGATACACTGTGGCTGTCTCTCTCTGAGAGATTTTTGTTATTCAGCTTTACAAGATATGTTCCAAGCTCATCCTCATAACGGTCTACTTTTGACTCAATCTCCTGTACACGTTCTGCCTGTTCTTCACTGTAATCATAAATCAGATCCAGAGCAATATTAAGCGCCTTTCTGGAATCTTTCTCCATGTGTCTTGCTGCATTTCTTCCCTGTTCCACTGCAAAAGCAGGTTTTTCAAGAAAACGGGATTCCAGGATCATAAACTCCTGATCCTCTTTGCTGACTTCATCTTTCTTGTCATCACAAATTGTAAGACAGGCAAGTTTTACAAGCAGATTAGAGAATGGCAGCCATACCAGTGTTGCCGTGATATTAAACACGCTGTGAGTGATCGCGATCGTTGCCGGTGTCGCCATCTGTGTCATAAACGGAAAATGAACAGCAGCATTGATCAGATAGAACAAAATCATGAATACCACAGTTCCAATCAGATTGAAATACAGATGGATCATCGCTGCACGTTTTGCATTCTTATTCGCTCCGATTGCGGACAAAAGTGCTGTCACACAGGTACCGATATTCTGTCCCATGATGATCGGAAATGCAGAACTGAATGGTACTGCACCGGTCATACAAAGTGCCTGCAGAATACCTACGGATGCAGAAGACGACTGAATGATCGCGGTCAGGATCGTACCTGCAAGGATACCGGCAACCGGGTTGGAAAATTTCAGAAGAAGGCCGGTAAATTCCGGTACATCTGCCAGAGGTTTCACGGCTCCACTCATACTTTCCATACCAAACATCAGCACTGCAAAACCAAGCATGATCGTACCGATGTCTTTTTTGCGGGAACTTTTTGTAAAAGTCAGCAAAATAATTCCAATCATTGCGAGGATCGGTGAAAAAGAACTCGGCTTCAGCAGACTGATAAAAAAGTTGCTGCTCTCGATTCCGGTCAGACTCAAGATCCAGGATGTAATCGTAGTACCAATATTGGCACCCATAATGATTCCGACCGCCTGTGTCAGTTTCATGATACCTGAATTTACAAAACCAACGACCATAACGGTTGTTGCAGAGGAGGACTGAATAACTGCCGTCACACACATGCCCAGAAGAACCGCTTTCCATTTACTGGATGTAAGGTTCTCAAGGATCTGTTCCAGTTTCCCGCCTGAAACTTTGGCAAGTCCATCTCCCATGACCTGCATTCCGTACAGGAACATGGCAAGACCTCCTAATAATGTCAATATACTGAAAAAATTCATATTATTCTCCTTTACCTGAATTTAATATGTTTTCATCATATTGACACCTTGTAAAGTTCTCACCAGTATTATGTTAAATCTTTGTAAAATCGAATCTTGTCAAAAAATCTCTCTTACTGTCTTATTTTAAAACCTGTCTTACTTTTTAGAAGCTGCGGATGTTTTCATCCTCATCTCCGGTCTTGTCGATTGATTTGATGCGCAGATAATAGCTGACATTTTCATTGACATTAACCAGTACTCTGTCTCCGACTCTGTGTCCCTTCAATGCTTTTCCGATCGGAGATTCGATGCTGACACGGTTTTCCATGGAATTTCCACGGATGGATGTGACAAGTTTATATTTTTCCACTTCTCCATCTTCTTCAAACTCTACTTCAACAATATCATCCATTCCAACTTCATCGGACTTCGAAGAATCATCTACAACTGTTGCTGTTTTCAGCATTCTCTCCAGATAGCGGATACGGCTTTCGTTCTGATTCTTGTGTTTCTTCGCTGCATAATATTCAAAGTTTTCACTTAAATCACCCTGCGCACGGGCCTCTTTTACTGCCTCAATTGCTTCTTTTCGAATAACAAGCTTACGATGTTCAATCTCTTCTTCTATTTTTTCTATATCTCTTTTTGTAAGTCTTTCTCCCATATCTGTCACTCCTGTAACTTTTTTATACAGAGAATATACGCTAAAAACGATCTTCTGCTGTAACTTCTGATTGCCTATCAGTATACACGAATTCCTCTGGAATGTATACCCGTGCCACACCAACATTAAATAATCTTCAATTTCCTATAAAAAGAGCCTGAAAAAAAGATACCTTTAAAAAGCAGCATCAATTCTTTCAGACTCTTACCTTATGAATTCCTCATTCTGTTATATAATTTTATTCCCCATCTGCATGGTAAATACACACATATCCGGAATCCTCAATCCGGACGATCTGCTCCACCTCTTCATTCTTCTCCGGAAATTCACCCTCTGCCGCAAAACGGACACAGGTTCCGCAGGAAGAACTCAAATCTCGTGGAACCGGCATGACGAGCGCCTCCAGATGCATTTTTTCACAGTTTTTACGAAACTGTATTGCACCATAATGGGAATAAAAAGTCGCAATATACGTCATCATTTTGTTATTTTAAGCAGGAAATCGTCTCCCTGTTCTTCCACATTCACCTGATATCCCTGATGCATCACAAATCGAGAAACATTTTCTTTCGCAACTACATTATCTACCAGCACTTCATATTCTGCTTCTTTTGAAGCCATTGCATTCTTAGTCTGAATGACTGGCTCCGGACAGGACAGTCCTCTTGCGTCTACTCGCTTCATCTTTCATTCTCCTTTCAGTTCTTTTACTCAGGCTTCTTCTTTTCTCATTGAATTGATCACTGCAATAGCTGCAACCACAACGATGCCGATCACAACTGCAATCTTACCATTTGCAGTCGGTCCGTCTGCGGAAGATGCCAGGCCAAAGTTATGTGCAAAAGCAGCTCCTGCCATCAGACCAAGCACTGTAACAACAGAGTCTATATTTCCTTCTCCTGACAGAATCAGCTGACGCATCGGACAACCTCCAAGAAGAATGCAGCCAAAACCGGCCAGATACATGCCAAGCGCATTCCACAGTCCGTCAGTGTGTGCAATCGGCTGTCCGACAAATCCCGGATGGAAAAATCCAAGTGCCACATTCATGATCAGCGCACTGACAAGGATTGCCACAAAACCAAAGAGCAGTTTATATTCTCCAAAAAGGACTGCATCACGGATACCGCCAACCATACAGAGACGTGTTCTCTGTGCAAGGATACCTACGATCACGCCTGCTGCCAGTGAGATCAGGATTGCAGCATGTTTGGCTCCCGGTCCGCCTTCCGGCTCAGTAAAATGAATAAATGCCGGTGCTGCTACCAGAAGAATCAACATCACGATCTGAAATGCCGGATATACAGCGCCCTCCAGTTTCGGCATCTTGTAGGAACGTTTCAGTGTGTAGCCTTTTTTCAGGAAGAATGTTCCCGTAAGGATGCCGGCTACAAATCCCACCAGACCAAAAATGGCATTTCCGTCACCACCAGCAAGACGCAGGATCATGCGGAACGGACAGCCAAGGAACATCAGACATCCGATCATGACAAAAGCTCCCAGTGTAAATCTGGTCACAGGTGCAGAACCGCCTCTCGGCCGAAATTCCTTTGTAATCAATGACACAATGCAGGCGCCCAGTACCAGTCCGATAATTTCCGGGCGAATATACTGTACCGCTGCTGCTGAATGGAGTCCCAGTGCTCCTGTGGTGTCCCGTAAGAAACAGGCGATACAAAATCCCATGTTCGCCGGGTTTCCAAAGTACACCAGCATTGCTGAAATCACACCGATCAGCAATCCCGCTATCACGATCGTTGTTTTTTCTTTTTTCATTTGTTAATACCTCCCTTTCCCTCTTATGCTAAAAACTTTTGTTTCCAGCATACTTTCTTTGTATAAAATGATAACATTTCATTGACAAAATCTCCAATTCAATATAGTCTTATTTTATAGTTATTTATAGAAATATTTTATAAGTCATTATAATTTCCATTTCTGAAATATTCGAAAAGAGGTTTAAGTTATGGCAAAGATATATCTGGATCAGGCAAGTACTTCCTATCCAAAGGCTCCCTCCGTGGCACAGGCTGTTTACGATTACCTGAATGGTTCCGCTGTCAATGTGAACCGTGGAGGTTATCAGGCCGCCTATTCTGTTGAAGAGCAGATCTTCGAGACCCGAGAGCAGCTTCTCCGCCTGTTTCATTTCACATCCGGAAAAGGTAAAAATGTAATCTTCACTCCCAATATCACGACCAGTCTGAATATCCTTCTGAAAGGACTGCTGAAATCCGGGGACCATGTACTTGTTTCCTCTATGGAACACAATGCGGTCATGCGTCCGCTGGTACAGCTTACCCGGCATGGAGTCACTTTTGACCGTATTCCATGCTCTGCAGACGGTTCTCTTCTTATAGAAAAAACAGAAGAACTTCTTAAACCGAACACCCGGCTTCTCGTCTGTCTGCACGCTTCTAATGTCTGTGGAACCATGATGCCGGTACAGGAGCTTGGAAAATTCTGTAAGAAACACGGACTTCTTTTTATCTTGGATACTGCCCAGACAGCCGGTACTGTCCCAATCGATATGGAAGCACTTCATCTGGACGCTCTTGCCTTCACCGGACATAAAGGTCTTCGCGGTCCACAGGGTACCGGCGGTTTTCTGATCCGTAATGAACTTGCCACTTCGATCGAACCACTTTTAAGTGGTGGAACCGGAAGTGTTTCCCATACCGAAGAAGTTCCGTCTTTTCTTCCGGACCGTTTCGAGCCAGGAACACCAAATATTCCCGGAATTCTCGGTCTGCATGCAGCACTCTGTGATCTGGAGCAGACAGATATGGACAAGCTTCACCAACATGAACTGGAATTAACACAGTATTTTATCAATGGGCTCATGCAGATGGATCCGTCTGAATCAACTCTTCGTGCAATAGGAAAACATAATACGATAGAACGTACTTCTGTCGTATCTGTCCAGACATTACAAACAGATATGGCACGCGTTGCCTATGAAATGGATGACACTTACGGAATCATGACACGTGTCGGACTTCACTGTGCCCCAAGTGCACACAAAACACTTGGCACTTACCCAGAAGGAACGATTCGTTTTTCTTTCGGACCAGAAAACACACATCACGAAGTTGATCTTGCTCTGCATGCCCTTGCAGAGATTACAGGTTCTCCATATCATTTATAAACTTTCATTTTTATCTGCTACTACTCACCCGTTTGCAGTAATTTTTCATTATCAAGGGGTATCACATCATGGAATTCAAACAATTAGAGGCTTTTGTTGCCGTTGTTGATTATGGAAGCTTTTCCGAAGCAGCACGAAAGCTTTATCTCACCCAGCCAACCATCAGTGCACATGTACGTTCATTGGAGGAAGAGCTGCATACAAAACTTATCATCCGCACCACAAAAAAAACGACGATAACTACAAAAGGTTACCAGCTCTATGACAGTGCTGTACGCATGCTGGAGATTCGAAACAACCTTCTCGAAAATTTCACTGGTGTCCAGAAACATATGATCGACCTTGCTGCATCCACGATTCCGTCTTCCTATCTGCTGCCGGAAATCCTGGCTGCCTACGGAAAAACTCACCCGGATACTTATTTTCACTCTATCCAGACAGACAGTGCAGAGTCCATCAACCGCGTCCTTGACGGCACTGTGGACCTGGCGCTGGTCGGACAGAATACCAGCGATGAGAGCTGTGTCTTTCTTCCTTTCTGTCAGGATGAACTTGTCATTGCAACCCCGATAACTCAGCATTATCTGGAAATGCAGAATCATGCAATCACCTTTCAGGATTTTATGAAAGATCCGATCATTATCCGTGAAAAAGGTTCCGGCACAAAGAAAGAAATGGATATCTTTCTGGAAAAACTCGGTATTACATCCAGCGACCTCAATGTGATTGCCCGCATGAATGACCTGGAAAGTATTAAAAAATCCATTGTGAACGGACTGGGAATCTCCATTCTCTCCGCACGCTCTACGATCGATCTGCAAAAAACAAAGCAGATTCTTCTTTTTCCACTTGAAGAATCTGCTCATAAAAGAACTTTTTATATTGTCTACAGTAAAAATCGTATTCTGAAGCCACATGTACGCCAGTTCATTCGTTTTGTCCAGGATTTCTACAGGACTTACTAACTTTTTTACCAGCACTTTTTGCAGGCTTCATATCCCTGTGAAAGTGCCTGTGCTTCTGTTTCCTGTGTCGCTTTATTCGGGTTCATGTTTCCGCAGTCCGGTCTGCTGTGATATTTGCTTCCGGTTGCTGAAATCCATACAGTGCGTCCCTGTGTATCAGAAGAAGTATCCGGTGTCTCTGTTTCTGCTGCCGGTGCAGAAGCCGTATTTCCTGAAGAATACTGTGCAGCCTGCGAGGTATCGCTGTTCGCACTCTGCTGCTTTGCATCCCCTGCCGTATAATCATTACATGGTTCCTGATTCCAGCTTATTGTATCTCCATCAGAAAGAGCAATGATCGTTCCCTGATCATCTGTGCGATATACCGGAATATCCATATCGCTCAGTTTTTCCATGGTCGATGCAGCCGGATGTCCATAAGAATTGTCCTGTCCGCAGCTGATCACTGCCCAGGACGGTGTAGTCGCCTCCAGAAGATCCCAGGAAGTTGAAGATGCAGAACCATGATGTCCAAGACTTAACACATCGCAGTCCAAATTCATTCCTGTGCTGATCATATCCTGTTCACTGGTTTCTTCAGCATCTCCCATAAACATAAAACTGTTGTTTCCATTAACCAGACGGATAACTACCGAGTTATCGTTACTGTTCTGGGAAATCCCATCTGGTGCCATGACTGTAAAACTGCCGGTTCCAAACTCATAAGTATCTCCGACAGACGGATACTCCACAATGATTGCATGTGCAGTAGCAGTATTCATAAATGTATTAAACAGATCTGATGTGTGTACATAATCAGACCCCAGCACATGTTCCACTTCAAAATTATCCAGACATTTGACCAGTCCACCCAGGTGGTCTTCATCATAATGAGAAGAGATCATATAATCAATGGTCTCTACCTGCTGATTCTTCAGATACTGTACCACTTCATCCGCATGTGCCCGATTTCCACCATCATAAAGAAGATTTTCTCCTCCTGACTGGACGAGGATTGCCAGTCCCTGGCCGACATCAATAAAATGTACAGCCATATCCCCCTGTCCTGCTGCCTGCGTGGAAACTGCATTTCCCGGAACTGCAAGCATAAATGTCAACAGAAATGACATCAGAAATGTCATAAATTTACTTTGTTTTTTCATAATCTTCTCCTTCCCTTATATCTTACAGATAACAGTTCCATATGTTTACAGGTTACTGTTCTCTCTGTTTTACAGTTCTTCTATCCTTCTTCGGATTTCCTGGCTCGCATCTTCAAACAACAGATCCCGGTTGTAGCGGATATAGCGTTCACATTCATATGTTTCCAGGAAACGCACGCAGGAATAATCTGTATTAATACCAGATACGAAAATTACCATCTCCTGACTGTTATAGAATGCTGCCTCCATAAAATCAAATGCATATTCCAGCGTAGAACCTGCCTCGTCCCAGGCAGCATCCCAGGATGCACGGTATTCTCCGAAGGCATTCTTTACAATGTCGAAGGCTTCTTCCCAGTTTTCTGTCTGCTCTTTTTTTAGAATCGTCACATATCCTTCCAGCACTTCAACAGCTTTTCGGATCGTGCGATCCTCTCTTCGCTCCAGAAGCCCCTCTGTCTGTTTACGTTCTCTTTCTGCCCGAAGGTTATCCACAAAATCTCCGAGACGCTGTACCAGATTTCCACCTTCCTGTGGATCTTTCAGGCTTTTAAGCACTTCAAAAACTTTTTCCAGCACCTCTTCCTGAAGAACAGCATCACGTACTGCCTGACGGACTCCTGAGAATAGCAGGTTAACCACACTGACTCGCTCATCGAATGACGCATGAGAAACTTTTTTGACCATTGCCTCTGACGGCTGTCCTTTCAGGATTTCTGCGATCTGATAATCCTGCTGATATTTCTGATAGAGTTCATAATATTCTGCAAATTCCTTTGCAATCCGCTCATGCTGGATATACTGTCCGACCACATCTGCCGTGATATTCTTGTCAAGCTTCTCATAAACTTCCATGATTCTTGACAGATCTTCCCAGCCACGCGGCGTTGCAAACTGTTTGCCGTCAATCGTTGTTTCCATCTGATAGAAACAGTTGTTTCGAAGTTCCAGATAAGAAAGAATTGCAGGATGAATATTTTCTTTGAATGCATATTCTTTCCAGACACGATAATCCGGTTCTACTGTGATCTTCTTGACACGATCCAACGTCACGACATCAAAATCACGGACGGATTTGTTGTATTCCGGCGGGTTTCCTGCTGCCACGATCACCCAGCCTTCCGGGATCTCATGATTTCCAAAGGTTTTGCACTGAAGAAACTGCAGCATAGCGGGTGCCAGTGTCTCTGAAACACAGTTTATCTCATCGATAAACAAAATTCCCTCGGTAAGTCCTGTTTCTCTCATACGGTCATAAATGCTCGCCACGATCTCACTCATCGTGTACTCTGTCGCTGAATATTCCCTGCCTCCATATTCTTTCTTAGAGATAAATGGAAGACCGATCGCACTCTGTCTGGTGTGATGTGTGATCGTATAAGCGACCAGTGCCACACCACACTCTCTGGCTGCCTGTTCCATGATCTGTGTCTTTCCGATTCCCGGTGCTCCCAGAAGAAGTACCGGTCTCTGATGTACCCGTGGTATCACATATTCATCATACTCGTTTTTCAGAAGATACGCCTGTACAGTATCTGTGATTTCCTGTTTTGCCTGTTTAATATTCATAATGCTCTGCTGTCCTTTCTCTTTCCAGTTCCCTGGTATCCAGTATCAACTTGATTGCCCATGGCGGCACATCCACATCCCGATAATCATCTTTCATAAAAATGAATGCCGTATCATACGGCGGCATCTTCGCCGGGAACATCCCATATCCATCTGTAAAATACAGAAGTCCTCGCAGCCGCTGAAAGCTGCCCATTTTCAGAAGCTGATCCACATAGGCAAATGCCGGACGAAAATCTGTCCCGCCAAATCCCCGGATTGTAAAGTCCTGGAGATACGCCTCCATCTCCCGCTGATCATGAATCACCTGATCATCCTGAATCTTTTCATCACACTGAATGATATGTACCTGAATCTTACGGAAAAAGCTCTCCGACTCAGACAGCACACTGTACGTTTCCTCCAGAAAACGACGGATCAGGCTGCCGTTACAGGACATCGATGTATCCAAAACAATCACAAAGTCTTCGATCTTCTTCATCTCTTTTGTTTCCAAAGGCTCGATCAGAGGCATATTTCCATATAATTCCAATCCCAGATTATAGTAGATCGGATCAAAGGAATCCATATCCACCTGCATCTCTTCTTTTAGAACCGAAAACTTCCGCAGAAACTCCCGGTAGTCATAACGCTTCCGGTTCTCTGCCTGTAAATGCTCCACAAGTCCCGGAGAATCACCTGCCGCTTCTTTTGAAAAAAGTTCGATCTCCGTCTGCATCTTGCGGCGCATCTCTTCCCATTCTTTCTGGTGACTCGCCATTCCACTGCGATTCTGCGGTGTATACCAGAAATGATGGTCGTCACGCCTGAATTCCTGCTCCAATCGGATAATCTCGTTTTCTTCGCTTTCCATCAACAGATAAAACATTGCATCGGCTGTAAGAACGCTCTTTTTTTCCTTCCACTGACGATATTTTTCTCTTCGGAAACTATTCGGTCGGATATAGACCGCCTTCTCATAAAGATCATCTATAATGTTCTCTACTGCAATATCCGCTGCCAGATTCCAGAATCTCTGATCACTTTCCTCTTTTACTTTCCTGCTCCACAGATGGCAAAACAGACAGTGCAGAAGTTCATGCAGATACATACGATTGATCCATACTTTGTTTTGCATAAATATATTCAAAAGCCATGTCGGCGAAGCATAAAGCAGTTTCCCGTCAGTTCCCATAACATCTGTCTCACCCGAAACAGTCGGACGCAGTGCCCCGAATGCACTTTGGAGAAAACGCATGGCAACAGCCATCTCGTTTCTGGAGTTTTTCAGAATATCCTCGCAGATTTCCAAAGTTTCTTCTTCTTTTTTTCTCTCTTCGTGAACAAAATTTCCAAATTTGCCCCTGTACTCTTTTTTCACAGTTCAAATGCCTTTCTCTGTTTTCTTCCATGTTTCTGTAGTTCATTCATTAGAATGCTGACCCATCTCGAGTCATCTGCCTTCTGTGCCTCTTCCAGCATCTTTTCTGTTTCTGTCCGATCCGGTGCAAGTTTCCTCAGGATATGCTGCATGGAATCATATGCTTTCTGTTCTCCCAGAAGCTTTATTGCCTGCTGCATATGTTCCTTTATATATATGAAATATTTTTCTTTTGCCTCATCTGTCATGCTTACCGGATAAAGAATTCGGTCCAGTGCCAGATTCAATACGATCCGCTCCTGTTCCCAGGCAACTGCATATGGAAATAGCCGGTCATACTCCAACGTATTGATTTTTTTATGTACAAAACTGTTTCGATAACGAATTCCACTTCCATGCACATGATTTTCCAGAATCCTGGCAGGCGTGTTTTCTACCCCTTCTTCAAAAAATTCCGGAAACCAGAACCGCCCATGTTCCCCATCTATCGTTATGTCAACGCATAGTGTCTCCGGAAGCTCTGTCAGGAAATCCCGTAATCCGGATTCTTCTTTCTCATCTGTTTCTACTGTAATCTGTTCCATCCTGTGACATCCGGTCAGTGCCCCTGCACCCAGGTCCTGCATTTTTCCATAGAACGTAAGCTTCCTAAGATGAAAACAGTTATAAAAAGCATATCTGCCAATCTTCCTGAGCTGACGTGGAAGCCGGATTTCTTCTACACGGTTTCCCGCAGCTTGCGGCATATCATCATCGGGCTGTGTCTCCATGCCGTTCTCTGTGCAAAAACTCTCTTTTTCCTGCATCATTTTTAATTCTGCCTGATCGATATGGTCCGAAAAAATATACGCTCCCAACTCAGTCACCGGAAAGCCTTCCAGCATATCCGGAAGTTCTACGATCGCATCGTATCCATATACACGGTCAATACAGATTCCCGTTTTGTTTCTTTTATATAAATAGATCATTTATTTTCTCCCAGACGGATTTTTTCCATCTGCTCCTGCATCTCCTCTGACATATGGTCAAAAAGATATGTCTTACTGCTCTGTCTGCGCTGATGCCATTCTTCCCTGGCAGTTTTTTCCGTATCTTCTATTTCTTTTTTCAATCCCTGTGCAGAGATTCTGTGGGCACCCTGTCCCATAATGATGATCTGTTCCAGCCCATCAGAAGTCGCAACCGTTACCTGATACTGTCTGCCAATTCTGTGGACCGTCTTTTCAATATACTGGTCTGCTGTCTCGGCCTCTTTCGTGTAAACCACATAGATATTATGATACGGAATGATTTCTTCCGCATGTCCCTCCACTTTGTAGGCATCAAAAACAAGAATCAGCGTACATTTGCGATACCCCTGATAGTTACTTAATATATCCATCAATTTGTCGCATGCAGCATGAATATTTTCCTTTGCAAGTTCATTCAGTTCCTCCCAGGAAAAGATGATATTGTATCCATCCACCAGCAGATATTCTTCCTGCCGCGGTTTCCCTGCTCTGTAACGGGTAGTCGGCGTCGAACTGTGCACGGTCTTTTTCTGGAAAGCAGTGCGGTCACGCTTCATCGGTCCAAAAGTACGTTCAAAAATAGCCTGCAGTTCTTCCTCTTCTTCATAGCTTCCGCTGTAAGAAAACTTTCCGTTTTTTCCACTGGTATTTCTGGAAATGTTTGCGTTATCCACCGCTGTACCCGGATTTTGTACACTTTCCACATCCTCATACCAGCTTTCGCTGTCCAGTCCCTCCATATCCACACCACTTTGCAGATGCATATAAGCTTCTACCTGATCCCATGGAACCACAAAACCAGCTCCATGCGCGCAAAATACAGATCCGGTCGGATTTTCCAGATCCGCTTCCGGATCATATCCAATATTCTGTATCACTTCATCCTGATTCTTACATGGTGCATATCCTTTAAGGCTGCAAAAAAGTTTTCCTGTTCCATGTGTGTAGGAAACAACTTCTTTCTGATAATCCCGCATCTGAGCGACAGCCGCAGTTCCTTTAAGGATTGCAGTTTCGCCCTCTACCTCCGGTGCATCAAACGTTCCCTGCATCTTCTGGACATCTGCCATTGCACGTCCGATCATTTCAGCCGGAACTTCCAGGCAAAATTCATAATAAGGTTCCAGAAGAATATTTTTTGCTTTGCGAAGTCCCTGACGGACAGCACGATAAGTTGCCTGTCGGAAATCTCCACCTTCCGTATGTTTCGCATGTGCCCTTCCGGTAAGAATCGTAATCTGCACATCAGTCAGTGGCGATCCAGTCAATACACCAATATGCTCCTTTTCTTCAAGATGCGTCAGAATCAGTCTCTGCCAGTTTCGTGCAAGTACATCCTCACTGCATGCAGTAAAGAACTGGCATCCGCTTCCTGGTTCCCCCGGTTCGATCAGTAGATGTACTTCTGCATAATGACGGAGCGGTTCAAAATGTCCCACACCTTCTACCGGCTCTGCAACCGTTTCTTTATAAACAATACTTCCGGCACCAAATTCCACAGCTACATGAAAACGATCCCAGATCAATTTTTTCAAGATTTCAATCTGCACTTCTCCCATAAGCTGTGCATGAATCTCAGAAAACTGACTGTCCCACAGAATGTGAAGCTGCGGTTCTTCCTCCTCCAGCTGACGCAGCTTTTGGAGCATCTGATGTGGGTCGCAGTCATCCGGAAGGATAATCTGGTAATTCAGGACAGGTTCCAGTATCGGAAGTTCTGACTCCTGTTCAATTCCCAGTCCCTCTCCCGGATAGGTTCTCGTAAGTCCTGTCACCGCACAGACTGTTCCGGCTTCAGCTTCTGATGTCAGTTCATATTTTGCTCCGGAGTACAGACGAATCTGATCTACCTTTTCTTCCCAGGCAGCCTCTTCTGCTTTACGCCCCGGCAGACTCTGTCCGTTTGAATTTGAAGAAAGCAGTGTCTTTACTTTAAGACTGCCTCCTGTGATTTTCATATACGTAAGACGATTTCCCTGTTCATCTCTTGCAATCTTGAACACTTTTGCGCCAAATTCCGTCAGCCGCTTTGGTTCTGCCGTATATTTCTGCACGCCATTCCAGAAATCCTTTACACCTTTTTCTTTAAGTGCCGATCCGAAATAACACGGGAAGATTTTTCGCTGTATGATCAGTCGTGCAATGTCACGGTCTTCGACGATGCCTGTTTCCAGGTATGTTTCCAGAATGTCTTCCTCACAGACCGCAATGTTTTCCAGCTGCTCTGGAGTAAGTTCATACATTCCGTAATCCGTATCCTGTGTTCTCCCAAAATCCACACAATTTTCATGAAGATGCTGTTTCAGATCATTCAGCAATGCATCGTGATCTGTCCCCTGCTGATCCATTTTATTGACAAACAAAAGCGTCGGAATCTGGTATCGCTCCAGAAGCCTCCACAAAGTCATCGTATGGCTCTGCACACCGTCCATTCCATTGATCACCAGAATCGCATAATCGAGGACCTGCAGCGTACGTTCCATTTCAGCTGAAAAATCCACATGTCCCGGTGTATCCAAAAGCGTCACTTCCATATTTTCTGTTTTTAGCAGCGCCTGCTTGGAAAAAATCGTAATCCCTCGTTCTTTTTCCAGTTCATATGTGTCAAGAAAAGCATCTCCATGATCTACACGGCCAATCTTTCGGATCTCACCGCACAGAAACAGAAGTTCTTCTGACAGAGTTGTCTTTCCGGCATCTACATGTGCCAGAATTCCAATAACCAGTTTTTTCATTCATGTTCTCTTCTTTCTTCTATATACAAAGGGGCCAGTTTTCGCACGATCGTCTCACTGACATGGATCAGTGTATCCAGATCATTTTTCTGATTATTCAGATACGCATGAAAGCATCCCTGAATACAGAAGGAAAGCATGATATCTTTCTCCGGATCAGTCTCATACTGCGGATATTTTTCCACGATCAGCCGTTTCAATTCTGTTTCCAGACAGTCACCTAGATGACTTTTTTCTGTTCCGGAAAACAAAATATTAATCAGTGAATGATTCGATACCAGAGCCATATATAAATTTCTTGTGAACACATCCGGATCTTTAAACGGTGATTCCTGCTGACTGGAAATATTTTTGATCACTGTCGTGATCGTCTCTGACTCCAGCATCTGTGAAAGTGCATAAATATCCTCATAATGACTGTAAAAAGTTGATTTATTGATGCATGCCAGGCTGCACAGCTCTTTCACCGTAATTTTCTCCAGTGGCTTCGCTGCACGCAATTCCAGAAATGCATTTCGGATTGCTCTCTCTGTTTTTTCTATTCTGATATCCATGTTTCCTGTTCTCCTTTTTCCGACAGATTTTATAAATCGTCGGTTATCCACCGCTTATGCCAAATCGTCGGTGGACAATCCCCCTGTTTCTTTAGTATAAAGTAACTATAATACCTGCGGATTACTCCGCACTTTTACCTTTTAGTATACTCAAAAAAGCAACTAATGTCTATTATCTACAAGGAGAATATGATGGATTTTTATGGATTTTATACAGGAAAAATTTTTGACGCTTATAAATATCTTGGTGCCCATGTTGAAGAAAAAGGCGTAACTTTTCGTACTTTTGCACCTTCAGCCTCCCGCATCACTCTGATCGGAGAATTCAATGACTGGCAGGAATGGGAAATGAACAAAGTTTCTGACGGTAATTTCTGGGAATGCTATGTTCCACAGGCAAAAGCCGGTCAGATGTACAAATATAAGATTTATGACCGTAACGGTAATCCAGTCGATCATTGCGATCCGTATGGATTTGGCATGGAGCTTCGCCCAAGCAGTGCCTCTATCATTCGTGACATGTCAAAATACAAATTCAAAGACAGCCAGTGGTTGCAAAGCCGCAGCGACTGCCGAAAAAAACCGTTGAACATTTACGAAATTCATTTTGGTTCTTTTCGCAAGCCTTCTGACAAAGCAGATGACTGGTATAACTATGAAGAAATGATTGATATTCTGATTCCATATCTGGTCAAAAACGGCTATAACTATCTGGAGATCATGCCTCTGAATGAATATCCATGTGATGAATCCTGGGGCTATCAGGCAACCGGTTTTTTCAGTCCGACTTCCCGATACGGAACAGCTGATCAGCTGAAGGCCTTCATCGATGCCTGTCACAAACATAACATCGGTGTACTGATGGATTTTGTTCCGGTTCATTTTGCCGTAGATGCTTATGGCCTTGCGAATTACGATGGAACCGCACTTTATGAATATCCGAACTCTGCGGTTGGTGTCAGTGAATGGGGAAGCTGCAACTTCATGCATTCCCGCGGCGAGACCCGAAGCTTCCTGCAGTCCTGTGCAAACTACTGGATCAGCGAATTCCATATGGATGGTATCCGTATGGATGCGATCAGCCGCGCCATCTACTGGCAGGGCGATCCGGCAAGAGGCGTCAACCTCAATGCTGTAGAATTCCTGCAGTATATGAATCAGGGGCTGAAGTGCATGCATCCTTCTGTGATTCTTGCTGCCGAAGATTCCACTTCTTTCCCAAAAGTAACCGATCCTGTCGATCAGGGCGGCCTTGGTTTTGATTATAAATGGGATATGGGATGGATGAACGATACACTGAATTACTTCCGCACCGCACCGGAATATCGCCCGGAAAACTATCACAAACTGACATTCTCCATGATGTACTACTATGATGCCCGTTTCCTGCTCCCGCTGTCTCACGATGAAGTTGTTCACGGCAAAGCAACGATCATGCAGAAAATGAACGGCGACTATGAATACAAATTCCCACAGGCGCGTTCTCTGTATATGTACATGTATGCGCATCCGGGCAAAAAACTGAATTTCATGGGAAATGAAATCGGCCAGTTCCGTGAATGGGATGAAAAACGTGAGCAGGACTGGATGCTTCTGGATTATCCACTTCATGCTGGATTCGCCCGTTTCATGAAAGACCTGAATAAATTGTATCTGGAACACTCTGCTTTCTGGGAAAAAGATTATGAAGCAGATGGTTTCCAGTGGATCGACTGCCATCAGGAAGGATG
>NZ_CAKRXI010000029.1 GCF_934424005.1 uncultured Blautia sp.
AAATTTGACGCAAAAAAAGCAGGTACCATAAGGCCTGCATGCATTTTTTCTTATATTCAACTGTCAAACTCCCGAGCAGTCATCAATAGGCGCACGGCCAAAAAACGGAAACGTAAGCTCCGTGTTCTAAAATATGATGCATGAAATGTCAGTTACGTGAAAGTAAATACATTCGATATGGTTTCGCTATCCTTAAATAGCATATCATTTTCTACACTATACCATTATCATATAATTATACTGTAATCATTTTCTGCATACAAGGGTTAAATCCATGCAAAATCCTTATAAAACCCCGTGATTCTCATAAAAAGACCTTGACATATGGAAAAATATAACCTTATAATAAAACAGCACATATAGAGAATAAGTAAAGACCATGATGGAGACAGTAAATCGGAACCAAATCTGCAGAGAGCCGGGGTAAGGTGGGAGCCTGGTGTGAGTAATTTCGATGGAAGATCACTCCGGAGTTTCTTTCCCGAAGTAACAGTAAGGAAGGACGGTTTTCCGCCGTTAAAGGGAACATGTATCGGCATATATGATTATATACTACCGGCCCGTACAATGTAACAGGTGGTGCGAATGTGGAAATTGCTTTCGTCCTTTTACAGGACGGAAGTTTTTTTATTTTCATTGAAAAAATTAAATTTTTCTGAAAGATCTTAAAGGAGGAATTTGTTGTGTATCAGAAAGTAGATACGAACCTGAATTTCGTGGATCGTGAAAAACAGGTAGAAAAATTCTGGAAAGAAAACCATATCTTCGAAAAAAGCATGGAAGATCGTAAAGATGATCCTACTTATATGTTTTATGATGGACCGCCGACAGCAAACGGCAAACCGCATATCGGTCATGTACTGACCCGTGTTATCAAAGATATGATCCCGAGATACCGTACTATGAAAGGATATATGGTACCTCGTAAAGCAGGATGGGATACTCACGGACTTCCGGTTGAGCTGGAAGTAGAAAAGAAACTTGGTCTGGACGGAAAAGAACAGATTGAGGAATATGGTATGGAGCCATTTATCCAGCAGTGTAAAGAAAGTGTCTGGAAATACAAAGGAATGTGGGAAGACTTTTCCTCAACTGTTGGTTTCTGGGCAGATATGGAGAACCCATATGTTACTTACCATGATGACTATATCGAATCAGAATGGTGGGCTTTGAAAGAAATCTGGAACAAGAAACTTCTTTATAAAGGATTTAAGATCGTTCCTTACTGCCCGCGTTGTGGAACTCCGCTTTCTGCACAGGAAGTATCCCAGGGATACAAAACAGTTAAAGAACGTTCCGCAATCGTTCGTTTCAAAGTTGTCGGAGAAGACGCATACTTCCTGGCATGGACTACAACACCATGGACACTGCCATCCAACGTTGCACTCTGCGTAAACCCGACAGAAGTTTACTGCAAGGTAAAAGCAGCAGACGGATACACATACTACATGGCAGAAGCTCTGCTTGACAAGGTTCTTGGCAAACTTGGTTCTGAGGATACTCCGGCATATGAAGTTCTTGAAAAATATGTTGGTAAAGATCTGGAATACAAAGCATATGAGCCACTGTTTGAGTGCACAGGAGCTGAAGCTGCAAGACAGAAAAAGAAAGCTCATTATGTTACAGCAGATAACTATGTAACTATGAGCGATGGTACCGGTATCGTTCATATCGCACCGGCATTTGGTGAAGACGACAGCCGTGTAGGCCGTGAATATGATCTGCCATTCGTACAGTTTGTAGATGGCAAAGGTGATATGACAGCAGAGACTCCATATGCAGGAGTATTTGTTAAGAAAGCAGATCCGCTTGTACTTCAGGATCTGGACAAAGAAGGCAAACTCTTTGACGCTCCGAAATTCGAGCATGATTACCCACATTGCTGGAGATGTGATACACCACTGATCTACTACGCACGTGAATCCTGGTTCATCAAAATGACAGCAGTCAAAGATGACCTGATCCGCAACAACAATACGATCAACTGGATTCCGGAAAGCATCGGTAAAGGACGTTTTGGAGACTGGCTTGAGAATGTTCAGGACTGGGGTATCTCCCGTAATCGTTACTGGGGAACACCACTGAACATCTGGCAGTGTGAATGCGGACATATGCATTCCGTTGGAAGCCGTCAGGAACTTTTTGAGATGAGCGGTGATGAAAAAGCGAAGACAGTAGAGCTTCATCGTCCATACATCGATGAGATCACACTGAAGTGTCCGGAATGTGGTGGAACTATGCACCGTGTACCGGAGGTTATTGACTGCTGGTTTGACTCAGGAGCAATGCCTTTTGCACAGCATCATTATCCATTTGAAAATAAAGATCTCTTTGAGAAACAGTTCCCGGCAGACTTTATTTCCGAGGCTGTTGACCAGACAAGAGGATGGTTCTATTCTCTGCTTGCTGAGTCTACAATCCTGTTCAACCAGGCTCCATATAAGAATGTTATCGTTCTTGGCCATGTACAGGATGAAAATGGACAGAAGATGAGTAAATCCAAAGGAAATGCAGTTGATCCGTTTGATGCACTTGAGAAATACGGCGCTGATGCGATCCGCTGGTATTTCTACATCAACAGTGCTCCGTGGCTGCCAAACCGTTTCCATGGCAAGGCTGTTCAGGAAGGACAGCGTAAGTTCATGGGTACTCTGTGGAATACTTATGCATTCTTTGTTCTTTATGCTAACATTGACAATTTTGACGCAACAAAATATACTTTAGATTATGACAAGCTTCCGATTATGGATAAATGGCTCTTAAGCAAGCTGAATTCCGTAGTGAAGACTGTCGACGACTGCCTTGCAAACTACAAGATTCCGGAAAGTGCAAGAGCTCTTCAGGAATTTGTAGATGAGATGAGTAACTGGTATGTCAGAAGAAGCCGTGAACGTTTCTGGGCTAAGGGTATGGAACAGGATAAGATCAATGCTTATATGACTCTGTACACTGCTCTGGTAACAATTTCCAAAGCAGCGGCTCCGATGATTCCGTTCATGACAGAAGAGATTTATCAGAATCTCGTAAGAAGTGTTGATAAAGATGCAATCGAGAGTATTCATCTCTGCGATTTCCCGGAAGTCAAAGAAGAATGGATCAACAAAGAGCTGGAAGACGATATGGAAGAACTTCTCAAGATCGTTGTTCTTGGACGTGCAGCAAGAAATACTGCAAATATCAAGAACCGTCAGCCTATCGGCACCATGTATGTAAAAGCTGACAAAGAAATGGGACAGTTCTATACAGACATCATTGCAGATGAGCTGAATGTAAAAGAAGTGAAATTCGCAAGAGATGTAGAATCCTTCGTTTCCTACAGCTTCAAACCACAGCTTCGTACTGTAGGACCAAAATACGGTAAACTTCTGAATGGTATCCGTACAGCACTTGCTGAGATCAACGGAACCGAAGCTATGAACGAACTGAGATCCACAGGACTTCTGACTCTGGATATCGATGGAAACAAGGTAGAACTTTCTGAGGAAGACTTATTGATCGAGACCGCACAGACAGAAGGTTATGTAACAGAAGCAGATGGTGACATCTCTGTAGTTCTTGATACAAATCTGACACCTGAACTGATCGAAGAAGGATTCGTCCGCGAGATCGTCAGCAAGGTGCAGACTATGAGAAAAGAAGCTGGATTTGAAGTTATGGATAAGATCCATATCTATGCAAAAGACAATGAAAAGATTCTTGAACTCATGAAGAACCACAAAGAAGAAATCATGTCCGAAGTACTTGCTGAGGATATGACTCTGGGCACAACCGATGGCTATGTAAAAGAATGGAACATCAACAAAGAACCAGTTGTTCTTGGTGTTGCAAAAATGTAAACAGCTCATGCCCGGTAAATTTAATACCGGGCATGGTTTATAAAAAGGATTAATGAGGAGGTTACGCGATGATTAACGAGCAGTTCAAAAAAGATGCTTTTAAGAAGAGTGTAAAAGAAAATGTAAAATTTCTTTATCGTAAAAAACTGGAAGAGGCTACACAGGAGCAGATCTTTCAGGCCGTATGCTATACAGTAAAAGATGTTATCATTGATAACTGGCTGGAAACACAGAATGCATATAAAGAGCAGGATCCTAAGACAGTTTACTATATGTCCATGGAGTTCCTCATGGGACGTGCTCTTGGAAATAACCTGATCAACCTGACAGCATACAAAGAGGTAAAAGAAGCTCTGGATGAACTTGGTCTGGATCTTAACGTGATTGAAGATCAGGAACCGGATCCGGCACTTGGAAATGGTGGTCTTGGACGTCTGGCTGCATGCTTCCTGGATTCTCTTGCAACATTGAATTACAGTGCATATGGATGTGGTATCCGTTATCGTTATGGTATGTTCAAACAGCAGATCAAAGACGGATATCAGGTAGAAGTTCCGGATAACTGGCTGAAAGATGGATATCCATTTGAACTTCGTCGTCCGGAATACGCAAAAGAAGTTCATTTCGGCGGATATGTAGATGTTGAATATGATCCGGCAACAGGTTCCAACAAATTTGTACACAAGGGATACCAGGCAGTAAAAGCTGTTCCATTTGATATGCCGATCGTAGGATACAACAACAATATCGTAAATACTTTAAGAATCTGGGATGCAGAACCAATCGTAGACTTCGAGCTTGATTCCTTTGACAAAGGTGATTACAAAAAAGCAGTTGAGCAGGAAAACCTTGCCCGCAATATCGTAGAAGTTCTTTATCCGAACGACAACCATATGGCTGGTAAAGAGCTGCGTCTGAAACAGCAGTACTTCTTCGTATCTGCAAGTCTTCAGGCTGCAATTGCAAAATATAAAAAAAGCCATAAAGATATCATGAAACTCCATGAGAAAGTTACTTTCCAGATGAACGATACTCATCCGACAGTAGCTGTAGCAGAGCTTATGCGTATCCTTATGGACGAAGAAGGTCTTGGCTGGGATGATGCATGGTCTGTAACAACAAAATGTGTTGCTTACACAAACCATACAATCATGGCAGAAGCACTCGAAAAATGGCCGGTTGAGCTGTTCTCCAGACTGCTTCCGCGTGTATACCAAATCATCGAAGAGATCAACCGTCGTTTCATCCTTGATATCCAGGCTAAATATCCAGGAAACTATGATAAGATCAAGAAGATGGCAATCCTCTATGATGGACAGGTAAAAATGGCTCATCTTGCAATCGTTGCAGGTTATTCAGTAAACGGTGTTGCCAAACTTCATACAGAGATCCTTAAGAAACAGGAACTGAAAGACTTCTACGAGATGATGCCGGAGAAATTCAACAACAAGACAAACGGTATCACTCAGAGACGTTTCCTGCTTCATGGAAACCAGCTTCTTGCAGACTGGGTAACAGATCATATCGGACCGGAATGGATCACAGATCTTTCTCAGATCAGCAAGCTGAAAGTTTATGTTGATGATGAAAAAGCACAGCAGGAATTCATGAACATCAAATACCAGAACAAAGTTCGTCTGGCTAAATACATCCTTGAGCACAACGGAGTAGAAGTAAATCCACGTTCTATCTTCGACGTTCAGGTTAAGAGACTTCATGAGTACAAACGTCAGCTTCTGAACATCCTGCATGTTATCTATCTGTATGATCAGATCAAGAAACATCCGGAAATGGATTTCTATCCAAGAACATTTATCTTCGGTGCTAAGGCATCCGCAGGTTATGCTCGTGCCAAGAAGATCATCAAACTGATCAATTCTGTTGCAGATGTTGTAAATAATGATGCTTCTATCGATGGCAAACTGAAAGTTGTATTTATCGAAAACTACCGTGTATCCAATGCAGAAATGATCTTTGCAGCAGCAGATGTATCTGAGCAGATTTCTACAGCAAGTAAAGAGGCTTCCGGTACAGGTAACATGAAGTTCATGCTGAACGGTGCACCGACACTTGGAACCATGGATGGTGCTAACGTTGAGATCGTTGATGAAGTTGGCAAAGAAAACGCATTTATCTTTGGTCTGAGCGCTGACGAAGTAATCAACTATGAAAACAACGGTGGATATGATCCGAGAGTCATCTACAATACAGATGATGAGATCCGTCAGGTACTGACAGAGCTTGTCAATGGAACATTCTCCTCTGATACAGAACTGTTCCGTGACCTGTACAATTCTCTTCTTAACCAGAATGGTGGAGAAAGAGCAGACCAGTACTTTATCCTTGCTGATTTCCGCTCCTATGCAGCAGCACAGAAGAAAGTGGAAGAAGCCTACAAAGATGAAAAAGGCTGGGCTCGTATGGCAATGCTGAACACAGCTTGTGCAGGTAAGTTTACATCTGACAGAACGATCCAGGAATATGTGGATGATATCTGGCATCTGGATAAGGTTTTCGTTAAATAAAACTTTTATAAAAATGGATTTTTAAGATTTACGCAAAGGGGACTTGACAGTCCCCTTTGTGCATTCCTGGCTTTTTAGAAAAAATTCTACATGGTATAAGACGGAAGAGAGTTGTAATTGTGTCTAACTCCTGGTGCATCATGGATATATTTTGCGAGATGTGTGCGAATGTTTTCCATTTTCTGTTTTGTATCAGGATTGCTGTATGGAATCCGGTCGATGATCTTATTCAGATAATCATGTTCTTCAATGATATCAAAACTTGCACGGAAATAGATATCACAGAAATAAGCAACATAGGATACCCAGTAATCCATTTTGGTTACACGGTCCGGGGAATAAATGCACTGATCTTTGAGTACAGTGTCATAAACGACAGGAGTGATCTCCTGTGCACCAATTTCTTTGCCTGAAGCACCCATAAAAACAAGAAGATCATCTTGCAGTTTTACGCGGCAGTTATCAAGTTTGTCTGCATCACGGATCAGACGTGCATGGAGCAGCGTCCGATTATCGGTAATCCCTTCGAGGCGGAAATCACTGTGTCTGGCAATTGCGGTGCGAATAATATCATCCCAGGTGTCTTCCGGAACAAACTGTCGGATCATGCCTTCTTCAAATAATACCTGAACTCCATAAGCGGCATGGTCCATGGTTGTTGGCTCGAAACTGTCAAAGCGTTTTAACTGTTCAAAACGTCCGATGTCATGAAGCAGGGCAATGATGCGTGCAAGTTCAGTATCTTCTTCTGTCAGATGCATCCGATGACAGATTTCACTCATATCATGTACGACTCCATAAGTATGTATGATCTTCAGTCGAACTTTGTCATTGCTGCGGTCATAACTTTCAAGATAAGTTTCAAATTTTTGTTTTGCATCGTTATAGTTCATGTGAGGTGGTCTCCTTTAAATTTTTTCGGTATTTTCTTGGACTGCATCCTTTAATCTTGCTGAATACTTTGGAATAATAATTGGAATCGGAAAAGCCGGTTTTTTCAGCAATACTGCTGATGGATTCTTTGGTATTGAGATATTCCAGGCTTCGCTCGATCCGGTATTCCTGCAGAAAAGAAAAAAGGGTCGTATTCATATGGCGTTTAAAAAGACGTGTACATTCACTCTCGCACAAATGAATATGTTCGGAAATATCATCCAGTGTAATCTGATTCATATAATTCTGTTCAATGTAGGAGAGAATCCTGCGGATTCGCTCGTATTCGGTGAAATCAGAAGCAGTTGATACAGGCTGATGCGGAAGATGCTCCACAAGCAGCCGCCACAGGATCTGCATCCGAATGGAAATATCCAGTTCATAGAAATCCGGCTTTTTTTTATCGAGTGTGATGACTTCCAGCATTCGGTCACGAAAAGTTTCATGCCATTTTTCACTGTAATCAATATGTACTCCGCATATAGCAAGATTCTGAATCACAGGATCTACATATTTGGTACAGATGGTACTTTGAAAGAAACCATAGATCAGTTTGGGATCAAAGGTGATCGGTATATAAGAACAGTCCTTCTGATTTTCCATTTCAGCGGAATGTAGGGCATTGGAATTGCAGAAGATAATGTCTCCCTCTTTCAGATGGAAGGAGCGGTTGTTTATACGATAATGCATGGAGCCTTCTTTTACATAAGTAATCTCGATTTCCGGATGGCAGTGCCACATAAAAGAATTGGAATCGTATTCAGAAAGACACTGATAACTGACCAGAAAAGGAAAGTGATCGCTTCCATGTTTTTTAAGTTCTTTTTGAAATTGATTTGTGATAATTTGCATATTGAGCTCCTTGCAGATGGGTATCTCGCAGATATGATCAGATATATTTGTATGCGGAGATAGTTTAAACGCATAAAATTACGGTTATTCTTCTACTATTATAGGCATATTTCTATAAGATACGCAAGATTTTACTTGTTTTTCGCAGATTAATCAAGGTATTTTACAGAAAAAGCAGTATAATGAGAGTATCAGATATGCAAAACAGAGTGCATGATGAAAGAGCGGAAACAAACAGGATACTATATAGGTCGCAGCAAATAATATGTAAAAGGAGAACAGAGTCATGAATTTACCGGAAACAGCAAAACTTCAGGAAATTTACGGGGAAACAGAAATCAGTGGAGCACGTTTCAAAAATCTTGCAGATAATTTTTCAAAAATCTATGGACAGGATAAGGCAGAATACTTTACAGCACCTGGAAGAACAGAGATCATTGGAAATCATACAGATCATAACGGCGGTAAAGTAATTGCAGGAAGCATTAATCTGGATACGATAGGGGCAGCTTATCCGAATGGAACACAGGTGATCCGTATCACAAGTGAAGGATACAGGGATGAGATCGTAGTTGACCTTACAAAACTCAGCAAGAGTAATTACAAAAAAGGCACAGCAGCACTTGTAGCAGGAATGATGGAAGGTGCGCAGAAGAATGGTTTTGAAACAGGTGGATTTGATGCTTATGTCAGCACCAATGTTATTGCGGCAGCAGGTGTCAGCTCTTCTGCTTCTTTTGAAATGCTGATCTGTACGATCATTGATTACTTTTTCAATGAGAGCAAAATGTCCTTTAATGATTATGCCAAAGTAGGTCAGTACGCAGAAAATGTATACTGGGACAAGGCATCCGGAATGATGGATCAGATGGCATGTGCAGTTGGTGGTCCGGTACTGTTTGATTTTGCAGACAGAGATAACCTGAAATATAGCAAACTGGATTTTTCCTTCGGAAAATTTGGATACAGACTTGTCATTGTGAACACAGGAAAAGGTCATGCAGATCTCAGTCAGGAATATTCTGAGATTCCTGGTGAGATGAAAGCGGTTGCAAAAGTACTTGGTGTGGAACTTCTTCATGAAACAAATGTAGAGGCACTTCTTGAACACTGCAATGAAATTGAAGACGACAGAGCCGTTCTTCGTGCACTTCATTTCTTTGGAGAAACATCACGCGTAGAAGAAGCTGCAGATGCGATTCACCACAATGATTATGACAAGTTCCTTGAACTGATCGATGAGTCAGGAAAATCTTCATGGGAACTTCTTCAGAACTGCTACACAATGAAAGATTTTCATGAGCAGAAGATTACCAGAACGCTTGCACTGACCCAGCTCTTCCTCAAGAAGATAGGGGCAGGTGTATGCCGTGTTCATGGAGGCGGTTTTGCAGGTGTTATCGCAGCAATCGTGCCGGAAAAAGAACAGGATAATTACGTAGAATATATTTCCGGATTTGTTGGAAAAGAAAATGTATATCCGATGGACATCCGTGCGATCGGAGCAGTACATGTTGGATAATATGAAAGATAAACGACAGCAGTTGATTATCCTTTGAAAATTATTAAAATACATACATAAAAAACATAAGGTATCATAAATACAGACAAAGGAGAGATTCTTTGAAGATCATTTCCTATATTTCTGTATTTATGATACCTTTTTTATACCAGTGATTTATTCTTTTCAAGCATTTCGTAAATGATATTTTGAGTATAAGTTCCGAGATGCTTCTGATCCTCTTTGGAAAGTTCTTTTACATAGATCGGTTTACCGTATTCCAGAACAACATGTGTGGATTTGATCTTTGGCATATGTGCCTCAAAAATTTCTGCGGTATTGTTCATCGCCATCGGGATGATCGCACATCCGGATTTGCTGGCAATTTTGAAACTTCCCTCATGGAACGGAAGGAGTTCCAGTTCATCCTTGTTTTTGTTCCGGGTTCCTTCCGGGAAGATGCAGATGGAGATGCCGGATTTGATCTTTTCAATAGCGGTAAGGATGGTTTTCAGTCCCTGTTTGATATCCTTACGATCCAGAAACAGGCAATGCAGATAGCGCATCCAGTTGGAAAGAAGCGGATATCGTTCCATTTCTTTCTTTGCAATATAACCGGTACGGATCGGGCAGCGACTGTAGGAAAGTACAATGTCAAAGTAGCTTCTGTGATTACCAATATAAAGGACGGGTGTGTCTTTTGGGACATTTTCTTCACCGATTATCGTGACCTTGGTTCCGGCTTCCCACAGAATAAATTTAAAAACTGCCTGGATAATACGAAGAGAGCTGATCTCTTTTGTTCGCGGTGAAAATTTTCCGATGGTCCATTCCACAAAAAGGATTGGAATAGATAAAATCAGAAATCCAATGACCGTGATGGCAACAATAACTAAACGAATCATAATGAATTCCTCTTTCTGTCAAAAAGATGTCCCGCATAGCAAGACTCTGGTACAAGTATAAGTGATTTTGCAAATACTTGCAATAAATGTTTTATACTCTGCATAGAATACATACTGAAGAAATCTAATACCGGGAAATGAGAGAATTTATGAAAAAAGCAGCTTCTCTGCTGTGTCTGGCAGTGCTTTTTCTTATGTTGGGCGGATGTCAGATGATACGGATCGAGGAAGAAAATAAAACACCACTTGCATATACCGTGATCGAGGATTCCCAGATTCCGGAAGAAATGCAGGAGCTGATCAGAGAAAAGAAAGAAACAGAATTTCAGATTGCCTATCAGAAGGGAACGGAGCTGTTTCTGGCAAAAGGGTATGGGCGACAGATGAGTGGAGGATACAGCATTCAGGTAAAAGAACTTTCTGCATCTTCAAATGCAGTTTTTTTTGAAACAAAACTGATCGGTCCGACGGAAAAGATTCAGGGCGGGGAACCGTCATATCCGTATATTGTGATAAAGACAGAATACCGGGATGGTCCGGTGCAGTTTCAGTGAGACGGGAGGATGGAATCGTGGAATTAAAAAAAGAAGATATTCAGATATTAAGGACAAAGAGCAAGGCATCCAGCCAGGTAACATTTGATGTGGATTACAATGTACCGGATGTAAAACCGGACATTGGACGTATGATTCAGAATAAGGGGGAGATGACAGTAGAAGAAGTGCGCCTGAATGAAGGGCATGCATTTCTGAAAGGAAAACTGCAGGCAGATCTTCTTTATGTCGGTGAGGAGGATGGCAGGATCTACAGTCTTTCTGCAAATCTTCCAATGGAAGAGACACTGAATCTGGATGGAATAGTCAACGGGGATAAAATGTGCCTGAAATGGGAAATTGAGGATCTGAGCATTCATATCATCCATTCCAGAAAAATGAATATTAAAGCAGTGGTTACTTTTTTTGCTTCTGTAGATGAGCTGACAGGAGTACGGCTTCCGGTATCTCTTGATGATGAGACAGTATCTGTGCAGAAAAAACCAATGCGTGTACTGAGTCTTGCAATACATAAAAAGGACACTATGCGCCTGAAAGAAGAAATAACACTTGTATCGAACAAACCTAATATAGCAGAACTGCTCTGGTATACAACAGAAGTTCGTGGGCTGGATCTCAGACCTGAAGAAAACAGTGTAAAGGCCAAAGGAGAACTTTTTATTTTTGCATTATATACAGGTGATGATGAAAGTGGAACGCTCCAGTGGATAGAACATTCTATACCATTTAATGGAGAGGTGGAGTGCTCAGGCTGTATTTCGGAAATGATCCCAAATCTGGAAGCTGCTGTGATCAATCAGACCCTGGAGGTAAAACCGGATGCGGATGGAGAAGAAAGAAAGCTTCAGGCAGATGTTGTACTGGAACTGGATATGAAACTTTATCAGGAAGAAGATCATGAGGTCATCATGGATGTGTATACACCGTTTCGTCAGTGTATGCCAAAAGGTCGGAAAGAGATACTGGAAAGTCTTCTTGTCCGTAATTTCTCCCGATGCAGGATCGCAGACAGGATAGAAGTCAAAGAGACACAGGGGAAGATCCTTCAGATCTGTCACAGCCAGGGCAAAATAAAAATAGACAAAATCCAAATCGTTAAAGATGGAATTCTGGCAGAAGGAATTGTACGACTAAAAGTGCTGTATATTGTAGAAAATGATGAAATGCCGTTTTATTCCATGGAAGCAATGCTGCCGTTCAGTCACGTAGTTGAAGCCAAAGGCATTACAGAAAACAGTGTATATTATCTGCATACGGAACTGGAACAGCTTTCAACGACAATGGTAGACAGCAATGATATTGAGATCCGGGCGACGATAGGACTGAATGTGCTTGTGATCCAGTGCAGTGAGGAGATGATTCTTGAAAAAATTGAAGAAATTCCACTGGATCAGGAAAAAATTCGAAATATGCCGGGAATTACAGTGTATATCATGAAACCAGGTGATACATTGTGGAATATTGCGAAAAAATTTTATACAACGGTGGAGGAGATCATACAGATGAATGATCTGGACGGGGATGAGGTATCTTCCGGAACACCTCTTCTTCTGGTGAAAAAAGTCGAAGAATAATATTGAATTTAGTATGAAAATCGGCTAAAATATAGCCAGATCATGTTTGTATACAAAGTACAAAGGAACGAAAAGTACAAAGGATGGAAGGTGAATTTATGCGTTTACGTGCAATGGCCAAGATTAATCTGGGACTGGATGTTCTTCGCAAAAGAGAGGATGGATATCATGAGGTTCGAATGATCATGCAGACGATCCAGATGTATGATCTTCTGGATATCCGGAAGAAGGAAGAACCGGGGATCTCCTTATCTACCAATCTTCCATATGTCCCGTCAGATGAAAGAAATCTGGTATATAAAGCAGCAAAACTTCTTATGGATGAATTTGATATCAAAGAAGGCCTTTCTATGAAGCTGACGAAATTTATTCCGGTGGCAGCTGGTATGGCTGGAGGAAGCTCAGATGCAGCTGCAGCATTTGTAGGAGTGAATCGCCTGTTTCGTCTTGGATTAAGTGAAGAGGAACTGATGAAGAGGGCAGTACAGGTTGGTGCGGATGTTCCGTATTGTGTTATGCGTGGAACTGCACTTGCAGAAGGAATTGGAGAGAAGCTGACCAGACTTCCGGGACTGCCGAAATGCTATGTGCTGGTTGGTAAACCGGGAATCAATGTTTCCACAAAACTTGCCTATGAAAATCTTCATCTGGATCAGATTCAGTCGCACCCGGATATTGATGGAATGATCAGTGACATTGAGAATCAGGATCTTCACAGTCTTACTGCGAAAATGCAAAATGTTTTTGAACCGGGAATCATCAGTCAGTATCCGGTTATTCAGGAGATTAAAGATCTTATGGAAGCGAACGGTGCGCTTAAGGCAATGATGAGCGGAAGCGGACCGACCGTCTTTGGAATATTTGATGACCGCAGTAAACTTCGGGAAGCTACGGAAGCGCTTCGCGACAGTCATCTGGCGAAAACTGTATTTGCAACACAGATATACAATAAAAAGTAAGAAAGGGGAAGTACTTATGATAAATGATTTTTCTGTAGACATGAATGAATATCTGCCATTACGCGATGTTGTATTTAATACACTCCGTAAAGCAATTTTAAAAGGTGAACTGAAGCCAGGAGAACGACTGATGGAAATTGCACTTGCAGAACGTCTTGGTGTCAGCAGGACTCCGGTAAGGGAAGCTATGCGAAAACTGGAACTGGAAGGTCTGGTTGTGATGATTCCCCGAAGAGGTGCGCAGGTTGCTAATATCACAGAGAAAGATCTGAATGATGTTCTGGAAGTTCGAATCGCTTTGGAAAATCTTTCTATTGAAAATGCCTGTGCGCGTATGACAGAGGAACAGCTGGCTGAATTGTGGAAAGCAGCCAAAAACTTCGAAGCAACTATGGCAGAGGGTAATCTGGTCAAGCTTGCAGAGGCTGATGTGGCATTTCACGAAGTGATTTATAAATCTTCTGATAACAGAAGACTGAATCAGGTATTGAATAATCTTCGTGAGCAGATTTATCGTTACCGCGTGGAGTATCTGAAGGATGAAGAGACAAGAAATCTTCTTGTCAAAGAACATGAAGAAATTTACGAAGCGATCCGTAATCGTGATGTAAAACAGGCACAGGAGATTTCCTATCAGCATATTGAGAATCAGCGAGAGGCGATCATACGGTCTATTCGTGAAGAGACACAGAATCGACAGATTCATAAATAGAACGGTCAGCAGTGTCTGCACACATAAAATCTTATAATCTGGTTATTCTAAAAGAGATGCATAAAGTGTATCTCTTTTTTACGTTATAGGAAATTACTTCGTAATGTTCCAATAACGTAAAAACGCTCCGCGAGGATGCGACCAGATGCAAATGGAATATGTCTGCTAAAGCAGACCGCATCTGGCGCGCAAAGCGTAACAAGTCCCTCAAAGATTGAGGGATTCAGGGAGTTTGAAGCGGACTTGTCCGCTTTGTTATTCTCAATTTTATTATAGCAGGTATCTGTCTTCAGGAGGAAATGATGAGAGAAGCAGTAGAAGAATCGGTAAAAGAAACAGAGCAGATCAAGATTTCGTCAAATCTGAGGGATAATGAGGTATATATCCGAAAGCAATGCGAAAATTGTGCAGATATTCTTGTACGTTCGATGCGGCTGGGAGAAGATCGTAAAGTGGACTGTCTTATGGTTTATATTGAAGTTACGGTATCGAATATGATGCTGGATGATTCAGCGATTGGAAAAATGATCAATCATTTCTGGAAAATACCGCCGGAAGAAATACAGGAATTTCTCAAAAATAACAGTCTGGGCATTGCAGATGTGCAGAAACTGGAAAATATGGATGAAGTTTTTGGAGCAATCCTGTCTGGAAATGCAGTGTTTTTTATAGATGGTTACAATAAAGCAATGAAAATCTCCAGTAAAGGGTACCCGAATATGGGAGTTTCTGAGGCAGAATCAGAAAAGGTATTGCGTGGCTCCAGGGAAGGTTTCTCGGATTCAGTAAAAACAAATTCTGCGCTTGTACGTAAAAGAATCCGTGATACCCGAATGAAAGTAGAAGAATATCAGAGTGGAGTCCGTTCCAATACAACGATTCAGATACTGTATATCGAAGATCTGGTACATGAAGAACTTCTGGAAGAGGTCAAAAACAGGCTGGAAGAATACAAAATAGATGGAATTCTGGACAGTGGAATGCTGGAACAGCTGACTGAGAAACCCTGGTATTCGCCTTTTCCGCAGTATCAGGTGACGGAACGCCCGGATCGGACGGCACTGGAACTTCTCAATGGAAAAATCGCACTTCTGTGTGATAATTCTCCGTCTGCCCTGATCCTGCCGGGTGCATTCTGCAGTTTTATGGAGAGCAGTGAAGACTGGTATCATCATTTTGAAATGGCAACATTTCTTCGAATACTGCGATATCTGGCATTGCTGACAGCAACATTGCTTCCGGGATTGTATCTGGCAGTGATCCGGTTTCATACACAGATATTGCCAACGAATCTTTTGCTGTCTTTTGCAGATGCAAGGGAGGGAGTACCTTTTTCAAGTGTGACAGAACTGGTTTTACTGGAACTCGCTTTTGAACTGATACGGGAAGCCGGAGTCCGGGTACCCGGTGCACTTGGAAATGCCATCGGAATAGTAGGCGGCCTGATCATAGGAGATGCGGCAGTCAGCGCCAATCTGGTAAGCCCTATTGTTGTTATGATCGTAGCACTTACGGCACTTGGATCCATGGTTATACCGGATGAAGAATTTGCAGCTGCTTTTCGTTTGCTGAAATATGGATTTTTGATTCTGGGAGGCTATCTTGGAATATATGGAGTTGTCCTTGGTATCTATCTTACAGTATCACATCTGTCAGGACTGTTGAGTTTTGGAATACCGTATCTGGTGCCTTTTGTGGAAAAACAATCCGTTAGACAGACAGGTAATGGTGTTTTTCGAATACCTTTCAAAGCCAGAAAATACAGGCCGGTCTATGCAAGAAAGGAACAGAGGATCCGTCTGAGAAAGATCTCAGACAGGAAGGGGCGTGAGTCATGAAGTATGCAGAAAACAATCGTATATCACACAGACAGTTGTATCGTCAGATCATACTTTCTTTTCTTGCGCCACTTCTGATCTGTATTCCGGGAAATGACGGAGAACAGGGACTGTCTGGAGCAGTGGGCATCATGGCGGCAGTTCTGATCCTTTTGCTGTATGTTTTTTTTCTGATAAGAACTTCTTATTGTTATGCAGATCCTGTAAAAATAATGGGAAAGCTGAAAGGCAGCCTGTTGGGAATCTTTTTTTTAATATATCTGATCATGACAGGAGTTTATATTCTTTCACTTATTGAGCAGATCGTACCGGTGTGGGCAGTATCAGGGATTGCAACCGGATGGCTGATTTTCTGGGCGGTTGTAGTCTGTGCATATGGTGCGGATCATGGGATGCAGCGCAGAGGGCGGATGGCCGGTGTCTCGGGAGGAATTTTTTTATTTGTGATCATACTTATGCTGCTGTTGTGTATCGGGCAGGGGAATGCAGAATATCTGAAAGAAATGCTGCAGGAAAGTCGTTTGTGGGGAAAGGAGATCGTTTACAGCACGTATGATATGGTGTGTGCTTTTTCGGGAATCAGCCTTCTTCCGTTTGTATTGCAGAATGTTGAAAAAAGAGGAAATTCCGGCAAAATCGTAACATCGGCCATTCTTACAGTCAGCGGAATTTTACTGCTTATTCTTTTTATCCTGCCTTCTGTATTGGGGTGGGGACGGATACAGAAAGAACTTTATCCGGTCCTTCCGCTGATGGCAGGAGCAGACCTGCCGGGAAATGTACTTGCCAGGTTTGATGTACTCTGGATTGGTTTTTTATTGTACGGGCTTTTTTTTGCACTGGGAAGCTGCTTCCATTACGGAATCCGTATATTGGATACGGTGCATCTGAGAAGCGGAAAATACTGGCTTCCCACAGTAATCTATGCGTTTTCTTTTGTCAGAATAGATGACAGAGGGATCGCAGATTTCTACAAAATGTATCTGGGAACATTTTTTGTTCCGGGACTGGTGCTGATCCAGATCTGTCTGCTTTTCCGGGGACAGAAAAAGAGAAGAAAAAAAACAGCTTCTGCAGTGGCTGTTTTAATGGTATTTATTCTGAGCTGTACCGGTTGTGCCGGAATAGAACCGGAAAAGAGAATGTATCCGCTGGCTATGGGAGTTGATGGGTCTGATGGAGAATACATTCTGACTTATGCAATGCCGGATCTTCCCAGAGCGACCGGTCAGGGAAAAGAGGAAGAGGATGGCAATCAGACACTCCAGGTCCGTGGGAAAAGTTTTGAGGAAATAAAAAGTCGTTATGAAAGATCCCAGGAAAAATATCTGGATATCGGACATTTGCAGATATTGATACTGAGTCAGGATCTAACCGAAAATGATATGTGGAAAGGTTTTTTTGAATATCTCAAAGAAGAACCGCTGGCAGGAGAAAATATATATGTATTTCAGACGCAGGAACCGGAAAAACTGCTGGGCTGGAAGGAAGGCGGAACATCGGTCGGAGAATATATTACGGGTCTTATGGAAAACCGGACGGACAGAGAACAGAAAAATGGTGTGACTCTGCGGCAGGTCTATTATCAGTGGTATCAGAATGGAACTTTAAAGAAACTTCCGAAAATTACACTTTCCGAAGATCAGATCCAGGTATGGCTGGAATAAGATGGAGATTTTGGGGAATACTTCTGAAAGAATATTATTTTACAAAGCAATTAACAAAAAGAAACAGGAGGTTCCGGGATGAAACAGATATACAAAAAAGAAAACAGAATCCTGCTTTCTCTGATGACAGGAATGACAGTCGTCAGTCTGCTGTGTGGAACACAATGGAGGGGATCACAGAAAAATGTTCTGGCCTGGTGGGGCAGTATTTATCCGGAGTTTTGTTTTTCAGAATGGGATCAGTATGGCTGCGATGTCGAAAAAATTCCATCAGAACAGAGGCCAAAGATATCCTTCTGGCTTGCGAAAGCTATTGAGAGGTGGTAAGATATCGATATGTTCGGAAAAGTTCATTTTACTTTTTCGAACATATAAAACAGAACTGGAGAATTATATATGAAGATAGATAGAGATGCACCGATCGGTGTGTTTGATTCCGGAGTAGGTGGTCTTACAGTGGCACGTGAGATTATGCGTAATCTTCCTTCGGAAAAGATTGTTTATTTTGGTGATACAGCCAGGGTTCCATACGGCAGTAAATCCAGAGATACGGTTATTCGGTACTCCAGACAGATCATTCATTTTCTGAAAGAACAGCAGGTGAAAGCAATTGTGATCGCCTGTAACACAGCAAGTGCATTTGCGCTTGATGCGGTACAGCATGAACAGGATATACCGGTTCTTGGTGTGATTGGAGCAGGAGCAAAGGTTGCTGCAGAAGAGACAGTCAATAAAAGAGTTGGTGTGATCGGTACGGTCGGCACAGTTGGCAGTGGAATTCACGAAGCTTATCTGAAGAAACTGGATCCGGAAATTACGGTGATCGGTAAGGCCTGCCCACTGTTTGTACCTCTGGTAGAGGAAGGCTGGCTGCATGATCCGGTGACCGTAGAAGTTGCAAACCGATATCTGCAGGAACTGAAAGATAAAGATGTGGATACACTGATTCTCGGCTGCACGCATTATCCGCTGATCCGATCTACGATCCGGGAAGTTATGGGAGAAAAAGTAAGACTGGTAAATCCGGCGTATGAGACGGCTTTGGAACTGAAGAATCTTCTGCAGAAAACAAATATGCTCAGTACCGGACAGCAGGAAGAGGAATTTCCTTATCGATTTTATGTAAGTGATCTTGCAGATGAGTTTAAGGAATTTGCCAATTCGATTCTTCCATATGATGTGGAAATGACTAAGAAAATTGATATTGAAAAATATTGATAATTATCAGAATCAGGAGAGATATATGAAAAAAGATGTACTTATACATGTACGCGGACTTCAGATGATGGATCCGGAAGAGGAACAGGAACCAATCGAGATCGTTGTCCCGGGACAGTATTATTATCGAAATGGAAGCCATTATCTTCGTTATGAAGAAATGATGGACGATACGGCAGAACCGACGGTCAACTATATCAAGATGTCGGCGCAGGGTGTGGAAGTCCGCAAGCAGGGGCAGGTAAATGTACATATGGTTTTCGAACAGGGTAAGAAAAATATGACATTTTATTCTACACCGTTTGGAACACTTCAGATGGGGATTGCAGCAACCGGTTTGGAATTGCAGGAAGAAGAGGATAATATTCATCTGAAAGTTGATTATGCACTGGATATGAATGAGGAACATGTGGCTGACTGTTATCTTACGGTTCAGGCGCAGTCCAGAGATTCAGAGAACCTTATATTGTAATAGGTATTGATAGAACTAAAGAGTAAAAAAGAAATGCCTGAGAGATGATTCTCTCAGGCATTTTGCATGTGTCCTTATTTGTTGCGTAATCTTTTGAAAAAGCCTTTTTTCTTAGGAGCCGGTGTTTCCAGGGAACCACGGATTCCTTTAACGCCAACGATATATAAACCGCTGACTTCGGCCTTGACTTCTTTTTTGACCGGAATCTGATCAAAAACTTTTTCATCTGCGATCAGAACGGAGATCTTTGGTCCGACTTTTGCTTTAACGATTGGCAGTTTGGAACGGCGCATCAGCTTCGGTGCCTGATCGATCACCATCTGAGGAAGACCGGATTCTTTTAACGGAAGTCGCTTCTTATCAATAATCAGCATAGAAACGGTTTGTTTAGCAGCTTCAATCTGGGCCTGCTGTTCTTCTTGTTTCTTCTGAGCCTTTTTTCCAAAGAAATAAAGAGCTATCAGAGCAGCGATCAGAACGACCAGAATCACAAGAAGGACGATGGTAAGTGTACTCATAGATACCCTCCTCAATATGTAATTTACAAACTTATGTCATGCGAATTATATTCTAACATCATTTATTACAAAAGGCAAACAAATTCATAAAATTCCATAAAGAACAGGAAAAGTTATAGCAAAGGTACAGAGAAACAGGTATAATAAATTTACGGTTTTTAGAAAAATCTGAAAGATAAATTTATTTGTGGGTACACTAAGAATTACAGAACAAAGGTCCTGGAGAGTTAGTATGGAGAAGAAAAACGACAGAAATAAAAATACCAGTCAGAATAAACTGTATTCAGATGAAATAAAAGAAATGGAACGTTTGTCAGAAGAGCAGGAAAAGGCACTTCGCGAGAGACGCCAGGCAAGAAAACACCGCATAAAAAAGCAGGAACGAAGAAAAAAAATGATCGTATTGGGAAGCATGGCCGTTGTTACCGTAGTGGTAGCAGTGAGTGCAGTCACCGGAATCGTCAGTTTTGTGACCAGAGAAAGCAGGCAAAGTCAGGTTTCATCAAAAAAATCAGCAGAAAGGAACTCATCGGATCCGACGTTGACAGATGCGGTGAAACAGAGTTGCTCAGATCTGGAGATGGATGAGAGAACCCCGGAGGAAGCTCTGGCAGATGCGAAGCTTCTCGCAGTACAATATGATTATGACAAGGCGATCAGCCTGCTTCAGAAATACAGCGGCTATAAAGAGAATACAGAAATGCAGGATGCGGTAAAACAATACGAAGAAATAAAAGCTTCCTGTAAGTCCTGGCCACTGGAAGAAGTTACACATGTTTTTTATCATACACTGATCAAAGATCCATCCAAAGCATTTGATGGAGACTATAAAGAAGCTGATTACAATCAGGTTATGACAACGATCGATGAATTCAACAAGATTACAGAGACTATGTATGAGAAAGGCTATGTTATGGTCAGTGTCTATGATATGGCTAAGGCAGATGCTGATGGCAATATAACAGAAGGAGAGATCCTTCTCCCGGAAGGGAAGATTCCGTTTGTTCTTTCACAGGACGATGTCTGTTATTATCATTATATGGATGGCGATGGATATGCATCGAAGCTGGTTGTTGATGAGAATGGAAAAATCCGGAACGAATATGTAGAGGATGATGGAAGCGTTTCTGTCGGAGATTATGATATGGTTCCGCTGATCGACCGTTTTGTAGAAGAACATCCGGATTTTTCATACAGAGGGGCAAAAGGAATTGTGGCACTTACCGGTTATAATGGTATTTTAGGATACCGTACAGACCAGAGCTATGAGACACGTCCGGATGATCTGGATGCCAATAAGGTTGAATGGCTGGATGCACATCCTGATTTCAGCCTGGCGAAAGAAAGAGAGGGCGCCAAGAAAGTCGCAGATGCCATGAAAGCAGAGGGATGGCTTTTTGCAAGCCACACCTGGGGACATCAGAATGTAGGACAGATAGGACTGGAAACGCTTCAGACCGATACCCGGAAATTCAAAGATAATGTAGATTCGCTGATCGGAGGTACAGATATCATTATATTTGCGTTTGGTACAGACCTCTGTGGAATAGAGGATTATCATGGCGATAAATTCGAATATTTAAAAGATGCAGGATACAATTATTTTTGCAATGTAGATTCAAGTAAATATTATGTACAGATAAGAGAACGGTATTTCCGTCAGGGGAGAAGAAATTTGGACGGATACCGTATGTATTACCATCCGGAGCTTCTGGAGGATCTTTTTGATGCAAAGAGCGTTTTTGATCCGGTAAGACCGACACCGGTGCCGCCAATGGCATAACTGATAAAAGGGGATAAAGAATGAAAAAAAGAGCATTAATACTTACAGCAGTACTTACTGCAGCAGCACTGACAGGGGGAAGTGGTTATCTGCCGGTTACAGACGGCATAAGATCTAAAATGATACAGAACGTTTATGCAGAGGCAGAGGATTCAAAAGAATCTGCAGACACAGAAACTTCTGATTCTGTGCTTGATCAGGCAACGATCATGTATCAGCAGTATAATTATGATGAGGCAATCAAATTGCTGAAAAAGCAGGATGATTTTACAGAAAATAAAGATTACATGGATCTTGCTGCAAAATGCCAGATTGCGAAAAAATCACTGGTTGAATATCCTCTTGAAAAAATCACACATGTATTTTTTCATACATTGATCGAGGACACATCCAGAGCATTTGATGGAGATTCAAAATCCGGAAACTATAATCAGGTCATGACAACAGTCAGTGAGTTTAATAAGATCATTCAGATTATGTATGACAAGGGCTATGTACTGGTAAGTCCGCATGATATGGCAACGGTAAATAAAGACGGTACAATGAGCAGGGGCAAGATCATGGTTCCGGAGGGTAAGATTCCGTTTGTCCTTTCGCAGGATGATGTCAGCTATTACCATTATATGGACGGTGATGGCTGTGCATCCAAACTTGTACTTGATGAGAATGGAGAGGTAAAGAACGAATATGTTGATGCTGACGGAAATGTTTTAGTCGGAGATTATGATCTGGTACCGCTTCTGGATTCTTTTATCAAAGAACATCCGGATTTTTCCTATCATGGACGTAAGGGAATCCTTGCGATGACCGGTTATAACGGAGTACTGGGATACAGAACAGACAGTGCATATAAGACCGGCGAAAACCTTCAGGATGACCAGAAGAAATTCCTGGAAGAACATCCGGATTTTGATTATGACCAGGATGTAAAAGATGCGACCAAAGTGGCAGATGCCATGAAGGCAGAGGGATGGGAATTTGCAAGCCATACCTGGGGACATATGAATGCAACAGAGCGTTCTGCTGAGGACCTTAAGACAGACGATGAGAAATGGAAAGCAAATGTAGTCCCGATCCTTGGAGATACAGATATGATCATCTTTGCGTTTGGTGCAGATATTGGTAACTGGGAAGGTTACTCTTCTGATAATCCGAAATTTCAGTATTATAAGAGCGCGGGCTATGACTACTTCTGTAATGTAGATTCCAGTCAGTACTTTGTACAGATCACAGATCAGTATTTCCGACAGGGAAGAAGAAATCTGGATGGTTACAGAATGTATTATAACCCGGATATGCTGAGCGATCTTTTTGATGTATCTGAGGTATGGGATTCTTCCAGACCGACACCGGTACCAGAAATGTGATATGCAGATTTGAAAGGAGTTTTATTATGAAGAAAAAAACAGTTGCGGCGATGTTGGTAATGTGCATGGCTTTATCTGCCACAGCATGCGGCGGATCTGATACAAAAGAAACCAAAACCGAGACAACACAGGATACAGGAGATAAAAAAGATTCTGCATCCTCAGATAAAAAAACATCTGCTTCGGCAGTCAGACTGGTGTCTGTTTCTGATGTTTCAAAATATGTCACGATTGGAGAATATAAAGGACTGACACTGGACAGATCATCGGTTACTGTAACGGATGATGATGTACAGGCAGAGATCGATTATAATCTTGAAGAAAACGGAACAGAGGTAAATGACGGAACAGTAGAAGAGGGCGATTCGGTAACGATTAATTTTACCGGAACGATAGACGGAAAAGAATTTGATGGGGGTTCTGCAGAAGATTATGATCTTGTGATTGGCGAGGGCGGAATGATCGATGGATTCGAGGATGGAATCATTGGCATGAAAAAGGGAGAGACAAAAGAACTGGACCTGACTTTCCCGGATGATTACTATGAAGAATCTGTTGCCGGTAAACCGGTTGTGTTTAAAGTTACGCTACAGAAGTTCACGCGGCCTTCCGAACTGAATGATGAGTGGGTAGCTGCCAATACGGAATACAAGACAGTTGACGAGTATCGTGCAGCCGTCAAAAAAGAACTCGAAGAAAATGAGACAAAATCGGCAGATTATGATCTTTACAGTAATGCCTGGAGCGAAGTACTCGCAAATTCTGAAGTAAAAGAATATCCGGAAGAAGATGTGGATAAGGCGGTTGAAGCATACAAAAAACTCAATGAAAATTATGTCAAAGAAGCAGGTATGGAAATGTCTGATTTCCTTAAGGCTCAGGGAATGTCTGAAGAAGATTATGAGGAAGACTGCCAGCAGTATGCAGAATCCAAAGTGGAACAGAACCTTATTGTTCAGGGAATCATGGATGCAGAAGGACTCAGTCTTGACGATGACGATATACAGACATTAAAAGACGAGCTGTTATCAGAATATGGCTATGAGAGTTTTGATCAGCTGGTTGCATATTATGGTGAACAGGAAGTAAATGAATCACTGGCACTGATGCGTGTGGAACGTTTTATAGTGGATAATGCGACAGTAAATGAAACTTCTGCAACAGAAGCTGATGTGGCAAATGAAGATGCAGATCCGGAAAGTGAAGATACCGGAGTTGATGCTGCAGAAGACACTACAGAAGATAATGCGTCAGAGGAAGATAGCAGTGACACTGCAGAAGAAAGTGAGGAAACTGCATCAGAAGATGATGTGGCAAATGAAGGATGATCATAAAAAATGGAAATGTTTTTCAGGAAGATGGAAGTTTTCGCAGGGAAACACTTTATATCAGAAATCACAGACTGACAGAGGCATTTGAAGCAACATCTGAAGAGGAAGTTATAGATGCCGAGGGCCTTATGGTCATTCCAGGTCTTGTGGATATTCACAGCCATGGAGCATATGGGGAAGATTTTTCTGACGGTGATCCGGAAGGCCTGAAAAAAATCTTAAGATATGAGAGAAAAAGTGGAATAACATCATATTGTCCGACTTCCATGACACTTCCGAAGGAACAGCTTAAGAAGATTTTCAAAGGGATCAGGGAAGCAGAAAAGTCCGGCGATGGAGCAACGGTTGCAGGTATCAATATGGAAGGACCGTTTCTGGATCCTGTTAAGAAGGGCGCACATGTGGAAGAATGGATCACAGAACCGGATGCAGATTTTGTAAAGGAATTGAATGAAGTATCAGGTGGAAGAATCCGACTTGTAACACTGGCACCGAATGTAAAAGGAGCTATGGACTTCATACGGGAAATGAAGGAAGAAGTACAGATATCTCTGGGACATACAGCGGCAGATTATGAATGTGCGACAGAAGCAATGGCACTGGGAGCACATCATGTAACGCATCTTTATAATGCGATGCAGCCGTTGGCCCACAGAGAACCGGGACTGATCGGAGCAGCTTCGGATGATCCGGAATGTATGGTTGAACTGATCTGTGATGGCTATCATATTCATCCGGCTGTAATCAGAGCAACGTTCAGAATGTTCGGACCGGAAAGAGTCATCCTGATCAGTGACTCCATGCGTGCAACAGGGATGAAAAACGGTACATATGAGCTTGGCGGACAGGAAGTAACTGTGAAGGACCGCAAGGCAGTGCTGAAAGACGGAACACTGGCAGGATCTGCGACAAATTTATTTGGCTGTATGTGCAAAGCAATAGAATTTGGTGTGCCTGTAGATCAGGCAATTTTTGCAGCCACGAGAAATCCGGCAAGAAGTATTGGGATTTATGACAGAACAGGGTCTGTTCATACAGGTAAAGAGGCAGATATTCTTCTGTTAACAGAGAATTTTGAATTAAAAAGAGTTATCTGATATACCTGCTGAAGTATTGGATCATCATTCACAGAATAACTTGATTTAGTTCAGGAATTGTGATTGTATTTCAGAATTAAATGCGTTATGATAATAAATAGACAAAAAAGTTATAGAAAATACAGCAGGTGGAGTAGATGGATAAAAGGGTATTGCGTGAACGAATGCGCAAAAAGCAACAGCAGATAAGACGTCGTCAGATGATGAAAAAAGGCGCGTATGTTGTAGCTGTGATACTCGTATTCATATTTGTAATACGGGGAATTATTCTTCCGGTCATTAATCGGGTCGGAGGGAAAAATACAGATAAACCGGCACAGGTACAGGCAGAAACAGATACGAATGCGAATACCAATACAGGAGATTCAGGAACTGAGACACAGATAGAAAAAGACACAAATGCAGCAATCCGTAAACCGCTGAAGGGTGCGAGTGATCTGACAAAGGCTTCTCAGCTGACTGCTGGCTGGCATGAGGATGAGAACGGCAAATGGTATCAGAACGCGGATGGTACATATTATGCAGGCGGCCTGCAGGAAATAGATGGTTCTACATATTATTTTGGAGACAATGGTTATTCACAGACCGGATGGGTGAGCGTTGGATTTGACGATTACTATTTCAATGATGATGGAACTTATGATCCAAGTCAGCACAAGACCAGAATTGCATTTACCTTTGATGATGGCCCGGGAGAGTATACCGATGAACTTCTGGACTGTCTGGAACAGAACAATGCACATGCAACTTTCTTTATGTTAGGTCAGAATGTAGGCAGCTGGGAGTCAGAAGTTCAGCGAATGGCAGACATTGGATGTGAGATCGGATCTCATTCCTGGGATCATCCGAATCTGTATGATCTTGATATGGATGCAGTTGCCAAAGAGTTTTCAGATACAGATGCAGCTTTGGAGAAGGCATGTGGACAGAAGGCAAGTGTCGCCAGAGCACCATATGGAAACTGGAGTGATGATATCATTTCTACAGTCAATAAGCCATTCTTTACATGGTCACTGGACTCTCTGGATTGGAGCTATCTTGATGTCAACAAGGACTATGATGCTGTTATGAATGGGGATCTTACAGACGGTTCTATCATTCTTATGCATGATATTCATGAGCCATCTGTACAGGCAGCGATCAAGATGATTCCGGAACTGGTAGCCAAAGGCTATAAACTGATGACAGTCAGTGAGCTTGCAGCAGCCAAGGGAGTTACTTTACAGAATGCAAACTATTCTGATTTCTGGGACAGTTCACTTCAGAAGGGTATCGTTGCAGGATATAACAGTGGTTCTTCTGACGGAAGCAGTGATGGTACAGCGGTATCAGATGGTACTACCTCAGATGACGGCTCAACAGATAGTTCTGATGTAAGTGATACAGGATCTTCGGACAGCAGTGATGTCAGCGATGGAAGTGATGATAGTTCCGACAGTTCTTCCGGAGATGACAGCTCAGGAGGCGATGACTCTTCCGGGGATGGAAGTTCATCAGATGACAGTTCCGGAGATAACAGCTCAGACGATGGATCTTATGATGACAGTTCCGGAGACGGAAGTGATTATGCAGATGAGGACTCCGGAGATGGGTATGATACAGGATATTAATTCTATATAAAATAAGAATCCACAAAAGAGGACAAGTTCGAAAGCGCAATCGGACAAGTCCTCTTTTTTGTGTACTTGTAATTTCTTATTTTAATTGACGGGAACATTATGGATTGGTATAATATGTCTATAAAAATGCAAAATATCAGCATAATAAATGTGCATAATGCTGATAGGAGGCGCAGAGTTGTAAAGAGTGCCGGAATAAAATAGCTGTTAAGGGAGGTACGTTTGAATGGGAGAGAAGTTGCAGTTTACAGAGCTGGATCAGTATCTGTTCGGACAGGGAACCCATTATGACATTTACAGGAAATTAGGAGCCCATCCGACGATACAGAGGCGTAAGAAAGGTGTATATTTTGCTGTGTGGGCACCAAATGCCAGATCGGTTTCTGTTGTTGGAGAGTTTAATAACTGGAATACACAGGCAAATCCAATGCAGAAAGTCGGACCAATTGGGGTATATGAGACATTTATACCCGGAGCGAAGGTTGGAGATCTCTATAAATTCTATATTATCGGCTATCACGGTGAAGAATTATACAAAGCTGATCCATATGGCAATGAAGCAGAACTGAGACCTGGCACTGCATCCAGAATTGCGGACATTTCTGATTATAAATGGAAAGATACTACCTGGATGAAAAGACGTCCGGAATTTGATGAAACCAGAGATCCTATGGTCATTTATGAGGTACACCCCGGTTCCTGGAAGAAACATGAAGCAAAAGATGAAGATGATCCGGGATTTTATAATTACCGTGAACTGGCACATGAACTTGCTGCCTATGTAAAGAAAATGGGTTATACACATGTAGAACTTATGGGAATTGCCGAGCATCCGTTTGATGGCTCATGGGGATATCAGGTCACAGGATATTATGCACCAACCTCCCGTTATGGTTCTGTTCAGGATTTCAAGTATATGGTCGATTATCTGCACCGTAATAAGATTGGAGTTATTCTGGACTGGGTACCGGCGCATTTTCCGAAAGATGCACATGGCCTCGCAAATTTTGACGGTACAGCAGTATATGAACATGAAGATCCGAGACAGGGAGAACATCCGGACTGGGGAACCAAGATTTATAACTATGGCCGTCCGGAGGTCAAAAACTTCCTGATTGCCAATGCACTCTACTGGATTGAAGAGTGTCATGTAGACGGACTTCGTGTTGATGCAGTAGCATCTATGCTTTATCTGGATTATGGAAAGAAGGATGGCGAGTGGGTTGCCAATAAATATGGTGATAACAAAAACCTTGAAGCAATTGAGTTTTTCAAACATTTGAATACCGTTGTACTTGGAAGAAATCATGGAACGGTCATGATAGCAGAAGAATCTACCGCATGGCCACAGGTTACCGGAAAAGCTGAAGATGGAGGACTTGGATTCTCTTTGAAATGGAATATGGGATGGATGAATGATTTTCTTGAATACATGAAATTGGATCCATATTTCCGTAAGGACAATCACAATAAGATGACATTTTCTATGACTTATGCATACAGTGAAAAATATGTCCTTGTCATCTCGCATGATGAAGTCGTACATTTGAAATGTTCTATGGTTAATAAGATGCCAGGCTATCCGGAAGAAAAGATTCGTAATTTGAAAGCTGCGTATGCATTTATGCTGTTCCATCCAGGCAAAAAACTTCTATTTATGGGACAAGAATTTGGACAGCTGCGTGAATGGAGTGAGGAGAGGGAGCTTGACTGGTATCTTTTGAATGAAAAACCACATCAGGACCTTCAGGAGTTTGTAAAGACGCTTTTACATATGTATACAAAGTATCCTGCATTGTATGCAGGGGACAACGATCCTGACGGATTTGAGTGGATCAATGCAGACGATGCATACAGAAGTATTTTCAGTCTGGTAAGAAAATCTCCTACAAAGAGAAATAACCTTCTGTTTATTGTAAACTTTACGCCGGTTGACCGCCCGGATTATCGTGTCGGTGTTCCAAAGAAAAAACAGTATAAACTGATCATGAATGAACATGGACTTTTGGAGAAACCGGAGGTATTTAAAGCAGAGGCACAGGAATGTGATCACAGAGAGTTTTCGTTTGACTATCCACTGCCAGGATATGGTGTTGCGGTGTTTACTTATTGACAATTCCATTGTAAAAATTAACCAATTTTGTGCATCGATAATTATATAAATTTAACAAATAAAATCGTTGCAATTTAAGAAAATATAGGTTATACTGAACGCGACTGAGGAAAATCATTTGGAAACTCAGTATTTACATGAAATGCAGTAAGTTGAACATAAAAAAAGATTTTGAAAGGAGATTTACAATGAAAGTATCTAATATTAAAGACATCGAGAAATTTTTTGAAGTAGTAGACAGCTGCCAGGGCAAAGTTGAACTGGTAACAGGTGAAGGTGACAGACTGAACCTCAAATCCAAACTGTCCCAGTATGTATCTCTTGCAAACATCTTCTCCGGTGGAGAAATTCCGGAACTTGAGATCGTAGCATATGAGAAAGAAGATATCGATAAACTTCTCAGCTTCATGATCAACGGTTGATTTTAGAGAGTATAGAGTGGGGACGTGACTGGTTCATGTCCCCATTACCCATATAAAGGGATAATAACCAGGGGGTATTTTATGCCTCCTGGTCAAATTGCGTTATAAGTTAGTGATATAAAACAAATAATATAAAGTAATTTAGCAATCATTTTGCCCATGGGCAGAAAGAGAGGAAATGCAATCATGGAAAAAACTAAAATTGACATTATCTCCGGTTTCCTTGGAGCCGGTAAAACAACACTGATCAAGAAACTTCTGAAAGATGCCTTTCAGGGGGAGCAGGTCGTACTGATTGAAAATGAATTTGGTGAGATCGGCATTGATGGAGGATTTCTGAAAGAAGCCGGAATCCAGATCCGTGAAATGAACTCAGGATGTATCTGCTGCTCACTGGTTGGTGATTTTGGTGCATCTTTGAAAGAAGTTATCAGCAAATATCACCCGGACAGAATCCTGATCGAGCCATCTGGTGTCGGCAAATTATCTGATGTCATTAAAGCAGTACAGGGCGTAGAAGAAGAAACAGGACTGGTTCTGAACAGCTACACTACTGTTGTTGATGCAAAGAAATGCAAAATGTATATGAGAAATTTCGGTGAATTTTTCAACAATCAGGTTGAATATGCCGGAGCCATCATCATGAGCCGTACAGATATTGTTGACGAAGCAAAAGCACAGGCATCACTGGAACTGCTTCGTGAGATTAACTCCAAAGCAGCGATCATCACAACACCGATCGAGAAACTGGAAGGTAAAAAACTTCTGGAGGTTATGGAGCATCCGGTATCTCTGGCAGATGAGCTGATGGAAGAAGAGGAGGTATGCCCGGAATGCGGACATGTGCATGAACATGGCGAACATCATCATGACCATGATCATGAAGAACATGAGCATCATCATCACGATCATGATGAAGAATGCGGATGCGGACATGACCACGATCATGAAGAACATGAACATCATCATCACGACCATGATCATGAATGCGGATGCGGACATGACCACGATCATGAAGAACATGAGCATCATCATCACGACCATGATCATGAATGCGGATGTGGACACGACCATCATGACCATCACCATCATCATGCAGATGAAGTATTTACAAGCTGGGGTCGTGAGACAATTAAGAAATATACAAAAGAAAATCTTGAGAAGATGCTGGGAGCTCTTTCTGCATCTGATGAATATGGAATCATTCTCCGTGCAAAAGGAATGCTTCCGGCAGAAGATGGAACATGGATTTATTTTGATATGGTTCCGGAAGAAACAGAAATCCGTGAAGGCGCACCGGAATATACAGGTCGTCTCTGTGTGATCGGATCTAAACTGAAAGAGGACAAACTGGCTGAGCTTTTTGGCCTGTAATCATAGAGGAGAATACAGACAATGGACGAGATCAAAGTACCGATTTATTTAATGACCGGTTTCCTGGAAAGTGGCAAGACTTCTTTCCTGAGTTTTACCATACAGCAGGATTATTTCCATACGGATGGAAAGACACTTCTGATCCTCTGTGAGGAAGGAGAGGAAGAATATGATCCGGCAATTCTTGAAGCCAATAATACTGTTGTGGAAGTAATTGAAAATGAAGAAGACTTTACAACAGACAGACTGGTTGCCATGGATATTCTTCATCAGCCGGAGCGTGTCATCATAGAATATAATGGCATGTGGCTGGTAAGCAATTTTGAAAAAATGCAGTTGCCGACAGGCTGGGGAGTAGAACAGCAGATTACCTGTGTAGACGGAAGTACTTTTCAGATGTATATGGCGAACATGAAATCCATTTTTATGGATATGATAAAAAATACAGATATGGTTATCTTCAACCGTTGCAAAAAGGAAGATCCGCTTCCGACTTATCGACGTGGAATCAAGGTCGCAAATCAGAGAGCAGAAGTTATCTTTGAGGATGAAGAAGGCGAGCTGGGTGATATTTTCCAGGATGAAATGCCATTTGATATGAATGCGCCGGTTATCGAGATTCTTCCGGAAGATTATGGCATCTGGTTTGTGGATGCAATGGATCATCCGGAAAATTATGAAGGCAAAACAGTCAAGTTTAAAGCAAGAGTCATGAAACCTCGCGGAATGGGAAGCAAATTCTTTGTTCCGGGACGTACAGCCATGACTTGCTGTGCAGATGATACTACATTTCTTGGTTATGTATGTAAGAGCGCATATGCGCCGAAACTGACGCCGGGAGAATGGGTAGAAGTTACAGCCAAAGTCGGCATTGAGAAACGTAACGAATACCAGGGTGAAGAAGGTATCGTACTTTCTGCGGAGCATGTAGAGCAGTGTGATCCACTGGAAGACGAAATGGTTTATTTTAATTAATACAGCGAGGAAATTCTGATGTATCTGATCGTAGGTTTGGGAAATCCCGGAAGGCAGTATGAAGCCACACGCCATAATATGGGATTTGATGTGATTGATAAGCTTGTGGAGGAATATAATGTTCCACAGTCTGGCGTGAAATTCAATGCCATGTACGGAAAAGGAAGAATCGGAGGACAACCTGTCATTCTGATGAAGCCGCTTTCTTATATGAATCTCAGCGGTGGTCCTGTCCGGGATATGGCAAACTATTTCAAAATCGATCCGGAGACAGAGATGATCGTTATTTATGATGATATTGATCTGGAACCGGGACAGCTTCGTATCCGCAAGAAAGGCAGTGCCGGTGGGCACAATGGAATCAAGCATATCATTCAGCAGCTTGGTACACAGACGTTTGTTCGTATCAAGGTTGGTGTCGGAGCAAAACCAAAAGGCTGGGATCTGGCAGATCATGTACTTGGCAGATTTGGAAGTGATGAACGTAAGCTTGTGGAAGAGGCGCAGGAGAGAGCCTGCAAAGCTGTAGAGATGATCCTGGCTGACAGTGTGGATGCGGCCATGAACCAGTTCAACAAGAAAATGGAGAATGTATGAAGACATTTTTGCAGCCTCTGCAGAATCTTGCAGAGATGGAAGAAATACAAAAACAGGCAAAAAAGAATCGTGGAATTCTGGAGATCAGTGGTTGTATGGAGTCCCAGAAAGCTCATCTTATGTATGGGCTTTCCGGGCTTTTTCCATGTCATCTGGTAATTGCCACAGATGAAAAATCTGCGAAAGAACTGTATGAAGATTATCGTTTTTATGATAAACGTGTTTATTACTATCCGGCAAAGGATCTTCTTTTCTTTCAGGCAGATATACATGGGAATCTGCTGATTCGTCAGCGAATGCAGGTGATTCGCGCTCTTCTGGAACGCGAGGATGAGATTACGGTCGTTACCAGTATTGATGGCTGTATGGACTATCTTGCACCTCTGGAAAAAATAGAAAAACAACTGATTCATTTTCGCAATGACAGTACCCTGGATATGGATAAACTGACAGCTGCGCTTGTCCATATGGGTTATGAACGCGTTGGGCAGGTAGAGATGCCAGGACAGTTTTCCATCCGCGGTGGAATCATTGATATTTATTCTCTGACAGAAGAAAATCCCTGGCGTATTGAGCTGTGGGGAGATGAAATTGATTCGATCCGCAGTTTTGATGCACAGAGCCAGCGTTCTCTTGAAAACCTGGATGATATTACAATTTATCCGGCAGCAGAACAGCCAATGGAGAAAAATGGTGTCTCATTTCTCGATTATTTTAAAGAAGATGAGACATTATTCTTTTTGGATGAACTCAATCATCTGGAGAAAAATGCAAAAGCTGTGCAGGAGGAATTTCAGCAAAGTTGTGAGAATCGAAAGGAAAAGGGCGAGACCAGCCTTTCCGGTGACTGGATGTGCACATGGGAGGAATTGTGTCATAAGATAAATGACAGAAATTGTGTTGCCATGTCTTTGCTGGATCCGAAGAAATCTAACTGGAAAATTTCAGATCAGTTTAATATCACAGTAAAATCTATGAGCTCTTATCAAAGCAGTTTTGAATTGTTGGTAAAGGATCTGAAACAGTACAAAAAAGAAGGATATCAGATTGTTTTGCTGTCCGGTTCCAGAACCCGTGCAGAACGTCTGGCGAAAGATCTTCAGGAAGAAGGTCTGAACGCTTTTTACGGACAGGATTCTGAGCGTATTCTGCAGCCGGGAGAGATCATGGTGGCGTATGGCCATGCACGGAGGGGATTTGAATATCCGCTGGTCAAATTTGCAGTCATCACAGAGACAGATATCTTTGGAAAAGAGCAGAAAAAGCGTAAAAAGAAAAAAGAATACAATGGAAAGAGAATCCAGGACTTCTCGGAACTTTCCATTGGAGACTATGTAGTGCATGAAAAGCATGGCCTCGGCATTTACAAAGGTATTGAGAAAGTTGCAGTAGATAAAGTTGCAAAGGATTATATCAAAATCGAATATCGTAATGGAAGTAATCTGTATATTCTTGCAACACAGCTGGATGCACTGCAGAAATATTCCGGGGCAGAAACAGCAAAACCACCGAAACTGAATCGGCTTGGCGGGCAGGAATGGAAGAAGACGAAATCCAGAGTCCGCGGTGCCGTGCAGAATATTGCAAGGGAACTTGTGGAACTTTATGCAGTCCGCCAGGAAAAAGAAGGTTATGTCTGTGGACCGGATACGGTCTGGCAGAGAGAGTTTGAAGAGATGTTTCCATATGAGGAAACAGAAGATCAGCTGGCTGCGATCGAAGATACTAAGAAGGATATGGAGAGCACCAAGATCATGGACCGCCTTGTGTGTGGAGACGTTGGATACGGTAAGACAGAGGTTGCGCTCAGGGCTGCTTTTAAAGCGGTTCAGGAGAGCCGTCAGGTTGTTTATCTTGTGCCGACTACGATTCTTGCACAGCAGGTTTATAACACTTTTATTCAGCGAATGAAAGAGTTTCCGGTGAGAGTAGATCTTCTTTGCCGATTCCGTACGGCTGCGCAGCAGAAAAAGACGATCGCAGATCTGAAAAAAGGTCAGGTGGATATCGTAGTCGGTACGCACAGAGTACTTTCGAAGGATGTGGAATACAAAAACCTTGGACTTCTTATTATTGATGAAGAACAGCGTTTTGGTGTGGTCCATAAAGAAAAGATCAAGCAGCTGAAAAAAGATATTGATGTACTGACGTTAACGGCGACACCGATTCCGCGAACACTCCATATGAGTATGATCGGTATTCGCGACATGAGTGTCCTGGAAGAGCCACCGATGGATCGTGTTCCGATTCAGACATATGTTATGGAGTATGATGAGGAAACGGTAAGAGAGGCAATCAACCGTGAGCTTCGAAGGGGCGGCCAGGTTTATTATGTTTATAACCGCGTGAATGATATTGCAGATGTGACGGCAAGGATCGCGAAGCTTCTGCCGGATGCGAGAGTGGATTTTGCCCATGGACAGATGAGTGAGCGAGAGCTGGAAGCAGTCATGTATGCATTTATTAACGGAGATATAGATGTACTGGTTTCTACAACGATCATTGAGACCGGACTGGATATTTCCAATGTCAATACAATGATCATTCATGATTCTGATCGATATGGACTTTCACAGCTGTATCAGCTTCGTGGAAGGATCGGACGTTCAAATCGGACTGCTTATGCATTCCTTATGTATCGCAGGAATACGATGTTGAAAGAGACTGCAGAAAAAAGACTTTCTGCGATTCGGGAATATACAGATCTGGGAAGCGGATTCAAGATTGCGATGCGTGATCTGGAACTCAGAGGTGCCGGAAATCTTCTGGGAGCAGAACAGCATGGGCATATGAATGCAGTAGGGTATGACCTTTACTGCAAGATGCTCAGTGAGGCAGTCAAGGAGGCAAAGGGTATCCATACAATGGAAGATTTTGAGACAACGATCGATCTGAATATGGATGCATTTATACCGGATTCTTATATCAGCAATGAATATCAGAAACTGGATATTTATAAGAGGATTGCCGGAATTGAGACACAGCAGGATTATGATGATATGCTGGAAGAATTGCTGGATCGCTTCGGTGAAATGCCAAAGGCAGTTCTGAATCTTCTTGCAATTGCCAGAATGAAGGCACAGGCACATCGATGCTATGTAGTGGAGATCAAGCAGATCGGTAAGGATATGAAGATTACATTGTATGAACGGGCCAAACTGAATCCCGCAGGTATTCCCGCACTGATGCAGAAATACAGAAGAGGACTGCAATTCAAGAATGAACAGGAACCCAAATTTATTTTTACTCCGGAGGGGGCTGGAAATACACTGACAGCTCTGACGGATTTTCTGACGGAACTGGAATCACTTGTAGAAGAATAAAATCCATATAGTCTGATTAAGAGGAGAATCTGTGAAATATCCGTGAAAAACGGCTATTTTTATGATTCTCCTTGCTCTTAAAGGCAAAAAAGTTTATACTCTTATTTATATGCTAGAATTGTAAAGCAATGGAGGAAGAGATGAAAACAATGACAAAGAGAACAGCTGTTGCAGCTCTTACAGGCGTAATGGCAGTGGGAATGCTCACAGGCTGTGGAGAAAAGAAATTAGATGGAACAAAAACAGTTGCAACGGTGGATGGAACAGAAATCCCACTTGGAATCGTAAGTCTTTCTGTAAGAGAAGGACAGGCACAGACAGAAGCAATGTATAAGAGCTTTATGGGCGGACAGGATTATTCTATCTGGAGCATGGATGCAGAAGACGGAAAGACCTATGGAGAACAGGCAGTAGAACAGTCCCTGAAGGATGTAGAACTGATGTACATCATGAAAGAAAAGGCTGCAGACTATAATGTAGAAGTTACAGATGATGACGAGCAGAAAATTGCAGATGCCGCCGCTGCATTTATGGCCGCCAACAGCGAAGAGACACTGCAGGAGCTTGCGGTAAATGAAGATCAGGTCAAGACATATCTGGAGCTTCAGACTTATAAGAGCAGAATGCATGATCAGATCATTGCAGATGTGGATAAAGATGTTTCTGATGAAGAAGCACAGCAGTCTTCTTTTGATTATGTAAGTATCAGTACAGCAGACCTCAGTGATGATGAGATCAAGCAGAAAAAAGAAGATGCACAGAAGATCCTGGATGATCTGAAGGCTGCTGGTTCTGATGGAGATCTGAATGAGATCGCAAAATCCGTGGATGATTCTTATTCTTCCGTAAGCGGTACTTTTGATGCGAATGAAGATGCGGCAAAAGAAGATTCCGATGAAGAATCAGATGACAGCAGTTCTTCCAGCAGTGCATATCCGGATGAGGTTATGAAAGTTCTCAGAACTCTGAAAGATGGAGAAATCGGACCGGATGTCATTGAGACAGATACTTCTTATTATGTAGTAAAACTTGATAAAGTAAATGATGAAGAAGCTACAGAGACTAAGAAACAGTCAATTATCTCGACAAGAGAGAATAAGCTTTATACAGACACAACAGAAAAATGGCTGGATGATGCAGACATCAATGTTGAGAAAAAGGTTCTCAAGACTCTGAAGGTTACGGATAATCACAAATTCTCAATCGCAACTGCAACACCTGAACCGACAGAAGAGGCTTCAGTAACAGAGACACCGGAGGTTACAGAGGCAGCGGAAGAAACAGATGCAACGACTACTCCGGAAGCTACAGAGGAAGCTGAGGCTACAACAACTCCGGAAGTTACAGAGGCAGCTTCCTATAATACAGATTCTTCTCTTGAAGTTACAGATGGAAACAAGGTCAATATTGATTACGTAGGAAAGATTGACGGAGTTGCATTTGATGGTGGAAGCACAGATGGTAAAGGAACAGATCTGGTAATCGGTTCCGGTACATACATCGATAATTTTGAAGAGCAGCTGATCGGTGCACATCCGGGAGATAAAGTAGAAGTAACAGTTATATTCCCAGATGATTATCAGGCAACAGATCTTGCCGGTAAAGAAGCAGTATTTGATGTTACTGTAAATGGAATTTACGAATAAATGACATGCAATAAGCCCCCGCATTTGCGGGGGCTTATTGTTTGGAAATCTTAGGATTCTGTACTTTCGCTGTTTCCACTGGAAACATGGATACCATTGATCTCTACATCACCTTCCATTGGAATAACAATGCATTTACGTCCATCGATCACCTGTGTTTCAATCAGCGCGGCACGATCAGGGTCAATGTGGATCACAACGTCCGGTGTTTTGATCTCAGTACGTCGTGTATTGGTAATATTGGCTGCCATAAGTGAAGCGTTTTCACCGGCAATTGCTTCATAGGTCTGATCAAAAGTTTCGAGTTTTTCATCTTCAACACCGCATTCTTCAAAGAGACGTTTTACTTCCGGCTTGGTCAGTACAGCAGGGTCCGGGGAATCCTTCTGAGAATCTACCCATTCATTCAGCTTTTCATGGATATTCATGACAGTATCGTAGGCACAGTCCTCACCAAGGGTTTCTTCTACAAGTGCGTTGAAGGAATCACGCTGGCCGCCGGCGGAAAGTGGAGTGGTACAGCCAAACATTTCATCTACGAAAGCACTTCGGAGCTGTTCAGCGTTTTTGGTGTAATAAAGAAGACTGTGAATATCCGTGCTGCGGTCATTAAATACTGGGAACAGGAATCCCAGATCCGGCATTTCTACGATCCAGTCACGGATACGGTCTTCGATGTTGTTGGTTTCTGCATTGTAGCACAGGCCGGCTTTGGAAAGATTGACCGGACAGATGCTGCAGAGGATATGGTCATAGATTTCATCGGATGCATCGAACATCTCCTGACCGTCGGAAGACTTTCCGGGAATATCGTAAACGGCATGAATGAGAATGATGTAGTAATTCTCGCCATAATCATAATTTTCGATGATCTTATCATAAAATTCCTCAAGTATAGCATTATCCTGAAGTTTACTGCCACGGAGTTTCATGAGAAATTCCTGAGTGCCACCTTCTTTTTCCTGTTCAAGCGGAAAGTCCATGTTGATCAGATTTTTGCCAATTGTGCCGGATAAAGTTTTCTTGAAGATTTCAAAGTATTTGAACATTTCTTCTTCAGAAAGAGAAAGAAATGCTTCTTTCAGTTCTGTTTTTTTATTTTTCTCGCCATCCACATAACAGCCGCAGATTCTGGTGATCGCACAGTTATTTGGAGAAAACTGTTTCTTGATTTCTGATATTTCTTTTTTGTTCATTATGTAATGCTCCTGTTTACAGAATTTCAGTACGGAATGCTTCTGCGATTCCGCTTAAATTGTAACGCTCTGCAAGGTCCTGAATTCCCATCATGATCTCTTCGCGGCTGAAATTACTGGCTTCCAGAAATTCATCGTCTTTGCCATTAAGATGGTAGTAGAACAGAAGACCAATTTCAAGATTCTGACGGTCACCATCGCAGGTCATTTCGTATAACTGATTTTCTGCCTCGTCAATTTTACCATTGTCTGCCAGATTTGTAAGATTTGTAAGTATCTGTCTGGCATCTGTATCTTCAATCACATCAGGTGTCAGTTCGACTGCACTTACCTGGAACAGCATTTTCATGACTGCACGTACCATTTCGCGTATCTGACGCAGTATATAATCATCCTGAAGCATTTATATTCTCCCTTCCAAATTCATGATTCTGAACAATAGAGTACCACAAAAAAAGAGTTTCTTCCAGATAGAAATCTGCACTTTTTTGGGGGCATTGTTGTGAATATTGAACTTTACGCAATATGCACAGAATGCTATAATAAAAATATTAAATAAGTCACGTTGTATATCGGTTGTAACGGGCGGCAGTGACTGGTAGTGCAGGAAGGATATGAACGAATGGCGAATGATACTGCAATGACAAAGCAGGAATCCGAGGTAATGATAGAGCAACTCAAAAAAGTATTTGAAGTGGTTCGGTTATTGGATGGGGATGCACTGGAAACGGGAAATCTGAAAGATTTAGCAAACGCGGATGGATTTCCATGCAAATGTTATGATTTCTGGAAAAGAGGTACACGTTGTAAGAACTGTACTTCCAAAGAAGCATTACAGAAAAAAGAAAAATTACTGAAGCTGGAATATCTGAATTTCAATATCTATCAGGTAATTTCCAAATATGTAGAAATAGATGGCAAGCCATATGTGATGGAACTGATCAATGCCATGAAGTCAGATGCAATCATGGATGACGATGGACGTACAGAACTGATCAAACAGCTTTCAGGCTATAATCGGGAATTATATACAGATGCGCTTACCGGAATCTACAACAGACGCTATTACGAAGAACGAATCAAAAATTCTGATATGACAGCAGGCATTGCAATGATCGATCTGGATGATTTTAAGATATACAACGATACATTCGGACATGATGCAGGTGACCTGGCACTGACGACAGTTGTAGGAATCATAAAGGCGAATATACGTCGTACTGATATACTGATCCGAATGGGTGGTGATGAATTCCTGCTTGTGATGCCGGATATTACGGATCAGATCTTTACAGATAAATTAAAGCAGATTCAGGAAAAAATTCATAATACGAAGGTTCCGGGATACTCACAGCTTCGTCTGTCGGTGAGTATCGGAGGTGTGATTTCTGGTCCGGGAAGTACTGTGGAGAATGCAATCCATAAAGCAGATCAGTTCATGTATCAGGCCAAGACATGCAAGAATATGGTAGTGACTGAACATGATGAAGAAGTTCAGGACAAAGCAGAGGGCGGAGAAACATCCAAAACCTACAAATACAGAATTCTGATCGTTGATGATTCTGAGATGAACCGTGCAATTCTGTCAGAAATCCTCAGTGAAGAATATGATATTGTGGAAGCTGACAGTGGTGAGACCTGTATCGATAAACTGAGACAGTACGAACGGGAAATTTCGCTGGTTCTTCTGGACATCGTCATGCCGGGAATGGATGGATTCGGAGTTCTTAATTATATGAATCGTCATCATTACCTTGAAGATATTCCGGTTATTATGATTTCCAGTGAGGATTCTACTGAAGTCGTCAGACGCGCATATGAAATGGGCGTTTCGGATTACATCAATCGACCGTTTGATGCAGGAGTTGTACATCGAAGAGTTTATAATACGATCAAGCTTTATGCAAAGCAGAGACGCCTGATCACTCTGATCACGAACCAGGTTTATGAAAAAGAAAAGAACAACCGTATGATGGTTGAAATCTTAAGTCAGATCGTAGAATTTCGTAATGGTGAAAGTGGAAGCCACGTACTGAACATCAATATACTGACAGGAATGATCCTGGAGAGCCTTGTACAGAAAACAGATAAGTATAATATCACATGGACAGAAAGACTGCTGATCACAACAGCGTCTGCATTACATGATATTGGCAAGATTGGCATCGATGATAAGATCCTGAACAAGCCGGGCAAACTAACTGATGAAGAATTTAAGACCATGCAGAATCATACGATCATAGGAGCCCGTATTCTTAAAAATATGGAAGGATATGAGGATGAGGAACTGATGACGATTGCTTATCAGATCTGCAGATGGCATCATGAGAGATATGATGGCAGAGGATATCCGGACGGGCTTAAGGGAGATGAGATTCCGATTTCAGCGCAGGTAGTTTCTCTTGCAGATGTGTATGATGCACTTGTGGGCGAACGGGTTTATAAGAAAGCATATTCCCATGAGAAAGCGATTCAGATGATCCTGAATGGAGAATGCGGTGCGTTTAATCCGATTCTGCTCGAGTGTCTGCTTGATATTCAGGACAGGATCAAACGCAAAGTAAAAGGCAGTACACAGGAAAACAACCCTCTGAAGAAGAAAGAAAAATCAGCAGAACTCAAAGAGTTTGAAAATGCAAAAGAAGATTTTATGGATTCTGTTTTCAAAAATATGGAAAAAGAATATACGGACCTTGGAAATCCGGAAAGTGCCGATTTTTCCAGGGGGGGGGCAGAACCAAAATGCTGATGAATGATATGAGAAAAAAGTTTTTTGAATAGGAGACAAATTATATGACAGTCAGAGAATGTTATGAGGAATTAGGGTGTGATTTTGATAAAGTACTGAGCAGACTGGTGAGTGAAGCACTTGTAAAGAAATTTGCGCTTAAGTTTCTGGATGATCCGAGTTTTGGACAGTTGAAGACAGCACTGGCAGATAAAGATGCAGAGACTGCATTTCGTGCAGCACATACACTGAAAGGTATCTGCCTGAATCTTGGATTTGATAATCTTTTTACACCAAGTCAGGAACTGACAGAAAAACTTCGTGGAGCGACCACGGTAGAAGGTACGGACGAACTGTTTGCGGCAGCAGAAAAAGAATACGAAAGAACATGTGAGACACTTCGAAAGGTTGGCTGACAGATTTGAAAGAAAGAATTTAAGATAAAATCCCCTGTGCTTTGTTTTTATAACAGAGTGCAGGGGACTTTTTTGTGAAGTGCGCCTAGCGGCGCACGTTTCTAACGGGTTAAAGTCCCGAATCCGCCCGGTAGTGGGAAGGATATAGCCGAAG
>NZ_CAKRXI010000030.1 GCF_934424005.1 uncultured Blautia sp.
AAGGGCGAAATACACAGAGCATAAACGAAGTTTGTGCGATGGGTGTATTTCGCTCTCAAACGCCGAGGGCTTTATAACGTGCTACCTTTCTGTACCATGTTTTGGCTTGTGTTTTTCATCTTGGGCGTATCCGCCCTTTTTATTTGCCCGTATCCGGGCTTATTTTTTATCCCTGACGCCAAACCGATTCTTTACTTTTCTGTCTGATTTATTCCGGTATTCTTGCCCGTACATATTCCAGATCGCCGCAGTAGGGCGTTCCCACCAGATACCATTCTCTCGCCAGATTCATTTCCATCCTGGTCTTTACCCACTGGTCATCCACCAGAACTTCCATACACTCTCCGCAGTGAAATCCTGTATCAATCCATAAATCTGATGATAGTAAACCATATCTGTCATTGCTGCTGTTATATCCTAATCTTCCCTGTTTCATTGTATCTTTCTCCCTTCTTCACAACTATCAAATTTATAGCAACCTTATATCCGTTCAAAACCTCCTGGCTACACCTTACTGACTTTCTCCTTGTCTGCTATCTACAGGTGCGTGACACGCTCCTGTAATAAAGTGGTCAGAAAGAACCTTTACCAACGAAAGTTCTCCGGTATTCCCCGTCTATCCAGATATTCCTGCCGGAACTTTTCCCGTTCTTCTTCCGTTGGTGCTGTTTTGGATTTGCTGTATACTTCACGATTCACCATTGCATCCAGTTTCTTCTCCAATCCTGATTGGATTATTTCTTCACCATCGTAGTTATCCATCAAAAAATATTGGAGGAGCTGAAAGAATAACTCGTATGGAATCTGTACATTTCTATTTTTCATCTGTTCTCCTTTCAAGGTAGCAAGATTCCCTCTTCTTAAGAAATGGAAATCTTGCCATCTTCCATTTTTATTCTGGCAACATCCAATACCATTGCTTTCCACGTTTTACGGAATCAATTTCAAGTTCCCGTTTGGCGTTCCATAGCGTTTTACTTTTAATTCCTTGGGCTTCTGCTTCTTCTGCAATTTTCTTCTGAGTCATTCCTCCATTTGCAAGTATCTCAAGAAGAAATTCTTTTGCTTTCCGGCTTTTCTGTCCTCTGCCATCTCCATTAAGAAGTTCATCGGCACTGATATCATATTCTCCAATCCATTCAAACCCATTATTCTTGTCCAGTCTGAATGCAACGGACGTTCCTTCCGGTGCAAGAGAACTCTTCGTATGACATACCACTCTTACTTCCGGTTCATCTTTCACTCGCCCGACAATCAGGACACTTCTTGCAGCAGCCTGGAAATCAATGGAACCAAGTCCACGATAAGAAGATTTGCCGTTGCTGTTTTTGTTCATATGACCGATTAAAATGACTGCACAGTGATATTTTTCTGCCAACACTGCGACACGCTTCATCAGAGGTCTGATCTCATTTGCCCGGTGCATATCCACCTCTGCTCCCAGGAATCCCTGAATCGGGTCAAGAACAACCATTTTGGCTTTTGTCTGCACGATTGCTTCTTCTAAACGAATATCTGACATCGTCAGTGGCAGATCACTGTCATCAATCACCAGCACCTTTGAACAATCGGCACCTGCAGCAAGTAATCTGGGTTTGATAGTATCTCCAAGACCATCTTCTGCTGTCTGATAAATTACATTTACTGGTGAAATAGACGATTGTTCCTGAATGTTACCTTCCACATCTGAATCAGTGTTCTCACTGTCGGCTTCATCACTTCGTTTTTCTTTTGTTGTATCAGTAACAGGAAGAATCGGCTCTCCTCTGGTCAGTTTTGCAATAATCTGAAGTACCATTGTTGTCTTTCCTTCTCCTGGATCTCCCTGTATAATGGTCACTTTTCCATAAGGAATAAACGGATAAAGCAACCATTCTATCTGTTCCACCTCTACTGAATCCATATTGATCAGTTTCAGTTTTGGTTCTGTTCTGCAATTCTCAATTTTATTTTTTTCATTCATATTCATTCCCTCATCTCCTCCTGCCCTTCCGGGCAAGTCTCTGATGAACAGATATTCGGGAATTGTCGTCTTTCCCGATTCATGATATACTGAATCTGCCAAGATGGTATATCAGTAAATCTGATTATCAGAGAACTTGCTCAGATTATTTATCTGGGCTTTTTCTTTTGCCTTTTCAACATTCATCTCTTTCTTCTCCCAATCCGATAACTGCATTTTCATTATCCAACAGATTTGCAATCTTCCTCTGCTGATTTGGATAAAGATGTCCATAAGTGTTCAATGTGATACGAATATCTTTATGACCTAATCTGTCCCGGATCAGTAACGGTTCCACACCTTTCTCAATGAGATAAGCCACATGGCTGTGCCTGAGATCATGCACTCGGATTTTCTTTACTCCTGCTAACTCAATCTGCCGTTTCATCTTATGCTGTACCGCTTCCTGAACAACTGGAAATAATCTTTCTGTATCAGGCATTCCGTAGTGACCATCTACAAATTCCTTAATTTCCTCTTTCAGAAACTCTGGAATTTCGATTGTCCGAAAAGACTGTTTTGTTTTTGGTTCTGTAATAATATCCTGCATTCCTGTTCGGTAATAAGTCTTATTGATACTTAGCTGATTCTTTTCAAAATTGATATCAGCTTTTGTAATCGCAAGCAGTTCTCCGATCCTGCATCCAGTCCAGAACAGCATCTCAAACATAAGATAATATCTTGTTCCCGGCTCCATTGTCTGTATAAACTGTTTGTACTCCTCCAGTGTCCAGAAGTTCAAACTTCTCGAATCCGAATTTCCCATTCGTTTCACTTTCTTGCATGGATTAACTGGCAGATCATAGATTTTAGCTGCATGTGTAAACAGACTGGTCAACTGATTCTGAATCATTCTCAGATAAGAATCTGAATATCCTTTCTTCTGGATTTCATTCTGCCATTGAATAATCTGCGAAGCCTTGATCTCACTCATCATCTGATTTCCAAAATATGGAACAATATGCTGTTGCATCATATATCTTTTATTTTTGATTGTTCGATCTTTCAGCTCATTCTGTTTGTCTGAAAAATAAATCTCAATAAAATCGCTCAGTTTCATATCCATACTTCGCTCACTGCTTAACTTTTTACTTCGCTCAAACTCCAATGCTTCTCGCTTTGTTTCAAATCCACGCTTTCTGCGTTTTTTCTTCTCACCCATAACATTTGTCTCAAACCACTGGGCTGTCCATTTTTTTGTGTCTTTTTCTCTGTAAGCCATATTGATCCTCCTTAATTTCCTGCTATTTCATAGCCATACATCTTTTTTGCCCAAAATGCCTTTGGTATTCTTCCAGCCATCGTAATATATCCCTGTGCAGCCAGTTCCTTATTCATAGCTTTCACCAGTTTATAGGCATGAGATTTTGAGCAGTTTAATTCCTGTGCCACTTCATCAGCACTCATCATATAATTGTAACTTGCCATTTTGCCTCCTCCTTTCCTCGCCAGGTCTTAAATACGTTTGCTGTATTTTTCATCTGTACGATTTTCGTAAATTGATAATATCATGTATTTATGCTATTGTCAATATTTCGTAAACGCATTTTTACGAACTTCGTATACTATTTTTTCTTTATTTTATTCCAGGTCTGTGCTATGATATTTTATAGATTTATGTTTTTCGTAATTTTGTAATATATGAAAAGGAGGATTCTATGGGTGACGGTAAAAATTTAAAGAAATATCTTGATGAAAAAGGCACAAATGTCCGTAAAATTGCAAAGGCAACCGGAATCAGTGCCACAACCTTATATTCAATTATTCAAAAGGATTCCAATATTCGATTTGATTTTGCATTGAGACTTGCAAATGAATTACAAATTGATGTGAATGAGATATGTTCTGCCAGTCCATTTTCTGGCACAATTAAAGAAGAAGAGATTTATCCTACACTTCCAGACGGATTAAACGGAGCGTTAGATGCAACTCGTGTAAAAACTTACTTGAAGAATTCCATGTATCCACTAATGTATCTTTTTGGTAAGAACAGTATGCCTGATGTAGATAATTTACTTACATCGTTTTATCAGCTTGATGATGAAGCCAGACAGGAAGTTGTGGAAACTATCCGTTTGAAGCTACAATATCATCGTGATCCGGAACGTGCTGAACAGATCAAACAGATCAAAGGCTGGTAAAAAAATTACTCCTGTGAATAGCAAACATTCGCAGGAGTTTCTTTTTGGCACCGTTTTGGCACCGCTGGTGTGATTTTTATTTTCAAATTTACCCGTATTTTTTCTTACTGAAAAATTTTTCTCTAATTTACACATTGAAATTTCATAGGTGATTTTACTTTCCACTCAACAGAAAAACCCCGGAAACCTTACGGTTCCGGGGTATCTTACGTTTGGACACAATGTACCTTGCGGTACTCTATTTATATAATTAAGATGTTATGCTAAAATTATTCGATAACTGTAGCAACACGTCCTGATCCTACAGTACGTCCACCTTCACGGATAGCGAAAGTAAGACCCTGGCTCATAGCGATTGGGTGGATCAGTTCGATTGTCATTTCGATGTTATCTCCAGGCATGCACATTTCTGTTCCTTCTGGAAGGTTGCAAACACCTGTTACGTCTGTTGTTCTGAAGTAGAACTGTGGACGATAGTTGTTGAAGAATGGAGTATGACGTCCACCTTCATCTTTTGTCAGAACGTAAACCTGAGCTGTGAATTTTGTATGGCATGTAAGTGTTCCTGGTTTAGCAAGAACCTGTCCACGCTCGATTTCGTTTCTCTGAACACCACGAAGAAGAGCACCGATGTTATCACCAGCCTGAGCTTCGTCAAGAAGTTTACGGAACATTTCGATTCCTGTAACAACAACTTTACGTGTTTCTTCTTTGATACCAACGATTTCAACTTCTTCAGATACGTGAAGAACACCAGCTTCTACTCTACCAGTAGCAACTGTTCCACGTCCTGTGATGGAGAATACGTCCTCTACAGGCATAACGAACGGTTTGTCTGTATCACGCTGTGGGTCCGGAATGTACTCATCAACTGCATCCATGAGTTCCATGATCTTGTCGCCCCATTCGCTGTTCGGGTCTTCAAGAGCTTTAAGAGCGGATCCCTGGATAACCGGGATGTCATCTCCTGGGAAGTCATACTCGGAAAGAAGTTCACGAATTTCCATCTCAACCAGTTCAAGAAGTTCGTCATCGTCTACCATATCGCATTTGTTCATGAATACAACGATGTACGGAACACCTACCTGACGGGAAAGAAGGATGTGCTCTTTTGTCTGAGCCATAACACCATCAGTAGCAGCAACAACAAGGATAGCACCATCCATCTGAGCTGCACCTGTGATCATGTTCTTAACGTAGTCAGCATGTCCTGGGCAGTCAACGTGTGCATAGTGTCTATGCTCTGTTTCATACTCAACGTGTGCTGTAGAAATTGTGATACCACGCTCTCTTTCCTCTGGAGCTTTATCGATGTTAGCGAAATCTGTAGCTGTGTTACCTGCTACTCTCTCAGACAGAACTTTTGTGATAGCTGCTGTTAAAGTTGTTTTACCATGGTCAACGTGTCCGATGGTACCAATGTTACAATGCGGTTTTGTTCTCTCAAACTTAGCCTTTGCCATTTTAAAATGTCCTCCTTAAAAACTATGCTCTCTCTTTCAGAGCATTTTATCAGTTTTTGACTTGCTATCCTTGATTATATTGCAAATCAAGGATATTTGCAAGCTTTTTTACATTTATCAGTCTTTCTTAGAAAGAATCTTTTCCTGAACGGACTTCGGAACCTGTTCGTATTTCTCAAAGAACATGGAGTAATTACCACGTCCCTGAGTTCTGGAACGAAGGTCTGTTGCGTATCCGAACATTTCAGAAAGCGGAACGAATCCACGGATCATCTTACCACCGCCGATATCATCCATACCTTCGATACGACCACGACGGGAGTTGATATCACCGATAACATCACCCATGTAATCTTCCGGAGTAGTAACTTCGACTCTCATGATAGGCTCAAGAAGAATCGGAGATGCTTTCTGCATAGCATCCTTGAATGCAAGAGAACCTGCAATGTGGAATGCCATTTCAGAGGAATCGACTTCATGATAGGAACCGTCATATACGTTTGCATGAACGCCTACTACCGGGAATCCACCCAGAATACCAGCTTTCATAGCTTCCTCGATACCTTCGCCAACAGCCGGGATGTATTCCTTCGGAATAGCACCACCAACAACTGTGGATTCGAACTTGTACAGTTCTTCTCCGTTGGCATCCATAGGCTCGAATTTAACTTTACAGTGACCATACTGTCCACGACCACCAGACTGTTTAGCATATTTGCTGTCGATGTCTACTGGTTTAGTAATAGTCTCTTTGTATGCAACCTGAGGAGCACCTACGTTAGCCTCTACTTTGAATTCACGAAGCAGACGGTCAACGATGATTTCCAGATGCAGCTCACCCATACCAGCGATGATTGTCTGACCTGTTTCCTGATTTGTATGTGCACGGAATGTCGGGTCTTCTTCTGCCAGTTTTGCAAGAGCTTCACCAAGTTTACCCTGGCCGGCTTTTGTCTTAGGCTCGATTGCAAGTTCGATAACCGGTTCCGGGAATTCCATAGATTCAAGGATTACCGGATGCTGGTCATCACAGATTGTATCACCAGTTGTGGTGAATTTGAAACCGATTGCTGCTGCGATATCTCCTGAATATACTTTATCCAGTTCCATACGTTTGTTAGCGTGCATCTGAAGGATACGACCAACACGTTCTTTCTTGTCCTTAGTAGCATTGAGTACATAAGAACCAGAATTCATAGTACCGGAGTATACACGGAAGTATGCCAGTTTACCAACAAATGGGTCTGTCATAATCTTGAATGCCAGAGCGGAGAACGGCTCTTCATCAGAAGAATGTCTCACGATCGGGTTGCCTTCCATGTCAACACCCTCGATTGGAGGAATGTCTGTTGGAGCAGGCATGAATTCAATGATCGCATCCAGAAGTTTCTGAACACCCTTGTTTCTGTATGCAGTACCGCAGCATACCGGTACAGCTGTACATTCGCAAGTAGCTTTACGAAGAACTGCTTTCATTTTTTCAACAGTCGGTTCTTCACCTTCCAGATATTCCATCATTAAATCATCATCGAGTTCGCAGATCTTCTCTACGAGTTCTGTATGATAAAGTTCTGCTTCTTCCTGCATGTCTTCTGGAATCTCAGTGATGGAAATGTCTTCACCTTTCTCATCATTGTAGATGTAAGCCTGCATTTCGAAAAGGTCGATGATTCCTTTGAATTCATCTTCTTTTCCGATTGGAAGCTGTAAGCAGATTGCATTTTTACCAAGACGAGTCTTGATCTGATCTACAGCATTGTAGAAGTTTGCACCGAGGATATCCATCTTGTTGATGAATGCCATACGCGGTACATTGTAAGTGTCAGCCTGACGCCATACGTTTTCTGACTGAGGTTCTACACCACCCTTTGCACAGAAGACGCCGACAGCGCCGTCAAGTACACGGAGTGAACGCTCAACCTCTACGGTGAAGTCTACGTGTCCTGGAGTATCAATGATGTTGATACGATGTTCCAGAGCACCTGGTTTAGTCTTGCAGTGATCCTGCAGAGTCCAGTGACATGTTGTAGCAGCGGAAGTAATTGTGATACCTCTCTCCTGCTCCTGCTCCATCCAGTCCATTGTTGCGGTACCTTCATGAGTATCACCGATTTTGTAGTTGACACCTGTATAATAAAGGATACGTTCTGTAAGAGTTGTCTTACCTGCATCGATATGAGCCATGATACCAATGTTTCTGGTACGCTCAAGCGGGTATTCTCTACCTTCTTTTCCAGCCAATTGGATTTTCCTCCTTGATTAGAAACGATAGTGAGCAAATGCTTTATTTGCTTCAGCCATCTTGTGCATATCTTCTTTCTTCTTAACAGATGCGCCTGTGTTGTTCATTGCATCCAGAAGCTCGTTTGCAAGTCTCTCCTCCATAGTCTTCTCGCCTCTTTTACGAGAATATGTGGTGAGCCAGCGAAGAGCCAGTGCCTGACGTCTGTCTGCTCTTACCTCGATCGGAACCTGGTAAGTAGCACCACCGATACGTCTTGCTTTTACCTCGAGAAGTGGCATGATGTTGTTCATAGCCTCTTCAAAAACTTCGATAGCTGGTTTGCCAGCTTTTTCTTCAATTCTAGCGAAAGCGCCGTATACAATCTTCTGAGCGACACCTTTCTTACCATCTAACATGATGTTGTTGATAAGTTTAGTAACCACTTTGTTGTTGTACATCGGGTCTGCCAGAACGTCTCTTTTCTGAGTATGTCCTTTACGTGGCACGTTACTTCCCTCCTTAATCAAAATGATTAAATCATCGGTACTCACTATTAAAACTAAGGTGTTCGCACTGGTAAAGTCCTATATTTAACCCGCAACCGACAGGGTATATGGAATACCGTACAATATTTATAGTTATAAGTGAATCTTCGATTGATTACTTTTTTCTACTTTATTTCTTTTTAGGTCTCTTAGCACCATATTTGGAGCGAGCCTGTTTTCTGTTAGCTACACCTGCAGTATCCAGTGTACCTCTGATGATGTGGTATCTGGTACCAGGTAAGTCCTTAACACGTCCACCACGGATAAGAACTACGCTATGCTCCTGAAGGTTGTGACCTTCTCCTGGGATATAGCTTGTTACTTCGATTCCGTTGGAAAGACGAACTCTGGCGATCTTTCTAAGAGCTGAGTTAGGTTTTTTAGGTGTTGCAGTTTTAACTGCTGTACAAACTCCACGTTTCTGTGGTGCAGACTGTTCAACAGCTTTCTTTCTTAAAGAGTTGAATGTTCTCTGCAGAGCCGGTGCTGTAGATTTTTTTACAGCTGTCTGACGTCCTTTTCTTACTAACTGGTTGAATGTTGGCATTCCATTTCACCTCCCGATTATTTTCTCCATGGTTAGTCATGGGGTAGCGCGGTTGCTATTGTCAAATGAATATTGCGCACAAAAAAACAGCGTTCTTGTTGCACGCTTGCTCATTATATCCCGTAAAAATGCAGCTGTCAAGGCATTTTACAGGATTTTTTCGTTATTTTACGAAATTCTTATTATTGCATTTTAAGATATCTCTGCTTATAATAAAAAAAAGTAATTTTCACTTTATTTGTTTACATTTATAATATAGGAAAGGATTATTTATGAAAAGCAAAATCACCCCACCTGTTATCCTGCTCATCATTACCGGGATCTTCTTTATTGCCGGTATCTTTTTCATGGAAATCCAGGCCAGACAACAAATTCAGGATACAAGTCAAAGCCTTGATACTTTTATTTCCCAGGTAAAAGACAAACAGCAGGCACTGAACGATGCACAAGCTTCTTTTGCATCTTCTCTCAAAGAAAAAAAAGATCTTCTGAATTACCGCCAGCAAAAAGCTTCCGGTCGGCAGGCTGCTGTTCAGGAGCATCGCGATACTCAGGAATCATCTGAAACTGCCACCTCTGTTTTCAGTCAGGATCACAGCTGATTCCAGAGATATTTTATAAAACATTTATTAATAGAAAGAACTCTTACATACAGAAAGGATTTATATAATGAAAAATAGCAAGCAGAAAAAGCCATTTCTTCTTTATACTATCATCATCCTCCTCGCGCTTGCCATTCTCGCACTTGGCGGCCTGACACTCTACTCTTTTCAGGACCTTGCTTCTCTCCGTTCAAAAGTCGCTGAGCTTCAGAATACAGTACAGGAAATTTCTGACACATCAGCTGAACTGATCAGTCAGGCAAAGGAACTAGGTAATCTGAACGATCAACTGGAATCCTCAAATGCTTCTGAAACAGCTTCCTCCGTTGATTCTTCGCAGGATGTACAGGAAGAAGGGACTATTTCTCCTTCCCATTCTTCTGAGTCTTCCACTGACGAAAGTCTGAACAGTCTTCTCTCTCAGATTGAACCACTCCTTCCTCAGAACAATGGCACCTGGTCCGTATATGTATGCAACCTTATGAAAAATACAGAAGGTGTGATCGATGATCAGCCCATGCAGGCTGCCAGTCTGATCAAACTTTTTATTATGGGTACTGTTTACGAAAATTATGAATCTCTCTCTGAAACTTATGGTGCTGATACACTGAACAGTTATCTGAATCCAATGATTACCGTAAGTGATAACGATGCGGCAAATAAACTTGTAAATATGCTTGGTGACGGCGATGATGAAGCCGGTATGCATGCTGTGAATGCATTTTGTGCTTCTCATGGATACTCCAGTACTTCAATGGGGCGTCTCCTTCTCCAGAGTAACGAATACGGTGATAATTATACTTCCGTCAGTGATTGCGGTCATTTTCTGAAGGAAATCTATCAGAGCAATGCCGGCACTGCCGAATCCACTCTTGCACATACGGATGCGATGTATTCTCTTCTCAAAATGCAGGAGCGCAGAAATAAAATTCCTGCCAATCTTCCAGATGGAGTAAAGGTTGCCAACAAAACCGGAGAGTTGGATGATGTCGAGAATGATGCCGGAATCATTTATAATACCGCCAAAAACATCGATCTGGTTGTCTGCTTCATGTCGCAGGATCTCACCGACAGCAGTGAAGCACAGGCAGTAATCGCACAGGATTCTCGTCTGATCTATGGTTATTACAACGAATGATCATTTTTTTACATCAAAAAACCTGTCATTCCGAATTTTCGGTCTGACAGGTTTTTCTTATTCTTCCTGCTTATCTTCCTCATATGACATTTCCCAGATATCCGCAAAAACAGCAAGCGGACAATCTGTCAAAAGACACATCAGCAAAAAACATTCATATGGATTTACTATGTAGATCTCACTCATTCCGCATTTCTTAAGAATTTCCTGAATCTCCTCAAGAAAATGATGATAACGATTATACGGATCATCATCCTGCATCTCCTGTGAAATGATAAAGAACTCCAATGTGATCAGATCAAAGCGCTCCACTGGAAATTTATGATTCAATATGCTGTTGATTCTCTGTCTGCTGAATCGCTTCTGACTGAAATGTTTCGCCAGAATAGAGGCCGACATCTTTTTAAGATTTCCCATTTTATTTACAGGAATTCCACTGCAGATAACTTTTTCCACATCTGAATCCGTAATATCTGAAATATTCCACACCTTATTGCGGGATTTTTCCACCTCATCCCCCTGATACATCTTCGCGATGATTTCTTTTGCATGTGTAAGGAGACGGACAAATTCCTGATAGGCCTGACTTTTCTCAGACATCGGGTCATCTGCTCCAACTTTCACATACGCCAGATAGCGAAGCAGTTTATCCTCTGTATCAAGACAGATTTTTCCCGAATAAACCTGTGGAGCATCTGTATAACTCTCATCTGGTTTCAGCTCTTCATAACGTTTCTTAAGTTCTTCCGCCTTATGATAACCAAGCTGCTGCGAATAGCAGTACCAGTAGATTACCTCATCCGGATTATGGAAATCAAAATCCTGTTCCCGCAAAACCCTTGTCAGAAAATCGGATACATCTTCTGCACTCATGCGCAATCCAAAACCCAGTAAAAAAACAGTTTCTCTTTTTACCGAAGCCTGTGTCAGCCAGTTATTTACCAACGATGTCAGTTTTGTCGAAGTCGGATTCATAGATTTCGGTGTACAAGTCTCATGAAATGATTCGATCACAATATCTCTGTAAATATCCTGTGTGACTTCGTTATAAGGTTCTTCCAATCCTGCACGTTCATAAATATAACGTTTCAGATGATCCCCAAAAGACACGAGTTCCATTTCTTTATATAAATAATGAAAAATAACATCTGCATCCTCATCCTCAAAGCCATCCAGACTGACAACCTGACGAAATCTCTGTGCAGCTTTTCTCGTAAATTCAAAGTCTTTTACAGAATCAAATGCCACTGTCTGCTCAAAATCAAGATCCTGCATTCTGTTTTTCATTATATATCACCCTCATTCTGCCTGTGAAACCAATTTAACACTCGTCTGAACATATTGCGTGGCTGCTCCATGATCTCACATAAAACAACTGTAATATTATCTCTTCCACCCTTTTTCAGAGCTCTGTCCACGAGAATCTCTACTGTTTTTACCACTGGAATATCTCTGCTGAGTATATCCGCGATTTCTCCGTCTGAAAGCATGTCTGTGATTCCATCAGAACAAAGCAGGAAGCGATCCCCTATTTTAATTTCATGCCTGCTGATCGATGGTTCCAGCTGCAGATTTTCTTCTTCCATCCCAAGATACTGTGTTAAGGGTGCCTTTCCAAACAAACTGCGCCCCAGGACATGGTCTTGTGAAATCTGATAAAATTTCTCTCTGTCTGATTTATAGATCCGACTATCTCCGAGATTACAGCTGTAAACAGCATCTTCTGCAAAGGCAAGTAATGCTGCCGTCGTCCCCATGCTGTTGATCTTATTTGACCTGCCGTAATCGCAGATAGCCTGATTCATACTTTCACAGATTTCATTCAGGAATTCTTCCGGATCATTCCGTATTCCATCTTTTGCAGTTTTAAAATGTTCGCCACAGGCTTCTGCCGCAAGAAAAGCAGCCATCTCGCCACAGCTCTCACCTCCCATGCCATCAAAAACAGCAAGCAGCGGATATTCCGATTGTTTCATATATCCGCTTCGAATATGGCTCATTCCCTGATTCTGAGCCTCCAGACTATCACCGCAGCACCAGAAATTATCTTCATTATTATTGCGGATTTTTCCTATATGGCATGTATATGCATATTCAATCTGATAGGCCATATTCCGTCCTTTCTTATGATGCTGAATTTTCTGAACTGCTGTCTGAAGAAAGATTCAGTTCATTCTTATATTCCTCTGCACGATTCAGATACTTTTCGCCTCTGCTGACGTATTCATCACTATTTGTCTCATTGTCATGACAACGGTTATTTTCATCAATCCATCGGACAAGCTTTCCATCATCATAATAATAACGGTCTATTTTCTGCTGTCCTTCTTTTATATCTCCGGATGTACTGCTGTCTGACCAAATATATGCAAAAAACAGTTCATTCTTCCAGTAATAGTATTCTTCATACTGATTATCCTTCGAAAGGGATGGATAAATAAGAATCTTCCTTACCTGCCAGCTGCCATCATCCAGCTGTTTCAGGTAGCTGATCTTTCCATCCTCTTCTGAACCGATCCAGCTGTAATCATTCAGATTATCACTGATCTCTGTTGCCTGTGTCTGTATTTTTTCCAGTGTCTCCTGCAGCTGCTTACTTTCTGCAGTCTGAACAGTTTCCGTTACAGACTGTTTCAAACGCTGCAGTTCCGCATTTTCCCTCAAAAGCCAGATAAATACACCCACGATCACACAGACTGCAGCAAACATGATAATAACCGCAGCAACCAGTGGCTCAAATTTCTTTTTTGCTCTCTTTTTGGCTTTTTTTGCTGATAGCGGTCTTTCCTGATTGTTTTTGCGTACAATCACTGTCCCTTCTGTCTCTGCTTTCATTTGGGACTGCTGGACTGCCTGTTTCCGGACTTTCTGTGGTGCTCTTTGCTGAGGTTTGTGCTGCACCTTCTGTGGATTTGTTTTCCCCGGTGCATGTTCAAGCTCCTGTGTTTTACGGACATGCTCTGTTTTTGCAGATGAGCTTCCTGCTTTTACTTTCTCCAATGCTTCATGAAATTCCTCTGCATTGGCATAACGCTCTTCCCGGTCAAACGCACATGCTTTAAGAATCACCTCCGCAAACGTATCGCCTGCTTCTGCCGGTCTAGGAAGTTTCTCCCCGGCCATACGTTTGTTCAAAGCATTTTCTTTATCTCTGTATGTAATCAGCTGCTTTTCCAGACTGATAAACGGAAGCCTGTTGTGATTCCGAAGTTTGTATAAAACAATTCCAAGCGAATAAATGTCTACTCTCGAATCATAAGCTTCACCTTTATACATTTCCGGAGCCATATAAGAATAGGTACCCTTCTTTGAAAGTCCACTCATAGTGCGTTCCAGTTCACGGGCAATACCAAAGTCTCCAAGTTTAAATTCTCCAAACCTGGATACAAAAATATTTTCAGGTTTGATGTCTCTGTGAATAATATTCTGACATTGACAATATTCCAATGCTTTACACAGATCAATACCAAGGCGGATCACATCATCTTCCGAAAGTGCGCGTCCTGCACAATATTCCATAAAGCTGGTCAGATATTCCATCCGGATATAAATATCCCATCCAATATCATCCAGATATTCTACTACTTTATAATCCTCAACAGAAACTACGTGAGAATTTCCTCTGAAATATTCCATGGTACTGACTTCCTGAATACATTCATCAACAAGTCCCTGAAAATATTCCTTCACTGACTGTTCATTCGGACTTTCAGAACGAACGCTGCTTAATTCCCCGGGATTTGAGGGAATCGTGATAACTTTAATCGCAGAATAAAAAGTCGTTCCCTGCTCACTTCGACAGGCTTTATAAACTTTACCGAAAGATCCTTCTCCAATCTTTTCTGTAATCTTCCATTCCGGCCATACAGAAACCGGCAGTTGCTTATCCATCTTCCCCCTCCTTTCCCAGTAATTTCCTAAATTTCAGAGTTTTTTATTTATTTCAAATATTAATTAGTTTCATTATAGCATGCAAATAAATCCATGTCTGTAATTTTCGATATTCTTCCAGTTTTTTTCATACAATATTCATTTTTTTCCATATAAAAATCCCCCGACCACAAAAATGGTCAGGGGATATCTGTAGACAATAACTAATTATTCTTCTGTATCGTCAATATTTTCTTCTGCATTGATGATTTCATCGTCTGCAGTATCAGCAGTTTCTTCCAGTGTGATTGTTTCTTCATCTTCCGGAAGGCTTTCTGCAGTTTCTTCATCCACTGTCAGTGTCTCTTCCGGCATACCGGTATCCAGCTGGATGTCTCTGTAACGTTTCAGACCTGTACCTGCAGGAATCAGTTTACCAATGATAACGTTTTCCTTCAGACCAACCAGGTGGTCAACCTTACCTTTGATTGCAGCTTCTGTCAGGACTTTTGTTGTTTCCTGGAAGGATGCCGCTGACAGGAAGGAATCTGTTGCCAGAGAAGCTTTGGTAATACCAAGCATTACCTGCTTGCCTTCTGCCGGTTTCTTTCCTTCTTTCTCAAGGTTTTCATTAACTTCCTCAAATTCAAGAACATCTACAAGTGTTCCCGGAAGGAATTCTGTATCTCCATTGTCTTCGATACGAATCTTCTTCAGCATCTGACGAACCAGAACCTCAATATGCTTATCACTGATTTCTACACCCTGGAGACGATATACTCTCTGAACTTCACGGATCATGTAATCCTGAACAGCACGAACACCTTTGATTCTCAGGATATCATGTGGATTTACACTACCTTCTGTAAGTTCATCACCAGCTTCAAGGACCTGTCCGTCTGCGATCTTGATACGAGATCCATAAGGGATCAGATATGTCTTGGAATCTCCGTTCTCCGGATTTGTCACAATGATCTCACGTTTTTTCTTTGTGTCGTTGATGACAGCAACACCAGGAATTTCTGTGATAATAGCAAGACCTTTCGGTTTTCTTGCCTCAAAAAGCTCCTCAACTCGAGGAAGACCCTGTGTGATATCTCCACCGGCTACACCACCACTATGGAATGTACGCATGGTCAGCTGTGTACCAGGCTCACCGATAGACTGCGCTGCGATAATACCAACAGCCTCACCAACCTGAACAGCTTCACCAGTTGCCATGTTTGCACCATAACATTTTGCGCAGACACCAACCTTACACTTACAGGTCAGAATTGTACGGATCTTGACTTCTTCGATCGGTCCACCAGTTTTGCTTACACCTTCACTCATGATACGTGCAGCACGTCTCGGTGTGATCATATGGTTTGCCTTAACAAGAACTTCACCATCTTTATTTGTGATAGTCTCACAAGCAAAACGACCTGTGATGCGTTCCTGAAGGTTTTCGATTTCTTCTTTTCCATCCATGAAGCCTTTGACATACATACCAGAGATTTCCGGTCTGTTTTCGCAGCAGTCTGTCTCACGAACGATCAGTTCCTGAGATACATCAACCATTCGTCTGGTCAGGTAACCAGAATCGGCTGTACGAAGCGCTGTATCGGACATACCTTTACGAGCACCATGTGCAGACATGAAGTATTCCAGTACTTCAAGACCTTCACGGAAGTTTGACTTGATAGGAAGCTCGATCGTATGACCAGTTGTATCGGCCATCAGACCACGCATACCTGCAAGCTGTTTGATCTGTTTATCAGAACCACGGGCACCGGAGTCAGCCATCATGAAGATGTTGTTATATTTATCAAGACCATCCAGAAGTGCTTTTGTAAGCTCATCATCAGTCTTCTTCCATGTTTCAACAACTTCTTTGTAACGCTCTTCTTCAGTAATAAGACCACGCTTGTAGTTCTTTGTGATTTTGTCTACGATATTCTGTGCATTCTGGATCATCTCAGGTTTCTGAGGTGGCACAGTCATATCAGAAATGGATACTGTCATCGCTGCACGTGTAGAGTACTTGTAACCTGTAGCCTTGATAGCATCAAGAACTTCTGCTGTCTTGGTAGCTCCGTGTGTATTAATAACTTTTTCCAGAATTTTCTTCAGCTGTTTCTTACCAACCAGGAAATCAACTTCCAGAAGAAGTTCATTACCCGGAATGCTTCTGTCTACGAATCCAAGATCCTGAGGAAGGATTTCATTAAACAGGAAACGTCCAAGTGTAGACTCTACAATACCAGTCATTTCTGTTCCATCAGGCATTGTCTTTGTGATACGAACCTTAATTCTGGACTGAAGAGTAATAACCTTATTTTCATAAGCAAGAATTGCTTCATTAACGCTCTTGAAGAACTTACCTTCTCCCGGATTTCCAGGTCTCTCCTGTGTCAGGTAGTAGATACCAAGGACCATATCCTGTGAAGGAACGGCTACCGGTCCACCATCTGAAGGTTTCAGAAGGTTGTTCGGTGAGAGCAGAAGGAAACGGCACTCTGCCTGAGCTTCCTGAGAAAGTGGAAGATGAACAGCCATCTGGTCACCATCGAAGTCAGCGTTGAACGCAGTACAAACAAGTGGATGAAGCTTGATAGCTTTACCTTCTACAAGAATCGGCTCAAACGCCTGGATACCCAGACGATGCAGTGTAGGTGCACGGTTCAGCATAACCGGATGCTCTTTGATAACATCTTCGAGAACGTCCCAGACTTCCGGCTGAAGTTTTTCAACCATCTTCTTAGCATTCTTGATGTTATGAGAAGTTCCGTTTGCAACCAGTTCTTTCATTACGAAAGGTTTGAACAGTTCGATTGCCATTTCTTTCGGAAGACCACACTGATAGATTTTCAGTTCCGGTCCAACGACGATAACGGAACGTCCGGAGTAGTCAACTCGTTTACCGAGCAGGTTCTGACGGAAACGTCCGGATTTACCTTTCAGCATGTCGGAAAGGGATTTCAGGGCTCTGTTTCCAGGGCCTGTTACCGGACGGCCACGACGGCCGTTATCAATCAGAGCATCTACAGCTTCCTGAAGCATACGTTTCTCATTACGGACGATAATGTCCGGTGCACCCAGCTCCAGAAGACGTTTCAGACGATTGTTACGGTTGATAATTCTTCTGTACAGATCATTCAGGTCAGATGTTGCAAAACGTCCACCATCCAGCTGTACCATAGGACGCAGATCCGGTGGAATAACCGGGATTGCAGTCATGATCATCCACTCAGGACGGTTTCCTGATTCGCGGAAAGACTCTACAACTTCCAGTCTCTTGATGATTCTGGCACGTTTCTGTCCGGTTGCATCAACAAGTTCAGCTTTCAGTTCAGCAGCATCTTTTTCAAGATCAATTGCTTTGAGCAGTTCCATAATGGATTCTGCTCCCATACCTACACGGAAATTATATCCATATGCTTCACGAGCATCCTGATACTCTTTCTCTGTAAGTACCTGCTTGTACTGAAGTCCGGAATCAGCCGGATCCAGCACGATATAGTTAGCAAAGTATAAAACTTTTTCCAATGTTCTCGGCGACAGATCAAGGATCAGTCCCATACGGGACGGAATACCCTTGAAATACCAGATATGGGATACTGGAGCAGCAAGCTCGATATGTCCCATACGTTCTCTTCTGACAGATGCTTTTGTAACTTCTACACCGCATCGGTCGCAGACAACACCTTTATAACGGATTTTTTTATATTTACCACAATGGCACTCCCAGTCCTTACTTGGCCCGAAAATTCTTTCACAGAAAAGTCCGTCCTTCTCCGGTTTCAGAGTACGGTAGTTGATGGTTTCCGGTTTCGTTACCTCACCTCTGGACCACTCTCTGATCTTCTCAGGGGACGCCAGTCCGATCTTGATGGCATCGAAAGTCATTGGCTGATATGTTTCATTTGCTGTGGTTGATTCTGCCATGTATTCTTTCCCCTTTCTACTCGTTGTCTTCATCATCGTAGGACTCGTCGAAGTCAATGAAATCATCATCGTCTTCCTCATCCTCTTCAACATCTACAAGTTCTTCACCTTCGAATTCCTGTTTGGTGTAACCATGTTTTCCGAAGGACTCTTCTTCTCTGTGATGTCTGCTGTCACCTTCGATTACAGAACGAAGGTCTGTATCACCATAATCTACTGTTTCCAGCAGATGTACTTCTGTATTGTCATCTCTGAGGACTTTGACATCCAGGCCCAGAGACTGAAGTTCTTTCAGAAGAACTTTGAAGGACTCAGGGATACCTGGTTCAGGAATATTGTCGCCCTTGATGATTGCTTCATAAGTCTTAACACGTCCAACAACGTCATCGGACTTAACTGTCAGGATTTCCTGCAGTGTATACGAAGCACCATATGCCTCCAGAGCCCAAACCTCCATCTCACCGAAACGCTGTCCACCAAACTGAGCTTTACCACCCAGAGGCTGCTGTGTAACAAGTGAGTAAGGACCTGTAGAACGCGCATGGATCTTATCATCAACCAGATGATGCAGTTTCAGGTAATGCATGTGTCCGATTGTTACACGACCGTCAAAGTATTCACCTGTACGTCCGTCACGGAGCTGTACTTTACCATCTCTGGAAATCGGAACACCTTTCCACAGTTCTCTGTGATCTTTGTGTTCATCCAGATATTCCATAACATCAGGTGCAAGTGTATCCTGATATTTTGCACGGAATTCTTCAAAATCTTCAATATTTACATAATCATTTGCCAGTTCCAGAGTATCCTGGATATCAATTTCACTCGCACCATCAAATACCGGTGTAGAAACGTTGAATCCAAGTGCTTTGGCAGCAAGACTTAAGTGGATTTCAAGGACCTGACCGATATTCATACGTGAAGGTACACCCAGTGGGTTCAGTACGATATCCAGCGGACGTCCGTTCGGCAGGAATGGCATATCCTCAACAGGAAGCACACGGGAAACGACACCCTTGTTACCATGACGACCAGCCATCTTGTCACCAACAGAAATCTTACGTTTCTGAGCAATATAAATACGTACTGCCTGATTTACTCCAGGAGACAGCTCATCGCCATTCTCTCTTGTAAATACTTTGGCATCTACGATAATACCATATTCTCCGTGAGGAACTTTAAGGGAAGTATCACGAACTTCTCTTGCTTTCTCACCAAAGATTGCACGCAGAAGACGTTCTTCTGCTGTCAGCTCTGTTTCTCCCTTAGGAGTAACTTTACCAACAAGAATATCGCCGGCACGAACCTCTGCACCAATACGGATAATGCCACGCTCATCCAGATCTTTCAGTGCGTCATCACCGACACCCGGAACATCTCTTGTGATCTCTTCCGGTCCAAGTTTTGTATCACGTGCTTCTGCTTCATATTCTTCAATATGAACAGAAGTATAGACATCGTTCTGTACCAGTCTCTCACTTAACAGAACGGCATCCTCGTAGTTGTAACCTTCCCATGTCATGAATCCGATCAGCGGGTTCTTACCAAGGGCAAGCTCACCATTTGCAGTAGACGGACCATCTGCGATAACCTGTCCTGCTTCTACATGTTCACCCTGGAATACGATCGGCTTCTGGTTGTAGCAGTTACTCTGGTTACTGCGGAGGAATTTTGTAAGATGATAATCATCTTTTGTTCCATCATCATTCTTGATGCTGATATCTGTAGATGTGGAACGAAGAACGGTACCGGACTTCTTAGCCAGAACGCATACACCTGAGTCAACAGCCGCTTTTGTTTCCATACCAGTTCCTACTACAGGAGCTTCTGTTGTAAGAAGCGGTACTGCCTGACGCTGCATGTTGGATCCCATCAGCGCACGGTTAGCATCGTCGTTCTGAAGGAACGGGATAAGCGCTGTAGCCACAGAGAATACCATCTTAGGAGATACGTCCATGTAATCAAACATACGTCTCTCATATTCCTGAGTCTCTTCACGGAAACGACCAGATACATTCTTATGAATGAAATGGCCCTCTTCATCCAGCGGCTCATTCGCCTGAGCTACATGATAATTATCTTCCTCGTCTGCTGTCATGTAAACAACTTCGTCTGTTACGATTGGATCTGAAGGATCAGCCTTGTCAATTCTACGATATGGAGCCTCGATAAATCCATATTCGTTGATTCTTGCATAGGATGCAAGGGAGTTGATCAGACCGATGTTAGGACCTTCAGGGGTCTCAACAGGACACATACGTCCATAATGAGAATAGTGAACGTCTCGAACCTCGAATCCGGCTCTGTCTCGTGACAGACCACCAGGTCCCAGTGCGGAAAGACGTCTCTTATGGGTCAGCTCACCAAGCGGGTTGTTCTGATCCATGAACTGTGACAGCTGGGAAGAACCAAAGAACTCCTTAACTGCTGCAGTTACAGGTTTGATATTGATCAGGGACTGCGGAGAAATGCTCTCTGTGTCCTGAGTTGTCATACGTTCACGTACAACTCTTTCCAGTCTGGAAAGACCGATACGATACTGGTTCTGAAGGAGTTCTCCAACAGAACGGATACGACGGTTACCCAGATGGTCGATATCGTCATCATTTCCGATGCCATATTCCAGATGCATATTGTAGTTAATGGAAGCCAAAATATCTTCTTTGGTAATATGCTTCGGAATAAGATCATGAATATCTCTCTTGATAGCAGCTTTGATGTCTTCGAGATTATCATTTTCTTCCAGGATTTTTTCAAGTACCGGATAGTATACTAATTCTGTAACACCCAGTTCTTTTGGATCACAGTCAAGATCTACATGAGCTGTAATATCAACCATCATGCTGGAAAGAACTTTGATCTTACGTTCTTCACCCTGAATCCATACAAATGGTACTGCTGCATTCTGAATCTTGTCTGCAAGCTCGATTGTTACGTTTGTGCCTTCCTCTGCAAGGATTTCTCCTGTAGACGGATCAACAACAGCTTCTCCGAGCTTATGTCCTACAATACGTTTATTAAAATGAAGTTTCTTATTAAATTTATAACGGCCGACCTTGGCAAGGTCATATCTTCTCGGATCGAAGAACATAGCCATGATAAGACTCTCTGCACTCTCTACTGCAAGAGGCTCACCCGGACGGATCTTCTTATACAGTTCAAGAAGACCTTCCTGATAATTGGTAGATGTATCCTTGGTAAAACTTGCAAGGATCTTCGGCTCTTCACCGAATAATTCTACGATTTCTGCATTGGTGCCGATACCAAGGGCACGAATCAGCACAGTGATCGGAACCTTACGGGTTCTGTCCACACGTACATAGAATACATCATTGGAATCTGTTTCATATTCCAGCCATGCACCTCTGTTCGGAATAACAGTACTGGAAAACAGTCTCTTACCAAGTTTATCATGTGCAATTGCGTAATAAATTCCAGGGGAACGTACCAACTGGCTGACGATAACACGCTCAGCACCATTAATAACAAAAGTACCTGTTTCTGTCATTAACGGAAGATCTCCCATGAAGATCTCGTGTTCGTTGATTTCCTCTGTTTCTTTATTGATCAGTCGCACGCGAACCTTCAAAGGTGCCGCGTAAGTTACGTCACGTTCTTTACACTGTGCGATGGTATATTTTGCATCTTTAGCGTCATACGTGAAATCGATGAATTCCAGGCTAAACTTTCCGCCATAATCCGCGATCGGAGAAATATCATCAAACACTTCTTTGAGGCCCTCATCGAGAAACCACTTATAGGAATCTTTCTGGACTTCAATCAAATTCGGCATTTCCAGAACTTCTTTTTGTCTCTGGTAGCTCATGCGCATGCTTTTTCCAGTTTTTACAGAACGAATTCTGTTTTTTTCCATTGACGTTTCACCCCTGTTTTTTTATTTATTTTACAACATGCTCCTGTTTACGGTTTGAGATAAACAGGCATATCCTTGCCATAATATAGCATTCTTCACTATAGCATAGCGGTCTCTGCCTGTCAACCAGTTTTTTGCAAATTTATCCAAAAAAATATGGAGACACCGCAGGGTGTCTCCATCCAATTCTCATCTTTAACAGAATTATTTAAGTGTAACCTTAGCGCCTTCTGCTTCAAGTTTTGTTTTGATGTCTTCAGCTTCTGCTTTGGATGCGCCTTCTTTAAGAGCTTTCGGAGCACCGTCAACTACTGCTTTAGCTTCTTTCAGTCCAAGACCGGTAACTTCACGAACAACTTTGATAACTTTTACTTTGTTCGGTCCAACTTCTGTAAGTTCTACGTCGAACTCATCTTTTTCTTCAGCTGCTTCTCCAGCTGCTCCAGCTGCTGCTACTACAACACCTGCTGCTGCGGATACACCGAATTCTTCTTCGCAAGCTTTTACGAGTTCATTTAATTCTAATACAGATAATTCTTTGATTGCTGCAATAAATTCTTCTGTTGTTAATTTTGCCATTTTAATTTTCCTCCATTTTTTAAGATTTGTTTTAATAATGCTGGGATTTACTCAGCGGCTGCCTCTGTATCAGCGCCACCCTGTGCCTCTGCGATCTGATTAAGCACACGAGCGAAGTTTGTGATAGGAGACTGGATACTTCCAAGAAGTTTTCCAAGAAGTTCTTCTCTGGACGGAACCTGGGACAGTGCCTGGATTCCAGCCTGATCGTTGTAGTTACCTTCAACTACACCTGCGATCAGTTCAAGAGCTGGGAACTGTTTTGCATATTTAGCAAGGATTCTTGCCGGTGCTGTAGCATCTGTTGCGGAAATAGCCAGAGCGTTTGTTCCTTCCAGATGTGGGCAAAGGCTTTCACATGCTGTTCCTGCAAAAGCACGGTTCATCATAGTGTTTTTGTAAACTTTGTACTGAACACCAGCTTCTCTTAATTCCTTACGCAGAATTGTATCCTGTTCAACTGTAAGACCACTGTAGTTAACAAGTACTACTGCCTGTGCGTCTTTAATGCTGTTTGCGATTTCTTCTACGATTGGTTGTTTCAGTTCTACTTTTGCCATAAATGGTACACCTCCTTATAGATTTATACCGCCGCGTCAAAACATAAAAAAAGCCTTACTGCACGACAGTAAGGTTTCTGTAATCTTAAATAGAATACTTAGTCCTCGGTAGGCGTTTTTATCCTTATGCCTTACGGCACCTACTGTCTTCGGCAGCGTTCTGTATTAAAATAGCACACTTTCCCACGTGTGTCAACTCTTTTTTGTATAATCTTTTATAATTTTTGTGGTAACTTTTATTTTACAGAAATTGTTTAATTTTTATTAAGATTATGTTATGATTATATTACTTCATTAATATTTATACCTTTTACAGTATTTATGGAATATAATTAAATATTATACATTTGGGAGGCATTATGGCAACTGACACTTATACCTGGCCCCTTTCGCCGGATTTTAAACACCCTGACAAGATACTTTCCGCAGAAATATCTTCTGTTTCCACATATGAGGTCACACTGTCCTTTAAGGATTTCTCTTTTGATAAATATGAAAAACTTCTTTTTATTATAAAGGAAACAGAACTTTCCACTTCTGTTTCGCTTAGTTTCACACGCAGAGAGAATTTCTTCACACTGGATCTGACTTCTCTGAAAAGTCTTTTTGAATTTCGGTATAATAAAGAATTCCATATTTATGTCCAGGGAATTCACAACAATACCTCCGAACTGTTTCTTTTAAAAGATTCATCAAAAAAATCGACTTCAGAAAACAGTTTTCATATTTTTGCTGACGAAATTTATTTTCCTGAAGATACTGCCATAAGGTCACGGGAATATATTGGCATATTAGACTCTGATTCCACTGATATACTCCGTATCTGTCTGTGCAGCCGCAATTATTACCTGAGACAGACTCATTTCTGTTCCCTGCACAGTCTGCGGATGAATGGAGGCATTCTTAAGATCTGCTATGACCTGGAAACAGGATATCACGAATATGTTAAGACCGAACTTTCTTTTCGTAACAAGCTTTCAAAGGATGCCATCGCACATGATTTCACTACTGTAAGTACACAGAAACACGGAAATCTTATTCGTATAAAAGTTTCGCTTGATCTGAACAAAATAGATTTAAAGAGTCTGTACTGGGATATCAATGTACTTCTGTATAATCCTGACAACAGTAAGACAAACCAGATTTCTATAGCTATGGACACCCGGCACAGAATGTTCCTGAAGTTCCTATACAACGGTTCCTACAGAACAGACAACGGATTTTTCTTCTATCCATATTATACCGGAAACAAAATGCTCGCTTTCGTATACCGTAAAGAAGAAAAATATGATGGACTCGATATTGTTTTTAAAGAATTTCTTTCTATTTTCCTTTATCGGATCGGAAAATCCTATTGGAATAAGAAGCATATCTGTCTTGTCAGCGAAAAATTTGCTTCCATGGCTCAGGATAATGGCTATTACTTCTTCAAACATTGCATGGACGAAAACGAAGAAGCTTATCTCAACAAAAAAATCTACTATATAATAGCAAAGGACTCTCCTGATCATTATAAAGTAGATCCTTACAAAAAAAATGTAATAAATTTTATGTCTATACGGCATATGATCTATACACAGGCTGCTGATCTGATCGTCAGCTCGGATTCACGATACCACACCTATGCAATGCAGTGCAGACACAGTATTTTCAACCGTTATCTTCGCAGAAAAAAATTTGTCTTTCTTCAGCATGGAGTCATTGCCCTGAAAAAAGTAGATAATTTTTATGGAAAAGGCATGCGCGGTGGCTGCGACTTATTCGTTGTCTCTACCAATGCCGAAAAACAGACTATTATCGATTATTTTGGTTATGAACCAGACGAAGTCATTAATACAGGTCTTCCTCGCTGGGATGTATTAAAAGATCATTCGCAGGGAACCCGCGAAATCATGATCATGCCAACATGGCGCAACTGGCTTGATTCTGTTCCGGATAAAGATTTCGAAGAAAGTGAATACTTCAAACATTATATGGGACTTCTGAATTCCAGCCGGTTCAGTCAGATTCTGGAAAAATATGATCTGCAGGTTAATTTTTATCTGCATGCCAAATTCCAGGAATACTCAGAAAACTTCAATGCAGTCAATAAACGTATCCATCTCATATCTTTCGGCGAAGTTGCTGTAAATGAAATGCTGATGCGATGTCGTATGCTGATCACGGATTACTCCAGCGTATCCTGGGATATTCTGTATCAGGATAAGCCTGTTTTGTTTTACCAGTTTGATCTGGACAAATACAATGAGGCTCATGGCAGCTATCTGGATATGCATACGGAACTGTTTGGTGACAGAGCCGAAACCGAATCTCAGCTTCTGGATCGCCTGGAAGAATGTATCCAGAATGATTTCAAAATGAAACCCGAATACGAAGCAAAACGAAACGAATATCTTCAGTTCAAAGATAATCAGCACAGTCGTCATATCTGTGAAGAAATCAAAAAAAGATTTTGTTAATAAAAAATGCAGCACCATTGATGAGATCACATTCTCTCCCTGGTACTGCATTTTTTTATCTTATAAAGCTCTGTCGGCCCATCCAACGATCCGTTCTGTTATTTTTCCCGAGATATGGTCATAATGAATTAATTTCTTAAACAGCTCCAGTGCAACAGAGATTGCAATACTGCTGCCCATAAGAAACAGCCAGATCAATAGAGCATTTCCAAAAGAATAGGTCACCTTTTTCAGCCATAAAACACGGATAAAGGTATGTATATAAAAAACATTCGCCGAATGTTTCCCAAGGAACTCCAGAATGTGGCGGATAATCGGTATATCCAGTATGAACTCATATGCCCAGTATATAAAAAATACCGGAATCAGTCCATTCAGCATAAATTCGAAACGCTCAATTCCCCACTCCGTATCCCAGACCTTCAGCATTGCCAGAATCATGACCGTACTGATAATAAACTTCAGAAGTTTATTAAATATCTGATTTTTTACTATTTTATATTCTTTTAATCTTTCCAGTACATGCTGATCTGCAAAGCACACCGCAAACGGAACTACGAAAAGATATTTTGTCAGATGTACGTGTTTTTCGATCAAAAAGCTCCCCGGCAGAAGAAACATGATCACGATCAGCCAGCTGTATTTTTTATAAAAACGGAGTACAAACGGCATAAATACGATCAGCAGGATCTCAAGACTGAGAAACCACCAGGTGTTTACCAGCATCTGTGTTCCAAAAAGATGTCCGACTCCAAAGAAGTCCATAACTACACTGATGATATTTTCCCACAGGCTTCCTCCGTACCGCGAAGTATCTGTAAGGAAAGTCACTCCTGTGCAGAAGAAAAACGGTATCAGAAACGTAAGTACAAGTTTCACATAACGTTTCAGTACAAACAGTGTTGCTGTATGCCCGTCAAAGTCATATTCCGGATATTTTGTTTTCATCGAAAGTGTCAGACCATATACGGACAGAAATGCGAACATTCCCACACACTGTACCATCCAGCGGCTGATCTGAATTGCCATTTCCTGAGAAAGCGGCCAGAAGCTTACCTCTGCCCCACCCATTCTCGAAATATTGGAAAAGCAATGATAAAAAAGCAAAAAGGAAATCGCGATTCCTTTTACAGCCAATGTATTTTTTTTGGTAAATCTACAGGTTTTCTCCATTCACTCTTCTCCTGTTTCTGTACTCAGTTTCCCGCATATTTTATCGCATATTATCAGGCTTTGTCAATCAGTCCGGATATATCACCTCTTGAAAATACAGAATCTGTTCTGTATAATTTTCTTAACAAACAAAAAGGAGCTTTTCATGGAAAATCAGCCTTATATCACTAAAATCCAGGTTAAAAAAAATAAATTTCTCATTTTTGTACAATATTCAGGAACTGCCTCCGGACTTCAGGGGCGTATACATTTTTGTAATGCATGGCTCGACTATTCCCATGACCTTACTGCTGTACAGGCCTCTGCGGACACCCTTCTATATTCCATCGATACAGCTATACTGGAATCCAGCGAAGGAGACTGGGAATTTTTACTTTATCAGGCAGATTCCGATATTTCATATACACCCATACTCAGCAACCGGACACGTCTGACCCTTTTACTTGGCAGACATTATATCCGAAAACAGGAACTTCTTTATTTTCCAATGAGTGGCTCTGCGCATAAACTGCTCATTCGCTGCCGCCACTGGCAGAGATATGATACATTTTCACACCGTCTAAAAGAACTGAGTGCTTTTGGCATTTATAAATTATTTGGACGTTTTGTCCGAAAGAAGCACATCTGGCTTGTATACGAAAAATTCTGTATCACCGCTCAGGAAAACGGTTTCTACTTTTTTGAATACTGTATGAAGCACCAGAAGAAGAACGTCTATTTTATACTTGACAAACCTTCTCCTCAATGGGACTATATGCAAAAATATAAAGATAACATCATTCCATTTCTAAGCTTCCGCCATATTCTGTATCTGCTTTGTGCAGATCTGTACATTTCGCCGGATGCCCGCTATCATGCGTATGCGTGGAAACCAATGCCTAATCCCGTCACCAGAGAAATCAATAGTCAAAGACTTCTTTTTCTGCAACACGGTGTTACCGCAATGAAAAAAGTAGATCACCTTTTTGGTACAAAAGGATCCAGTCCTGTAACTTATTTTGTTACCACATCATCAGCAGAGCAACAGATCATCACTCAGAATTTTGGCTATCCGCCTGAAAAGGCTCCAATCCTTGGATTTGCCCGATGGGATGGTCTCAGGGATACTTCAGATCCTGCTCATCCTGTCATTCTGCTTATGCCAACCTGGCGTTCCTGGCTAGAAGGTCAGAATGATGAAATTTTCCAGCAGAGCAGTTATTACCAACATTATGCTTCTCTCCTGAGTAATCAGGAACTCCAGGATTATCTGAAAGCACATGAACTGAAACTGCTGTTTTATATTCATCCGAAACTACAGGAATTTATCAGCACTTTCCATTCCGAAGACTCTCAGATTGAGCTGTATTCCTTTGATTCCATGCCTCTGAACCAGCTTCTCATGCGGTGTTCCATGATGATCACGGATTACTCCAGTGCCTGCTGGGATGTTTATTATCAGGGAAAACCTGTTCTGTTCTATCAATTTGATGTAGACGACTATAACAGAACCAATGGAAGCTACCTCAATATGGAAAAAGATCTGTTCGGCGACCGTTGCACAGAGCAGGAAGATCTCGTTCATCTGATCAAAGATTATGCCGAAAACGGCTTTCAGGAAAAACAGAAATATGCCGAAATGCGTAAAGAATATTTCGCTTATATCGATCATAACAACTGTCAGCGAACCTACGAATACATCAAAAGCCAGGGCTATTAAACCCTGGCTTTCACTATTAAACCAATTCTGTTACTACTTTAATAAAGAAAATTACGATCACGACGATCATGACCGGTTTCACGATCTTATGACCATTGGATGTAAAACTGTGACTTCCCAGATAATTTCCGGCCATATTACAGCAGCCCGCAGCAATTCCCAACGGCAGGAGTACCTTGCCATTGATCAAAAACACAACCAGTGCCGTAATATTGGTTGTAAGGTTGATTGCCTTCGTTGTTCCCGCTGCATCGTTCAGTGTCATATGACAGAATCCCGTAAACAGGAGCATCAGGAAGGTTCCGGTTCCCGGTCCGTAAATTCCATCGTAAACACCGATCACCACTGCGATCAGAATGCATTTAAAGATCAGCATTCCATTGACTACATCTGTAGTATTTTCGTCATTTCCCTGCAGTGCTTTGCTTCTGAGAACATAAAATAAGATTACCGGCAAAACGATCACCATTGCTATTTTGAGAACTCTGTCTGAGATCAGTAATGTAAGATGAGACCCCATCCAGGACCCGGCGATCGCACCCAAAATTGCCGGAATACATATTCTCCACTTCATAAAACCCTTTTTCATATAATGGTAAGTTGCAACAGAAGTCCCCATGAAGCTGCTCATTTTATTTGTTGCAATCGCAGTATGCACCGGCAGTCCGGCGATCATATATGCCGGAAGAGAGATCAGTCCCCCACCGCCGGCGATCGAATCTACAAATCCTGCCAGAAATACAAAAAAACATACTACCAGATAAACTAATATCACTTTTTCTCCCACGTTCCCTGTCCTCAACTTCTTTTGTTATTTATTATTTCTTCTTCATCGCAATCAGTGTAGGCCGAAGAATTTCCACATATTCTTCATACATAACTTCTCTGAGAAAATCCACATATTCCCAGAAAGTCAACTCTCCGTCCGGCGTGAGAAGTTCAAAATCTGTATCATAAACATTTACAAACAGACCGGTCTCTTTAAGACCATTTCGCAGATAAAATGCTTTTCTTCTTTTACGCTCTTCTGCATTCTCTGCTTTTTCATCCTGTGTTTCAATCTCAAAAATATATTTATAATTTTTAAAGCGTTCCAGAAGCACTTCCAGGCCTTTGCTTCCATAACCATCATTTCGTTTCTCAGGTGCGATTGCATAATAGTCCAGAAGAGCCCGATTCTGTTCTTCGTCGATCAGATTGATCGCCAGACCAGCAAATTCTTCTTCCTCGACCATCGCAAGCATTTCCATCTTTCCATCAGCAGTCAGCTGCTCCATAACCTGGAGTGGCTTTTTTTCCTGCTCTGGAAACGCCTTATCGTATAAGTCATGCAGCTGCCATTTATACTGTGCGCCTTCATCGGCAATGTTCATCAGTTTCATATTATCTGTCTCCTGTTTAATTATTGATCATATCCGGCCATGACAGAATCTCTGCAGCAATTTCTTTTTCGTAATCGCCCTCGATATCCTGACTTCTGCCCGCTTCATAAATATTGGTTTCTGCACCCCAGACTTCATCATGATATTCCCACACATGAAAACGAAGTCCACGGAACATGAAATCAAGACTTCCACAGTCATCTTCTTCTGTATATTCATACTTGATATTTTTCTGTTTTAACGCATTCTGTACCATCTGCAGTTTCATATCTGTTTCTCCTGTCCTTATCATATATTTCTGTTAAACATCGAAATCGTCCTAACGGCGACTTTGCTTAAAACACTCATGTTCTTTAGTATAACACATCCCTGTCGGTTGTCTATTGTAAAAATTGCTTCCATGCTTTATTATAGTAAATAGCGAAAAAAGGAGTGTATACCAATGACTACTAAAATGGTTTTTCACGGAAGTGATATAGAAAAAATTTGCGCTTACTATCATTTGAATAAAGAAGATATCGTTAAATTCGGAGCAAACGTCAATCCACTTGGTCTTTCTGCTTCTGTCAAAAAAGAAATTGCAGAAAATATAGATCTGTTTTCTTCTTATCCGGACAGAGATTATGTCAGCCTCCGAAATACGATTACTGCATACTGTCAGATTCCTGCAGAATTTATTCTTCCGGGAAATGGCTCCAGCGAGTTGATCTCCCTGCTTATCCAGGAGCGAGCACCAAAGCATACGCTGATCCTCGGACCGACTTATTCCGAATATTCCAGAGAACTTTCTTTCTCCGGAAGCACCCAGGAATATTATCATCTGCAGGAAGAACGAAACTTCACTCTGGACGTGGATGATCTGTGTAAAACACTGGAAAAAAGCTATGATTTCCTGATCATCTGTAATCCGAATAACCCGACTTCTTCTGCGATCATGCAGGAAGATTTACGAAAACTGATTGCTTTCTGTGCTGAAAAAAATATTTTTGTCATGATCGACGAAACATATGTCGAATTTGCACCGGACATCCATGCAGTAACAGCTGTACCTCTGACCAGAGAATTTTCAAATCTGATGGTTCTGCGTGGTGTATCTAAATTTTATGCGGCACCGGGTATGCGTCTCGGCTATGGTATTACAGGAAACAAAGAATTTCTCGCTCGAATGAGAGAAAAGCAGACGCCATGGTCTCTGAACAGTCTTGGTGCATTTGCAGGAGAAAAAATGCTCCTTGACCATGACTATTTCCGCAGGACACGTGATCTGATCCTCGGTGAACGTGACCGGATGGAAACCGAATTAAAAAAACTTCCAATCTTCAAGGTCTATCCGGCATATGCAAACTTTATCCTTCTGAAAATTCAGAAAGAAGGCCTGACTTCCGCAGATGTATTTGAAGCCTGCATCAAAAAAGGGCTGATGATTCGTGACTGTTCTTCTTTCCAGTGCCTGGACGGAGAATTTGTCCGGTTCTGCATCATGATGCCTGAAGATAATACACGATTGTTAGACGTACTGAAGCAGCTGTGATCCAGCTGCTTCTTTTTTATACTTCTATGCGTATATTCTTAACTGTTCCTGAGCATCTCCCATTTTGCTGTTTTCAATGATGCATATGCAGATATTTCTCCCGGGTAGCAAGTCCGCCACGGATGTGACGTTCTTCTTTATTCACATCCAGAATCTTACGCGCCTCTCCCGCCAGTGCCGGATTGATCTGGATCAGCCGGTCTGTCACATCTTTATGTATGGTCGTTACTAATTAGAATGGTTTCATCCAATCCCAAATCTCCAAGCAGACGCAGATAAATGTCTACATATCCGTCTTTATCTACTTCTATTTTCTGGATCAATCGTTTCAACTGCTGATTTGTCATCTGATGAACGTCGGTAATATCTTCAATTTCTTTAAATGTACGGTTCAAGATATTTTCCAACTGTTCCCCTTTCGTCAGATGATACGACACCATTTTCAATTCATTTTCCAGGCGCTTAATCTCCTGACGAGTGCCACCGATTTTCTCGTTCAATTCCTCTCTGGAAATCAGATCATCGGTGTACATATCCATGTATTTCTGTCTGGTTTTCTGCAGTTTTGCAAGCTCCGCATTCAACGCTTTCTCATATTCTACATTCTCGTCTTTTGCTTTATAAACACGCTGGAATTCTTTTATCACATAATCTATGACTTTTTTCTTTTGTTTTAGTACATTTGTAAAATATTCCTGCAGAACCTCGATCAGTTCTTCTTCATCTACAACCGTTTTGTTCGGACAACTGTCTGCGCCTCGCCCATTTCGACCGGAACATACCCATCTTACATAAGTATTTTTATAAGTGCGAACCGTCCTGCGAAAGGACCAGTCACATTCCTTACACTTAATCAAGGTCGAAAACAAATGTTTATTACTTTGACGCTCGTGGCTGAGATTAAATGCATCATGTCTACCTCTTATAATTTCCTGTGCACTTTCGAAAGTTTCATCCTCGATAATTCGAAGCTCCGGACGTTCAACAACCATCCATTCCGTCTCGTCTTTTTCCCGTCGTTGCCCGGTCAGGAAATCGCTGACTTCTTCCTTTCCATTGATGATTTTTCCTGTATAAATCTCATTGGTTAAAATACGACAAATGGCATTCTGGCTCCACTTACAATTTCGCTTTGTCTTGTAACCTTTTTCATTCAACATATTGGAAATCTTTGCAGCGCCAAAGCCTTCTTCCGTATACCACTTGTAAATCTGTTTTACTACTTTTGCCTCTTCTTGATTGATTGCGAGATTGAAATAATCTCCAATCGTTTTGTCATATCCGTACACAATGTTCGGCACCCGGCCTTTTTCCGCATTCATCTTCTTGCCGAACTTTACACGCTTGGAAGTATTCGCACTTTCTTCCTGTGCCAGTGCTCCAAAAATGGTGAGAACAAACTCGCTATTTCCCATGCTGGTCATATTCGCTGTAAGAAACTGTGTTTCAATCCCCAATGATTTCAACTTACGGACATTCTGTAAAAGATCTACAGTATTTCTTGCAAAACGAGAGATGTCTTTTACAACAACCATATCAAATAATCCATGCTCTGCATCAGACATCATGCGAAGAAATTCTTTACGATTTTTAATTTTAGTTCCGGAAATACCTTCATCTGCATATAATCTTACTAAAGTGTCCCCTGTGCGCTTGGTATATTCTGAAAAGAATTCCTTTTGGGCTTCCAGACTGTTGAGCTGATCGGCTTTGTCGGTGGAGACTCGGCAATAGGCTACTATGTTCATGGCGGTTACCTCTCTGTTATAATTACATAGTTCTGTTACATCTTTCATTATATCGTAATATGGGGATTTGTAAACATAGAAAATGCAGGAGATTATAAAATACCTTTTCGTAATCTCCCACATCTTTTAGTAATTTAACAATTCATTAAAAACCTTTATTGCGAAACGATCTGTCATCCCTGAAATAAAATCTAAGATTGCCTGAATATATATTGTCTCATCTTCCAAGTTTCCATATATTTTTTCATTTTCGCAGCTTAAGGCAATTCCTTGTAATTCTCCTTCTGGTATAATATTCACTTCACAGTAATGTGCTAACCATTTATCAAATGAACTCATCAAAATAGGATAATATTTCTTTTTATTCTTTATTTCTTCCCAAGAATGCTTTCCATCATAAGTTTTTTTCAAAACATCAAATATCTGATTAATTACCAATTTGGAATATTCCTTGAACGGAAACAATCTTTCATGTCCATATATGTGTTCATAATTAAAATTTTTTATTGAATTAATCTGTTCCAGAAAATTAGGGCTCAAACATATTCCCTTTTCTGGCGAACTATTTTCACAAATGTCAATAATTAAATTATGCATAATTACTGTAGTATTTAGAACATTCTCATCATTAGCTCGTGCCATTTTCAATAATTCGTTCTTTGTTGTCTCATCAAGAAATCCTAAATTAATCGCATCTTCTATATCTCTTCCTATATAAGCAATTTTATCTGATATTTTTACCACGCACCCTTCCCATGTTGCAGGCTGGTATTGTCCCGGTCTTGTAAAAATATTCAAATCTATTAATTCGTCTCTTGGTCTTAATCCATTTTCATCCACTTCTCCACAATGTGAAATAATTCCATCACGAACTGCATACGTCAAATCAAGATTTTTGCTTTTCTTATAGTTATCCTCTAGTAATTCAATTTTATCTACAAATCGTAAACCATTTTTCTCATGCCAAAACTTTTCTTCTAAATATTTTTCACTCAGCTCACTAATAACGGTTTCTCCTTGATGTCCAAATGGTGCATGTCCCAAATCATGTCCCATTGCTATAGCTTTGGTCAATTCATCATTTAACCCTAAACATTTAGCTATTGTATGACTAACTGATTCAACATGAGCAACATGCTCCATTCTTGTACAAATATGATCATTATCAATATTAAAAAATACTTGCGTTTTATGTTTTAAACGCCTATATGCTAAGGAATGTAATATCCTTGTATAATCTCTTGCAAATGGACTTCTCACGTCATCATTTCTTGAATATAATTCACTTGTACGCTCAGTTAGTTTTTTCCAATTATCATTTTTAGGCATTGCTGCTACAGATTTAAATTTTTCTTTTGACATTTATCTTCCCCTTTCATTTATCATAAAAATATTTTCGTATCTCCTCCGGCAAATACTTCGCCAGTTCCTCTACCAACTCATACACCTTCGTTCCCGGTGCTATCTCCGCTGGTGTCTTTCCCTCTCCATTTTTAATAATCCGTTTCGCATACCGAATTGCCAACTTCGGATTTCCGCCATTCATCAGCGTTTCAAATATGTTATCCATATTCTTCTCATACTTCCCAATTCCAAGTTCTTGAAATTTCTCATTCAAAAACTTCTTATACTCGGACCTGTGATTATTCGCTGTGTAATATGCAAAATGTAACATGAACCAGTATTCGATACACTCGTTACTCCACGCCGCATGATACTGAATATCCGGATTCTTTTGATTTAATACTTCTGCCCGCTGGACTACTCCATTGACATCACTGGATGGAAAGCTGTCTTTATCATAGACACACCATATCTGCCCTTTTGTGATCTTATTCTCACGCACATACTCTTCAGCCTTTCCGATTACCCGCATCGTCTCAGCCTGGCAGCCTTCAATTTCAATCAAAACCATATCTCGATAAATGGGATTATCTTCAATATACCGTTTGAATCCTTGAAAATATTTAGGTTCCGTTGCTTGTCCTTCGCAGAAAATATAATAGCGGAATTCTTTCTTTTCCAGATATTCCTGCCGACGTTTCTTCTTCCAGTTGTCTTTCTCTTTTCTGCCTCTTTTAGCCATTCACCGTCCCCCAATCTATAATTTTTCTGAGGTATGGATCTGCACCATATTTCCCTTCCAGATACTGTTTATCGAACTTGGCATCCTTTCGTACAGATTCACCTTTCTTATTTTTAAATTCTACAAGAGAATATAATTTTGAGTTCTGACGGTTTCCTTTTGCTACAAACCAGATTTCATCTCTTCTGAATACTTCACTGTTCATAGTAGACAGATCATGTGATGTAAAAATCAACTGTGCACCCTTTTTATTTTTTTCCATATTACTGAAAGTCATAATAAGGTATTTAAGTAATACCGGATGTATCTTTGCATCCAATTCATCAATCACAAGTGTCGTTCCGCTCAATAAACTTTTTGCAATAAATGGGAGCAATCCAAATAATTTCTTTGTTCCACTGGATTCATCAAATAAATTCAATTCTGCTTCATATTCATCTACTACATGTTTTGTAAATACTTCGATCCGGTCATTCTCCTTTTCTTCTACACGGAAATCTACAATATCCAAATCCATCTCCTGAATCATCTGAAGCATCAGTCTTTTTACATCCTCTGACTTAGAAATAGCCATTCGTAATTCCTGCATAGGATTTCCATAATTCAAGAAATCAATCTCTTCATCAAACCAGTCAAGCACATCCTGCACCACTTCGTTTTTGCTGTAAGTAATTCCAAGATACGATAACAGTGGCAATGTATCGGATAATTCATCACTGGTTTTCAATCTTGCAAATGCACCTTTCAAAGTAATTTCATCTTCATCTCGTTCAAAAAGTGCTGATCTCCGCCCTGTCTCTAATTTTATGCGATCCAATCTTTCGTATTCGATTACTTCTTTTTTAACAGTTAATTCATAGCGGTACTCTGCCATTTCTGTTCTAAAAAACAGTTCAAATTCTGTTGGCTCATTTCTTGTTCCTTCATCAAAAGCAAATGGCTCTATCACAAGTTTTTTCATTTTCATTGCGATCTCTTCGTTATTACTTGTAGCATATAATGGTCTCAGTACTTTCGTAACCAGACTATGCAATGCTTCAAGGACATTAGATTTTCCTCCACCATTTGGTCCGTATACAGCAGATACCGGTAAATACAATTCCCCATCTGCATCTTTTATAATTCTGTCTTCATGCTCAGAAATGGCGGCAGCCTGCATGTCAAATGTTACCTCATCCCGTATGCTCTTAAAATTTTTCACTGTAAATTGGCATAACATCTTATTTACCTCCATTAGTCCAAACTTCTTACCTATATCTTTATTATATTTCGTTTTTTTATTTTTGCAATAGTTTTATGAGGTAGAATCTCATATTTTATATTGTAATTTACATTTTGGCAATTTTCGACAAAATTATACACCTTATACTTCCTGTTAGTGCTTTTCAATTCCTTACTCATCTATCCACTTTGTTCCGATTCACATTCATTTACTTCCACCTGCACCATATTCTCCTGCAATATTTTCTCCACCTTCTCAGTATTCGCTTCTATCATCACTTTCAATATGTAATCGGTGGTCACTTCCACCGGATTTGGATCATGAAATCGATAGTTCAGTTTTCTTTTCGCCACGGTGAAGTTTACATCTCCTCCCTGCTCACTCTTTGTCCATTACTATGAAAATTCCTTCTGAAATAGTCCTAGATTTTCAGAATGTTTTTCATAGTCTGCATATTGTCATTTGCCATGGCTTCTCGCCTGCTGACTCCATCAATCTTTACCAGAATACATCTCTCCAGAATTCTGTCATAAATTCTTTTCTTGCATTCTGATTTAGCTGTAATTCCAGCAAGAATTTTGGAAATTGATAATACTGCATCTGCCGCTCCTGCTCATTCATGTACAAATATTTCATTTGTTTCTTCCTCACCTTCTCAATATTTGAGGAAATATATTTTTGAATTTTATATCCACAAAAAATAATCCCTCTATATATCCAAAAGGAAAAAGCATAAAATACAGCCCCCTCATCAGAATTTTTTTAATTTTTTCATAATTTCATTACTGTGCATCCCAAAATTCCGCATAATCTTAAAGATAAGCAGAGAACCAATTAAGGTACTATAATCCCTAGTGAATTTCGCTCTTTGTTATTTCTTTCTTCCTTTTAATCTAAATTTTTATACAAGAGCAAGATCCACCTGTGTTTAACAAATTTATTCTTAATGAATATTCTATTTTCATCCTCTTGATTCAATTTCATCTTTATATAATTAGCTTTCATTAAAGATTTTCGCATCATTTACATAATATGTTCCTTTAAAAGTTTTCAAAAAAAGCATCCGGCTTCTGCCAGATGCTCTGTAAAAAAATTTCAATTTTTACCTGCTTACATTTTCAATGCAGCCAATATAATCTCCCTGATTTCCGAATATTATTTTCGATTATTACGATACGGTATTACCCGGGTGGATCTTGCTCTTCTCTTTTAATATCAATATAATTCTATTTTTCGATAATCTATGACAGTGCTGCAGTTAAATGATATACTAATTCTAGTTTATAAATTCGGAGGTATATTATGTCGAACATTCAGATAACAGAAAATGGGCCAGGAAAATATTCTCCTGAATGGTTTTATAGCAAATCTCAGACTCCAGAATGGATTTCATTTGCTCACAAGGCTGATGATCTACGAGAAAATTTTATAAATCTTTTTGGAATAGAACGCTTAAAATCACTTTCGGGAAAAGATTTGTTAACTTCTTTACAAAGAATTAAAAATAGTCTGCAAATAAAAAGTCAAGCAGAAATTAATGAACTTTGAAAAATTTATACAGGTTGAATGTAAGACA
>NZ_CAKRXI010000031.1 GCF_934424005.1 uncultured Blautia sp.
ACCTCTTTCTGTAAATAATCAGTTAAATGTTCTACGAATTACTCCATTGCTCCGCAATTCTCGTAATTCTGCAATCATTCGGAATCCACAGATTTTCTTCAAAAATCGCTACTTCCTCATGATTGGGCGGCTCCCAAATTCAAATGCCTATACGTGCAAGCACGAACGGCATTATGACTTTTGTAGCCTGTATAACAACAAAATAAGACAGCCCCAACAATAGGACTGTCTTGAAATTTATTTCAATCCTCTTATTGTTCGATGACTCGCTCAGGTTGGCACCTTCCTCATACATAAAGGGGTTGCCGTGGCTTCTCAGATCCTTTGTATCTCCACCACTCTGAATAAAAGGCCGTTTTATTTAGTTATTCTTAGTTGATATTGCAGTACATACAATATACTCATTTTATATAATTGTCAAGTATAAGAAGTGACTATTTTTATCATCCTACGCGAAGACGAAATTTCTGGATTTCTTTCTCACTGGAAACTTTTTCAATCTCAGCACCGAGACTTCTCAGTTTCTCTTCGAAATTCTCATATCCTCGCTGGATATAAACGATATCATCAACAACAGTGATTCCGTCTGCTGCCAGACCTGCAATAACAAGTGCTGCTCCTGCACGGAGGTCCGGTGCACTTACTCTTGCGCCTGTCAGTTTCTTGACACCGTCGATGATTGCTGAATTACCTTCGACTTTAATACATGCTCCCATTCTTGAAAGCTCGTCCGCATATTTGAAACGGTTTTCAAAAATGCTCTCCGTAACAATACTGGTTCCTTCTGCAAGTGCCAGAGTTACTGCGATCTGCGGCTGCATATCTGTCGGATATCCCGGATAAGGAAGGGTCTTCACATGTGTGCGGTGAAGTCTCTTGCCTGCACGTACACGTACAGCATCATCAAATTCTTCAACCTCACAGCCGATTTCTTCCAGTTTGGCTGTAGTTGCTTCCAGATGTTTCGGGATAACATTCTTAACGGTAACATCACCACCGGTTGCTGCAGCTGCGAACATGAATGTTCCGGCTTCAATCTGATCCGGGATGATGGAATATTCGGTACGGTGAAGTTTCTCAACACCTTTGATTCGGATAACATCTGTACCTGCACCTTTGATGTTGGCGCCCATGCTGTTCAGGAAGTTTGCAACGTCAACGACATGCGGCTCTCTTGCTGCATTCTCGATGATCGTACGTCCTGATGCCATAGATGCTGCCATCATGATATTGATCGTGGCTCCTACAGAAACTACATCCAGGAAGATATGACTTCCGTGAAGATTCTCTGTCTCGGCAACGATTGCTCCGTGAAGAATATTCACAGATGCGCCAAGTGCACGAAATCCTTTGAGATGCTGGTCGATCGGACGGCTTCCGATGTTGCATCCGCCAGGAAGCGGTACTTCTGCATGTTTGTATTTACCAAGTAATGCACCCAGAAGATAATAGGATGCACGGATTTTTTTAATATATTCATAATCAACGCTGATGTCATTGATCGTAGAACCATTGATTTTTACTGTAGATCTGTCAATTCGCTCTACCTGTGCGCCAATACCGGCAATTGCTTCCAATAAAACATTAATGTCTCTTACATCAGGCAGGTTCTCGATAAGGATTGTTTCATCCGTCATAATTGCTGCAGAAAGAATTGCAAGTGCAGCATTTTTGGCGCCACCAATTTCTACTTCTCCCACTAACGGGTTGCCGCCTTTAATTACATACTGTTCCATAAAGCACCTCTATAATTATTTTCACTCCGTAAGCCGAAGCAAATATCAGAAATTTCTTATCAGACTTTTAAACACTTTTAATACTTTGTTAAAAAGCTCAGTTTCGTATTATAACACAAATTTCACATTTGTAAATAAAAAATTCCTCTGTACGCTTCTGCTCCCCTGCTTTTCAATGGTTACTCTTACTTTTCTTTCAGTGTTTTCAAAAGAATCTCCAGACTTGCTTCCAGATCTTTCCCCTCTTCATCTATCACAATATCTGCGTACTTTTCGTACAATGGAGTTCTTTCTTCATACAGATCCGTAAGGGTCTGTCCTTCTCTCAGCAAAACGCCTCTGCCCTTCAGATTTCCGAGTCGCTTTGAAAGAGCATTTAAAGACAATTTCAAATACACAACGGTTCCTATGGATTTCAGATGTTCCATGGCTTCTTCGCAGTAAACAACGCTCCCACCTGTTGCAATGACCGTATTCTCTGCCTCTATTGATGCATTGACACGATTCTCAACATCTTTAAATCCTTTATATCCTTCTTCTTCTATGATTTCGGACAGGCGTCTCTTTTCCTGTTTCTGAATCAGAAGATCGGAATCAAGGAACTGATAGCCCAATACCTTCGCCAGTACAACCCCTATTGTACTTTTTCCTGCTCCCGGCATTCCTATCAACGTTATATTATTCATAAAACTTCTTTTCTCCTGTTTCTTATGAATTGCTTAAAGAATATTTTACCATAAACAGCAGTATTCTGCAATCTCTTTTAAAATCAAGGCTTTGCGGTCTTTTTCGTTTTTTTGCTAACAGCTTTTTTACGTTTTTTTACACTGTATCCAAAAGTTCCCAGCTTCTTTCCTGTGCCAAGATATTCTCCATGAGAATAGACCAGTGGTCTGGCTCTGTTCAGGTCAAAACGATTATTTTCGTCCATATAGCGTTCGTCTGCATGAACTGCAACAACATCTGCCAGAAACATATGGTGTGAACCAAGCTCTCTGATTTCTTTTACTCTGCATTCAATTGATACCGGAGCCTCTTTTATCATCGGTGCTTTTACGATATCCGCCTTTTCTCTCGTAAGTCCGGTCTCCTTGAATTTATCTACATCACGTCCGGATCTGACTCCACAGTAATCCGTTGCCGCAGCAAGTTCTTCTGTGGTCAGATTGATCACGAATTCTCCGGTTTCTTTTATCATGTGATAGGAAAAACGCTCCGGTCTTACTGAAATATAAGCCATCGGAGGATTGGTACAGATGGTACCGGTCCATGCAACCGTTATAATATCATCCTGCCCTTTCCCATCTGTAACGCTCACCATGACTGCCGGGATCGGGTAGATCATATTGCCTGGTTTCCAGGTTTGTTTTGCCATTTGTTTTCCTCCGATTTATACGTAATCGCTGCCGATCATCTGTGCGGCCTCCATAAGTGGCGGAATCAGCTGTTTCTTACGTGATACGACACCTTCCAGATAAATCGTTCCATCCTTAGGTTCGATCTTAAATGCATTGACAGCCATTTCCTCACTTCCCTCGCCATAGAACAGAAGCTCTGTAGACTGCTCCATAATATCTGTCAGCATAAAGTATACTCTTGATACACCGTGACGTCCGCATTCGCTGACCATAAACGGAATCAGACGTTCTTTGATCTCGCGCAGTTCGTCTGCATCCATGGAGCTGATCTGACCTACACCGAAACAGATATCTCCCTCTGCAATAAACTTCTTGTAATCCTGATAGAAGATTTCCTCCGGAGATTTGTCTTTCAGATTGCTTCCTGCCTTAAACATTTCTCTTGCAAATTCTTCGATGGAAATGTCTGCAATAAGTGCAAGTGCACCTGCAGCCATTTTGTCCTGCAGTGTACAGGTCGGAGAACGGAACATCAGTGTATCAGAAATGATCGCAGCGCAGAGAAGTCCGGCGATTTTAGGCGGAATCTCCAGTTTCTGTTCTCCATACATCTGATACATGATCGTGCCTGTACAGCCAACCGGCTGATTGCGGAAACTGATCGGCTGCATTGTCTGCAGTGTACCCAGTTTATGATGATCAATGATCTCCATGATATCAGCCTTATCAATATTATCTACAGCCTGGTCTTTTTCATTATGATCTACCAGAACCACTTTTTTCCTGTGCATGTCCAGAAAATTACGTCTGGAAATCGTACCAATACATTTGCCCTTTTTGTTGATGACCGGGAATGCACGATGACGATGTTTGATCATTACTTCCTGAATATCATCTGTAAAATCTTCTGTGTTAAATGTAACCAGATTATCTGTTTTCATGATATATTTAACAGGAATACTCTGGTTGATCAGACGTGAGATCGTAAAGGTATCATACGGAGAAGAAATAATGATGATATCTTTCTCATGTGCCAGTTTCAGTACCTTTTCGGTAACTTCAATCCCCATTCCGACGATGATACAGCTTACATTCTGCTCAATTGCCTGCAGATGGTCCTCTTCACGATTACCCATGATGACCATATCATTCTCTTCTACATATTCTTTCATCTTATCCGGATTGGCAGCTGCTACCATAATCTTTCCCTGGATAAAATATCCATGTGGATTTCCTTCGATCACGTTTCCTCCGATCGTCTCAGCGATTCGCTGATACTGCGTTCTCGCTCTGGAAAGGAGGTAGCTGTCTGTTGTATCCATATATGTTTTTGCAATATCACCAATTGTGATCAGGCCTTCCAGTGTGCCGTCTTTTTCACGGATTGGCAGAGAAACAATGCTGTTTTCCTGCATCAGATCCCATGCATTTTTCAGTGACATGCTCTTATTTGCTTCCGGACTCAGACGGATATCCATATCCTTTACCTGTGTTCCGATATTGCTTAAGTATCCTGGTGGCTGTACTCCAAAACGACTCAGTACGTATTCTGTTTCTTCATTGATCTGTCCTGCACGTTTTGGAATATATTTGCTTTCCTGCGTAGTTCTGTTTTTGATATCGCAATAGGCGATTGCAGAACAGATAGAATCTGTATCCGGATTTTTATGTCCGATAACAAAAATTTTTTCCTGATTTTTCATAAAAATAAAATCCTCTTAATTAATCTAATTTAATGTTTGCAAAAAGTGATCCCAGAGAAGTCGTTGCCTGCTCTCCTGCATCTGGCACTTCGTAAATCTCTTCTTCGATTTCCTTTGCCATCATATCTGTTGCTTCTTTTATGCTGAGACTGATTTTGCCATCTTTGATCGCAGTAACTTTGACCTTTACAGTATCTCCCACTGCCAGAACCTCTGATGGTTTCTTGATCCTTTTTTCACAGATCTGCGAAATGTGAACCAGTCCGGAAAGTCCATTTCCAAGATTTACAAATGCCCCATATGGCTGAAGACTCTCTACCGTTCCTTCTGTTACAAGACCGATCTCCAGGTTTGAAACTTTGTTTTTTCTTTCTTCTTCCGCTTTTTCTCTGAGAATTTCTTTGGCGGAAAGAATCAGTTTCTTACTTTCTTTGTCTACATCCAGCACCTGTACCTGAATCGGTTTATTCAGATATTCTTCTGTGTCCTCCACATAATTCAGTGCAAGTTTGGATGCTGGAATAAATCCCCTTACGCCTTCCACGTACGCGATAACACCGGCATTTGTGATTCCTTTTACTACAACATCCAGCACTTCACCGGATTCTTTCAGTTCTTTTAATTTATCCCATGCCAGTACGTCTACTGCCTCAACTCTGGAAAGAAGAATATTTCCCTGTCCATCGTCTTTTCTTACAACTGTTGCAGAAACTTCATCTCCTTCATGTACTTCATCCTTCAGGCTGAATCCCGGTTCTCTGCTGTAGTTTTCTGCCGGAATCACGCCCTCTGCATAATATTTCAGATCAAGGATTACTTCTTTTTCATCTACACTGATTACAGTTCCTGTAAGAATATCGCCTTCTTCTATTGTTTTCATAGATTCTTCCAGTTCTTTTTCATAATCTTTCATTGATTCAGCCATGATTTTCCGTTCTCCTTTACTTATACTTGTTATTCTTTATTTATTATCTGTATTATAGCATGCCACATGTTTTTGCAATGCATTTCCTTCAATACATTCTTTTGTACCTGGTATCATAATTATATTATAACCTATAAAATAAAAAAAGCCCCAAAATAGGGGCTTATAAACGAGGAGTGCCCCGGCAGTGGTTTACCGGGGCGATTATTATGAAAAAATTTATGTGTAATGAAGAACATTACAACGTCTGTTTTGTGTAGCTCTTTCGAACTATCCCTATAGTACCAGTTAATTATGAACATAGTATGAACAAGTCATGAACCTTTCGTGTATTTGCACAATTTTTCTGTTTTCCATCCTCGTTTTTTATAGAAATGTAACATATAATTTTTTCTGTATTTTTTGCTCGTTGTATATTTTATACATTGTGCATATAACGGAACTCTTCTTAGTTCAGAAATTCTTTTACAAGATTGACAAGTTTGCCAAGAATTCCCTTCACATCTTCTTTCGTAATTCCAAGGCTTTCCAGTTTGTCATATACTTTGTTTACCTGAGATCTCAGTTCATTCTCATCCAGATCCATATTTTTGAATTTATTGTACAGCTGAATTAATGTGGATTTGTCAGAATCAGAAAGAGTTACTCCTAATTCTCCAGCGGCAACATCCAGCGCACTGCTGATCTGATCATCTGTTACATCTACTGTTCCCAGAGTTTCTTTGGCAGCGATAATAAGATCTACCACTTTATCCGGATCTGATAACAGGTCATCTACTCCACTCTGCTCCAGAAGTTCTACTGCCTGATCTACAGCAGCATCCGTTGTCTGATCTGCATAAACCATGGCAGGTGCGGTACATGTAAGAGCTCCTGCAAGAATAAATGCGCTTAATCTGTTTATTTTCATCATTTTAATTACCTCCTGAATAAATACAATTACATTTTCTATCAATGATACGAACTGCATTATAACACACTCTGAAAAAAAAGCTGTAAAATATTCTTAATTCATAGAACTTTCGACAATCGTTCACTTTTTTTTCATAAGTTAAACATGATTCTATCACAATTTCTGGATATACTAAGACCATAAAAATAATACAGCCAACATTATTTTTATAAAATTTTCTTTTTCATATGTTGATTGCCGAAAAGCAATCAACTCTCCTTCCTTTTAAATTTAATAAATATTACTATAAAAGGCACCCGACCAGCCACCGGATGCCTTTTATAGTTGTTATTTTATTATTTCATATCTGCAAAAATATCTGCCAGTGCAGCAAACTGTTCCAGAGTAAGGGCCTCACCCCGGATATTCAGTGGAAGTCCACATTCCGTGATTGCCTGCTCAACCTGTTCTTTGCTAAACTGCAATTCCTGCGAATTTTTTAATCCGTTTGCCAGTGTCTTTCTTCTCTGGTTAAAAGAAGCACGGATAATACGGAACATCAGCTTTTCATCCTTTGCCTGTACCGGTGGATTCTGATGTCTGGTCAGCCGGATCACTGCACTGCCAACCTTCGGTCTCGGCATAAAGCAGTTCGGCGGGACATTTGCAACGATCTCCGGTTTTGCATAATACTGTACTGCCAGTGATAAAGCACCATAATCCTTGGATCCGGGACCTGTCTGCATTCTGTCTGCAACTTCTTTCTGGACCATTACCGTAATGGAATCTACAGGCACATGACTTTCAAACAGACCCATAATGATCGGTGTTGTTATATAATACGGCAGATTTGCCACAACTTTGATCGGACGTCCCTGATTCTTTTCATCTGCGATCTTCCGGATATCTGTTTTCAGAATATCACCATGTATCACGGATACATTATCCCACTCTTTCAGTGTATCCTGAAGAATCGGGATCAACGCGTCATCAATCTCAACTGCAGTAACCTCTCTGGCCGCATCTGCCAGATACTGGGTCATCGTTCCTATCCCTGGTCCAATCTCCAGTACAAAATCATCTTTTGTAATTTCAGATGCTTCAATGATTCTGTCCAGAACACGGGTATCGATCAGAAAATTCTGACCAAACCTTTTCTGGAACACAAATCCGTACTTTTGAAGAACTTCAATGGTATATTTCGGGTTTCCAAGATAGGGTCTGGTCATAATTTCCTCCTGTTGCTTATGCTCATTTTAATTTTTCAGCTGAAATCTTTCTCGTAAAGTACCATGTATCCGTCAGGATTGACTTTCTTCTTGCCTATCAGCTTGCGAAGTCCGCCTTTTGATTTTGCAATGGCATTGTCAATGATTTCTTTGACAGCACCTACATTCATCGGCTGATCTTCTTTCTGACTTGTACTGATCAGATTATACAGTGCAAGCATCCCCATCTGGTCAATGGTATATCCATTTTCTCTTGTGTACACTTTTGCAAAGTTAACAAGTTCATCATTGGTAAATACCGGAATATTGATCATAGATGTAAATTTGGATGTAAATTTCGGGAATCTCGCAATCAGTTTACGCATACCGATCTTTTCATCTTCGATGATAACGATCAGACCGTCTGTACGGAATTCCATTGCTTTGTTCAGCTGATTTACTGTTTCTTTGGTAAGCTGATTTGCGTTTTCGATAACCAGGAATCCTCCTGCCATCTTGCTGACAATCTCTGCAATATTCTTGCCATTGATCTGATCTGCAAATACATAAGCGACTTTGGATGCATCCAGATTCAGCTCTTTGCAGATTGCAGGGATCAGACTTGAGATCAGGCGGGTTTTTCCGGTTTCACGACCACCCATAACAATCACGTTACCTGTTCTGGATGTTTTATCTGCTGCTCCCATCTGTACATCACAAAGCGTATCAAGGATCTGTTCTTTCAGTCCAGGTACTTTTGCAAAGTATGTAAAGAGCTTCTCTTCATCCTCTGTAAGTACTTTTTCCCTCGGAATGATATCTTCTTTATTTTTCTCAGGCTGCATAGAATCGATCAGCTGTTCCAGTTCTTCTTCCTCTGAAACCGGTTTTTTTGCTTTTTTCGCAGGTTTGGATTTCTTGACTTCCCTGACAGGGATTTCCATTGTCTCTGCATTATCAATATCATTGAGGAAATCCATTCCTTTCAGCAGATCATCCTCATCTTCATAACCGTCTTCTTCTCCGAAATCTTCATCATCTTCCATCAGAGAATCAAATTCATCCGTTTCCGGTTCTTCCTTATCATTCTCATAGGATTCCGTTTCATCCTGTTCCGGCTCTGTTTCTTTTCCTGCCGGACCATTCATAAATTCATCCTCTGCACTCTGAAGGTCTTCTTCGGACATATATTCTTCATCGTCTTCCGGAACAGTTTCCTGAACCTCTTCAGCTGGTTTCTTTGCCGGAATCGGTCCTTTCGGAATTTCAATTCCCTGGGCAGACGCAGCTGCAAGGATCGTGTCTTCAAGATTAAATTCAAAATCATCTGAAGATGCATTCTCTGCACCTGGCAGACAGATATCCGGTGCTTTTGGAATTTCTATTTCTTCAGGATTATCCAGATTCATATTCTTCATGGATTCTGGAATTTCAAGCTCCGGAATTTTCATTTCAACCGGCTGTTCTTCCTGTTTTTCTGTATTCTCAGCCGCTTTATCTTCCTTCTCAGCTTCAACCGTTTCAGCAGGCTCAGCTGCTTTCAGAGTCTCCTCTGATTCCAGTGCCTCCGTATTTTCTTCTGCAATCGGTTCTTCCGGACCGTTCTTGATCTCCTCTTCGGTAACCTGCTCGATCATTTCTTCCATATTGCTGAAAACAGACTGTCCTGGATTCTTAGGCGGATGGATCACTGCATCTTCCGGCTCAAGTTCCGGAACATTCACATCAGTCTCATCAGAAGAAATATCTTTTATAAGTTCCTCCTGGACTTCTTCCGGAGCTTCCTGTTCTTCTTTCATGAAATCTTCTTCAGTTTCTTTCTTTTTGTTTCCACTGAAGATATCTCTGATACCTTTCGAGATTTTTTCCTGAAGACTTTCTGCACTGTTGACATCTCTCTCATCGATTGCTACGCTCTCGATCACAGGTCCGTCCTCTTCTGCAGTTTTCACTTCCTGCGCAGGCTTTTCTTCATTGATAGACTCCGCCTCTTCTACAGGTGTAAGTTTTGGAATAAACTGACTGTCATATTTTTCTTTTTCTTCTCCAGTCAGCATTCCCATTCTGTTCTTGAGATCCAGTGCCTTCATAACGTATTTTCCGTCACTGAACCAGAGAACCATTTCATCACAAAGACTCAGACACTTCTGAGTATCTCCATTCTGATAATACAGTTTTGCCAGTTCATAAGACCAGCGCTCTGTAAATTCTTTCTCTTTGTATTCTTCCAGGATTCTGATCTGTTCATCCAGAGAAACCTGTTTTTCCTTACAGATTTTGTAATTGAGGATATATCTGGTGTTATCATTTGGTGCAACCTCCAGAAATTCCTCATAGAATTCTTCTGCTTCGCTGATATCCTTCATCTTGAGGGATACTTCAATTAAGCGATATAAAATATTTTTGCCAATCGGGGCTCTGTGATAAGCCAAAAGGAAGATTTCCTTACTGTCTTCGTATCTTTTATTTGCTGCATAGATTTCTCCAACAACACATAATGTACGAACATTCTTAACACGACGCCAGTCAATACTGTCTACCACTTCCATGGCATCCTTGTAATTTTTCTTTTCTACAAGGCGATTTATTTCTTCAAGTTTGATCCGAAATTCCTCTTTATCCAATGCATTCACCAACTTTCCAATATTAAAAACAGTGTAACATATGCCATAATGCTTGTCAAAACGTGATAACCACAAAAATGTTTTAATTTACAGGGTTAAACACTTCTCCTTTTACCACTTTGAAAACTTTGTTGATATGAAACTGGTGGCTCACAAAATCATCCAGTCCCGTACAGGTGATCAGTGTCTGTATATCATGAATGCTGTCCAGCAGATATGTCTGTCTGTTGCTGTCCAACTCTGAAAGTACATCATCCAGAAGAAGTATCGGCGTATCTTTTATTTTTTCTTTTACCAGATAGATTTCTGAAAGTTTCAAAGACAGGGCCGCTGTTCTCTGCTGTCCCTGTGAACCAAATTTCCGGATATCGATTCCGTTTACCATGAAACACAGATCATCTCTGTGTGGACCGGCAGATGTCATTTTCATCCGTATATCACGTTCTCTGTTTTTTTTCAAAGTTTCTTCAAAGCATTCTGACTCTGTACTCGGTTCATAAATGACCTCAAGATGTTCTTCTCCACCCGTCAGATTACGATGGATATCCTGTATCACATCATTCAGGTCTCTGACAAAATCCCGCCTTTTTTCAATGATCTTCCTGCCGTACTGCAGCATCTGAATATCCCAGATTTCCAGTGTTTCCCGTAAAGAAGGATTCTGGTAAAGATCTTTCAGAAGACGGTTTCTCTGATTTACGATATGATTATATCCTGCCAGATCCGTCAGATATATCTGGTCAAGCTGGCATAATTCCAGATCCATAAATCTTCGTCTCTCACCAGGTCCGTTTTTGATGATATTCAGATCCTCCGGTGAGAAAAAAACAAGATTTACGATTCCAAATAATTCCCTGGCTTTTTTGATCGGTAATCCATTGATTGCCACACCTTTTGCCTTATTTTTACGAAGATGCATGTCAATCTTATAAGAAAGCCCATCCTTTTTTACCATCATTCGAATATGAGATTCTTCCTCTCCAAAACGAATGATTTCTTTGTCTTTACTTCCTTTATGTGATTTCGTTGTCCCGCAGATATACACAGATTCCAGAATATTGGTTTTGCCCTGCGCATTATCTCCGTAAAAAATATTGGTTCCTTTATCAAAACCCAGCTGCAGATCCTGATAATTTCTGAAATTCTTAAGCTCTATTGATTCTATATACATAATTATCTGATGACTTTGATTTCCTGATCTTCAAAAGTGATCACATCACCTTCATAAACCTTACGGCCTCTTCGCTGGTCAACTTCACCATTTACCTGAACAAGACCATCCTGAATCGCATACTTTGCTTCCACTCCGTCTTCTACGACTCCGGCAAGTTTCAAAGCCTGTCCGAGTTTTATAAATTCATCTCTGATTTTGATCTCCAAATCGTTCACCTCTTATCTGGACTGATTCTGTTTTTATCTGCTCTGATTCTGACTGATATTTACCGGCAGGATCAGATATGTGTAGTTTTCTTCATCATCTCTGATAAAACATGGTGCTTTCGGGTTCATCAGATACATATGAATTACTTCATCATCGATAACTTTCAAAGCATCGATAAGGAATTTCGGGTTGAAGCCGATGAGAATGTCTTTGCCATCTTTTTCAATATCAATATCTTCATTCATGGAACCCATAGCAGAATCTATTTTCAGTTCCATGCTGTTGTCTTTGATCTCAATTACGATCGGTTTCTTGTCACCTTCTCGTACCAGAAGTGTTGCTCTGTCAATACAGTCAAGAAATTCTTTTTTGTTTACACTGACTTTTGTATCGTAATCACTGGAAAGCATCTGATCAATACGGAAATATTCTCCTTCGATCAGTCTGGAAACAACCATGGTCTGATCAAATTCAAACAGAATATGATTTTTTGTAAAATAGATGCTTACCTGATCATCAATTTCACCGGACAGGATCTTGCTGATCTCACTTAATGTTTTGCCCGGAACAACGATCTTGCGATCTGAATATTCTTTTTTCAGAGGCATCTTACGGATAGAGATACGATGACCATCCAGGGAAACAATTTTCAGACAATTATCTTTGAGTTCAAACAATTCTCCGGTCATCAGACGGTTATTTTCATTAACTGCAATGGAAAAGATTGTCTGACGAATCATTTCTTTCAAAGTAAACTGAGAAAGAGTCAGTGATTCATCTTTTTCAATAACCGGAAGATATGCAAAATCTTCGCCTGCTTTGCCCGGGATTGTAAATTTGGCTTTTTCACAGGTGATAGTAGCTACGAAATTGCTGTCTGTGGTAATGGTTACATCATTATCCGGAAGTCTTCGAATGATTTCATAAAAGATTTTCGCATCAAGAGCAACCATACCTTTTTCTTCAATATGACCATCAACGATTGTTTCAATACCAAGTTCCATGTCATTGGTAGTAAATTTGATCTGATTTGTTGTTGCATCCATAAGAATACATTCAAGAATTGGCATTGTTGTTTTGGATGGTACAGCTTTCAAAGATATATTTACGCTTTTTAAAAGATTACTTTTGGAACAGATTATTTTCATGTTGTGTATAACTCCCTTCCTGTTTCAGAATTGGCTTTATAAATAAAAATATATAAAGAAATCCGCCGTAGCCGCCTTAGGGGGGTGTGAATATGTGAAAAAGTCTTTCAAACCTTGAAAAACGGGGATTTCTTAACTGTATAACTCCGTGTATAAACGACTTTCAAAGTTAAAATTGTGTGTGGAAAAGTCCTTTAACCCTGTGGATTAATTTTTTTCCTTAATGTGTCAATGGAGTTTTTGAGGTTATCATTTGTCTTTAATTCGTTCTCAATCTTCTCTATCCCGTGCATAACTGTGGTATGGTCACGGTCTCCCAGATTTTTGCCGATTGTTTTGAGCGAAGTATCGATAATATCGCGGCAAAGGTACATGGCAATCTGTCGAGGCATAACGATCTTGGAGCTTCGTTTATTGCCGCAGAGATCTGCAACTGTTACGTGATAATGCTCAGCAACTACAGAAATAATGTAATCCGGAGTGATCACCTTCTGTTCATCCGGTGAAATAATGTCTTTTAATGCCTGTTCGGCAAGTTCCAGGGTTACTTCTTTCTTTTCCAGTTTGGAGCTGGCCATGACTTTGTTGAAAGCACCTTCCAGTTCACGGATATTGGATTTGATATTTGTTGCGATATATTTGATGACTTCTTCGCTGATATTATAGCCTTCCAGCTCTTCTTTCTTATGAAGAATAGCCATTCGAGTCTCATAATCCGGAAGGGTGATATCTGCGATCAGACCCCATTCGAATCTGGAACGGAAACGCTCTTCCAGGATTTCCATATCTTTTGGCGGTTTATCAGAAGATATGATGATCTGTTTTTTCGCACTGTGAAGACTGTTGAAGGTATGGAAAAATTCTTCCTGTGTAGATTCCTTTCCTATAATAAACTGAATATCATCGACAAGAAGAACATCGATGTTTCTGTATTTTTCACGGAATTTGGACATTGCTGAGTTGTTTCCGTTTCGGATCGTTTCAATCAGTTCATTGGTAAATTCTTCACTGGTAACATACAAAACTTTGCTGTTTTCATCGTGCTCAATAATGTAATGAGCGATGGAATGCATAAGATGGGTCTTACCAAGGCCGGCACCTCCATAGATAAACAGCGGGTTGTATGTATCTCCAGGAGATTCAGCAACTGCAAGGGCTGCGGCCTGCGCAAATTTATTATTGTTACCGACGATAAAGGTATCAAAAATATATTTGGGATTGAGGTGAGCTTCTTCACAGCGGCGGTCAATATCGGTAAGACCTGTTTCTGCTGCAGCATTATCATAAGAAGAAACTTCTTTTTTGGGTGCCTCATCAGGAGATATGAATTTGACTTCGCATTCATCCATGCCGGTTATTTCGCAAATAGTAACCTGAAGGAGAAGCTTATACTTCTTATTAAGAAGGTTTATTAAAACAACCTGTTCGGAAGGAACAAGAATTGTAATCACATTATCCTTGACATCATAGACTTTTAGCGGCTTCAGCCAGGTATTAAAGGCAACATCGCCTACATCGTAATCTGCTTTAACGGTCTGCAGAATTTTATCCCAATTTTCAATCACTTTATCCATGTTTCTATCTCCTGGTTTTTTGAAAGTTTATTGTATAAGTCAAAAGACATAAATATCCTTTTATATATTATAATAAATTCGCGTGATTAGCAACGGTTAATTGGGGGTATAAAGGGGGAAAATTCACATGTTACGGGGATAGTTTTCCACTTTGTCCACATGTGTATAACCATGAAATGGTGGATAAAACCCCATAAGTTTACATAACATAGGAAATAGTGGAAAAAGGACTATGGGGATTGTGTATAAGTGTATCCACACTGAAAAAGATGTAAAATAAAGGCTTTTTTTAGGATACTGTGTAAAAAACAGTCGAAAAATGGGGATAAAAACGCAGGAAAAATTAGAGTTATCCACAAGTTATCCACAAAAAGTGGATAACTTTACGTTAACCATAACTTTCCACATAGATGTGTGGGTTAATCCACAATTGGCCGAAATGCTGATATTTCTTGATATTTTTAATATTTTTGGCTTGACGAACAGGGTCATTATGAATATAATTGAAATGATGTTCTAGGAAAATATTACGAATACGCTATAATAGATAAAGGAGGTGCTTTACCTATGAAAATGACATTTCAGCCAAAGAAAAGATCCAGAGCTAAAGTTCATGGATTCAGAGCTCGTATGAGCACAAAAGGTGGCCGTAAAGTATTAGCTGCCAGAAGATTAAAAGGAAGAAAACAGTTATCAGCCTAAAGATATAAGACCGCAGTTGATGTGGTCTTTTCTTCTATAATGAAAAAAGGAGGATTCGATGAAATATTCAGAGTCCTTAAAGAAAAACAGAGATTTTCAACAGGTTTACAAGCGTGGAACATCAAAAGCAAATCGGTATCTGGTGATGTACGTGCTGCCTAATCAGCACATGATGAATCGTCTGGGAATATCAGTAAGTAAAAAAGTAGGGAATAGTGTGGTTCGCCACAGACTCACCAGGCTGATCAGAGAAAGCTATCGTTTAAATGAAGAAAAATTTGACAGAAATCTTGATATTGTAGTGATCGCCCGTAATTCTGCAAAAGACAGAAGTTATCAGGAGATTGAAAGTGCCTTTATGAATCTGGCACAGAAGCATGCAATTGCAGGAGGAACGGATGAAGAAACTTCTTATTAAAATGATACGACTCTATCAGATTTATATTTCACCGATGAAGAGAACAAAGTGTCCTTATATTCCCACATGTTCTCAATATGGTTTGGAAGCAATCGAAAAATATGGTGCGCTTAAGGGAGGATTACTTGCAGTATGGAGGATATTACGGTGTAATCCTTTTTCTCATGGAGGATATGATCCCGTACCATAAGTGTAAATGGAGCAGAAGCTGTCCGCTTGGACGGTATACTTCATAAGATTATCCAGGAGGAACTAGAAAATTGGAAAGTATGATTTTGGCTACTAAGAGTGGTACCCCGATCATTGGTCAGATTGCAGTAGTAATGGGATGGATCATGAATGCAATCTACAAGGTTCTGGATGCAGTTGGAATTCAGAACATCGGTCTTTGTATTATTATTTTCAGTATCCTGATCTACCTTTGTATGACTCCTCTGCAGGTCAAACAGCAGAAATTCTCTAAGCTGAGTGCGATCATGCAGCCTGAGATCCAGAAGATCCAGAAGAAATACCAGGGTAAAAAAGACCAGGATTCCATGATGAAGATGCAGGAAGAAACGCAGGCAGTATACCAGAAATATGGCGTATCTGCGACAGGAAGCTGTGTCCAGCTGGCAATCCAGATGCCGATCCTGTTTGCACTGTATCAGGTAATCCAGAACATTCCGGCTTATGTTGGAAGTGTTTACAATGTATTTAACGGTGTCTGCACAAAAATCCTTGCAGTAGACGGATTTACAGACATCATCAACAACTTTATCACAGACAACAAGATGACACGAGTAAGACAGGTTACTGACAATGCGGATTCTATCGTAGATTTCCTGTACGCTCTGTCTCCGTCTCAGTGGAAATCCTTACAGGAGATCAGCCAGTTCTCCGGATTTTCAGATCAGATCAGCAAGACTGCTTCTGAAATCCAGAAGATGCAGACATTTGGTGTGCTGAACATCGCTGACCAGCCACTGAGTTATATCAAAACGGGATCTATCATCCTTATCATTGCAGCGATTGCAATTCCGCTTCTTTCCTGGGCTACACAGATGCTCAACCTGAAGCTTATGCCACAGGCAGCTCCAAGCGGAAACGATGACAACAATGCAATGGCAAGCTCCATGAAGACAATGAACACAGTAATGCCGCTTATGTCAGCATTCTTCTGTTTCACCTTCCCGGTAGGTCTTGGTATTTACTGGATCGCAAGTTCAGTAGTAAGAAGTATCCAGCAGCTGTTGATCAACCGTCATCTGAACAAGATGAACATTGATGACCTTGTTAATGAAAATATGAAAAAGATGGAAGCCAAGAGAGCAAAAGAAGGACTTCCGCCGCAGAAGATCACAAACCAGGCTCATCAGAGCGCCCGAAACATCAATAAGATTGATAAAGGCATGAGCGGTACTAATGAAGCAAGTCGTGCAAAGAAGGTTGAGGAAGCTTATAAGAATGCATCTCATGCAAAAGCCGGAAGTATCACAGCCAAGGCAAATCTTGTAAGAGATTACGAAGAACGTAATAAGAAGAAATAAGGAAAGGAAGGTCGGGGTTTTACCATGGATGAATATATGCAGTTTTCAGCCAAAACAAAGAACGAGGCAATTACAAAGGCATGTATTGAACTGGGTGTATCCAGTGATCAGCTTGATATTCAGGTAGTCAGCGAAGGAAGTTCCGGATTCTTTGGAATCGGAAGTAAACCGGCAATTATCAAAGCTCGTAAAGTAGAAGATAATTCCGAAGAAAAAGAAATCGAAAAAATCGTTGATTCTGTTAAAATTGATGCTTTTAAAGAAGATAGCGTAAAAGAAACACAGAAATCTGCACCGAAATCCGTTTCCAGACAGAACGATGTGAAACCGGAGACTAAGACAGAAACCGCAAAAGCATCAAAAGAAGAAAAACAGCCGAGACTTGCAAAAGAAAAACCGGCAAAAGAGAAACCGGTAAAAGAACAGAAAGAAAGACCGGCGAAAGAAAAACCGGTAAAAGCATCAAAACCGATCGAAATCATTACAGATCCGGAAGAAATCAAAGATATTGAAGAGAGAGCACTTGTATTCCTTCGCGATGTATTTGGTTCCATGGATCTTGGAGAAGTTCAGATCACTTCAAAATACAACACAACAGATGGTTGTCTGGAAGTTGATTTTGAGGGCGAAGACATGGGAATCCTCATTGGTAAGAGAGGACAGACACTGGATTCTCTCCAGTATCTGACAAGCCTTGTTGTAAACAAGGGCAAATCCGATTATATCCGTGTCAAACTTGATACAGAGGATTACAGAAGACGTCGTAAAGAGACTCTGGAAAACCTTGCAAGAGGAATTGCCTACAAGGTGAAAAAGACCAGAAAGCCTGTTGTACTTGAGCCGATGAATCCATACGAAAGAAGAATCATCCACTCTGCACTGCAGGGAAATAAATTTGTTGAAACAGTCAGTGAGGGTGAGGAACCTTACCGTCATGTAGTTGTTAAATTAAAAAGATATTAATATATGAATTTAAAAAAGATGTTATTCTAGGTGAAAGCGTGAATAACACGTCTTGACGTGTGTGCTTACCTGGGGTAACATCTTTTTTGTAAAGTTCTGAAAGCAATCGATTTTGTAAAAATTAATAATAAAATATCTGTGATAACAGATATTACCATGGAGGAAATATGGACGCAACAATTGCAGCAATCTCTACAGCAATGAGTGCTTCAGGTATTGGTATTGTCCGTATCAGTGGCGAAGACGCTATGAATGTGATCGCGAAAATCTATCGTTCCAAAAACGGCAAAAAAGATATTCGTACAGTCGGCAGCCATACCATTCATTATGGATTTATCTATGATGGAGAAGAAGTTGTAGATGAAGTACTGGTTATGATCATGAGAGGACCTCACACATATACGGGTGAGGACACCGTAGAAATAGATTGTCATGGCGGTGTATATGCCATGAAACGTATTCTGGAAACTGTCCTGAAAAATGGTGCGGTAATCGCAGAACCGGGAGAGTTTACAAAAAGAGCATTTCTGAACGGAAGGCTGGATCTGTCTCAGGCAGAGGCAGTTATGGATGTCATTCAGGCAAAGAATTCTATGGCACTCAAAAGTTCTGTCGAACAGTTAAAGGGTTCTGTACAGCGGGCTGTTAAAGAAATTCGTGCAAGACTGCTTCACCAGATTGCATATATAGAGACTGCACTGGATGATCCGGAACATTTTGACCTCACAGACTATCCACAGGAGCTGCAGGAAATTGTGGAAAAAGAGAGTGAAAATATCAGTGAACTGTTGAAAACAGCGGACGATGGAAGGATGATACAGGAAGGGATCAAGACGGTTATCCTTGGTAAACCAAATGCAGGAAAGTCGTCCCTTCTGAATTTTCTGGTTGGAGAAGACAGGGCGATCGTTACAGAAATTGCCGGAACGACAAGAGATATTCTGGAGGAATATATTTCTCTGAACGGGATCACGCTTCGCGTGATCGATACTGCCGGAATCCGTGAGACAGAAGATGTTGTCGAAAAGATCGGAGTCGGTAAGGCAAAACAGATGGCGGAAGATGCAGATCTGATCCTTTATGTTGTAGATTCTTCGCTGCCGCTGGATGATAATGACCGTGAGATCATGGAATTACTTTCCGGACGGAAGAGTATTGTGATTTACAATAAAACAGATCTTGAGGCGGCTGTTGATATTGAAGAATTAAAGGCAAAAACAGGAAGCCCGGTCATTCCGGTATCCGTTGTGGAAGAAACCGGGATCAGCCAGCTGGAAGATGAGATCAAGAGGATGTTTTTCCATGGAGAGCTTTCCTTTAACGATGAGGTATATATTACAAATGCACGTCATAAGGCCGCACTTGAAGAAGCAAAGGAAAGCCTGAAGCTTGTAATGGACAGTATTGATATGGGAATGTCTGAGGATTTCTTTTCCATTGACCTGATGAATGCGTACGAGAGTCTTGGACGCATCGTGGGTGAATCTGTGGGAGAAGACCTCGTAAACGAGATTTTCAGCAAATTCTGCGTTGGTAAATAAGAAGGGAAGATAAATAATGGAGACAAAAACACTGGAAAAAACCTGTGATATTGTTGTAGTAGGAGCGGGACATGCAGGATGTGAAGCATCACTTGCCTGTGCACGTCTGGGATTGGATACAGTAATGTTTACGGTAAGCGTAGACAGTATTGCCTTAATGCCATGTAACCCGAATGTCGGCGGCAGCTCCAAGGGACATCTGGTAAAGGAACTGGATGCGCTTGGCGGAGAGATGGGTAAAAATATTGATAAGACATTTATCCAGTCCAAGATGCTGAATAAGTCAAAAGGTCCGGCAGTACACTCACTGAGAGCACAGGCGGATAAACAGGCATACAGCACAGAGATGAGAAAAACTCTGGAAAATCAGGAAAATCTGACCATTAAACAGGGAGAAGTCACAAAGCTCCTCGTGGAAGAGGGCAAAATTACAGGAGTGCAGCTTTATTCAGGGGCAGTTTATCACTGCCAGGCAGTTGTACTCTGTACAGGAACGTACCTGAAAGCAAGATGTATCTACGGTGATGTCAGCAATTATACCGGACCGAACGGACTGCAGGCAGCCAATTACCTGACTGATTCACTCAAAGAGCTTGGAATCGAGATGTTCCGCTTCAAGACAGGAACACCGGCACGAATTGCCGGAAATACGATCGATTATTCCAAAATGGAAGAGCAGTTTGGTGATGAAAGAGTAGTTCCATTTTCATTCTCAACAGATCCGGAGTCTGTACAGATCCAGCAGAAGTCCTGCTGGCTGACTTATACAAACGAAAAGACGCATGAGATCATCCGTAACAATCTGGACCGTTCGCCACTGTATTCCGGTATGATTGAAGGTACCGGACCGAGATACTGCCCATCTATCGAGGACAAGGTCGTTCGTTTTGCGGATAAAAAACGTCATCAGGTATTTATTGAACCAGAAGGACTTTATACGAATGAAATGTATATTGGAGGTATGTCCAGTTCTCTTCCGGAAGATGTACAGGATGAAATGTACCATTCTGTTCCGGGACTGGAACATGCAAAGATTGTTAAGAACGCCTATGCAATTGAATATGACTGCATCAATCCACGGCAGCTGTATCCGACTCTGGAATTCAAAAAGATCAAAGGTCTGTTCAGTAGCGGACAGTTTAACGGAAGCTCCGGATATGAAGAAGCAGCAGCACAGGGGCTGATTGCCGGAATCAATGCAGCCATGGAGGTAAAAGGACAGGAACAGCTGGTTCTGGATCGTTCCGAAGCCTATATTGGAGTGCTGATCGATGACCTGGTTACAAAAGAAAACCATGAACCGTATCGAATGATGACGAGCCGTGCGGAATATCGTCTTCTGCTGAGACAGGATAATGCAGATCTTCGTCTCCGTAAAAAAGGATATCAGGTTGGCCTGATCGATGAAGAAACATATCAGGCAGTTCTTCGAAAAGAAGAGGCAATTCAGAAAGAGATCGAGCGTACCGAACATGCAACGATCGGCGGAACACCGGAAGTCCAGAAACTGCTGGAAGAAAAAGAAAGTACACTTCTGAAATCCGGAACAACGATTGCAGAACTGATCCGCAGACCGGAACTGAATTATGAAGATCTGGCACCAATTGATAAAGAAAGACCGGAGCTTCCATGGGATGTGAAACAGCAGGTAGAGATCAATCTGAAATATGAAGGATATATCAAGAGACAGCTGAAGCAGGTAGAGCAGTTCAAAAAACTGGAAGCAAAGAAAATTCCGGAAGACCTGGATTATGAAAAGGTTGGAAGTCTTCGCATCGAAGCAAGGCAGAAACTGGAAGAATACCGTCCAATCTCTATCGGACAGGCATCTCGTATTTCAGGAGTATCTCCTGCGGATATTTCTGTACTGCTGGTTTATCTTGAACAATACAGAAGAAATTCAAATTCCTGAGAATAGGAGGATATAATATTGTCTTATGATCTGAAAGTACTGGAGCAAGGGTGTGAAGAACTCGGAATTGCTCTGAATGATACACAGAAACAGCAGTTTATTGATTTTTATGAATATCTGGTAGAAAAAAACAAGGTCATGAACCTGACTGGTATTACCGAGTTTCAGGAAGTGCTGGTAAAGCATTTTCTGGACAGTCTTGCCTGTGTGAAGGCAGTAGATATGACAAAAGTCAGCAAAATCATGGATATCGGAACAGGAGCCGGATTTCCGGGAGTACCACTTAAGATTGCGTTTCCGCATCTGGAAGCCTGTCTTCTTGACTCATTGAAGAAGAGAGTTAATTTTCTCGAAGAAACATTTGCTCTTCTGAAACTGGAAAATATTACTGCAATTCATGGCAGGGCAGAAGAATTTGCCAAAAATAAAGCATACCGTGAGCAGTATGATCTGTGCGTATCCCGCGCGGTTTCCAATCTGGCTACGTTGTCTGAGTACTGTCTTCCATATGTAAAAGTGGGCGGAAATTTTATTTCTTACAAGTCTGGCACGGTTCAGGAAGAACTGCAGCAGGCAGAAAAAGCAGTTAAGATCCTCGGCGGCAAGATTCAGGATGTGGTTTATTTTAATCTTCCGGATTCTGAAATCCAGCGTTCTCTCGTTGTGATCGAGAAAATGAAACCAACACCGGGCCGCTATCCGCGTAAAGCAGGAACACCACTGAAAGAGCCTCTTTCATAAACAGAAACTGTTTTTAGAAAAACTATTTCAAAAATACGTTTTATTTTCACAAAATCATCACAGATTTATCCAATTTTTATCACAACTTCCTCATAGAATATTTTCAGAGCAGACGTTAAAGCCGGCTCATGATGGAAGATGCTTCCAGGTACCCCCTATCTCTGTTTCACCTGGAGGCATCTTTTATTTTGTAAATATTTGCAGAATACAATATTCTGTTTAAAGAAAAAGGAGGAGAGACTTGTGATTGAAGTAAACAATCTGGTCAAACGCTATGGAGACCATACGGCAGTTGACCACCTTTCTTTTAAAATTGAGAAAGGCAAAATCTACGGCTTTCTGGGGCCAAACGGAGCTGGTAAATCTACGACTATGAATATGATTACCGGTTATATAGCATCTACGGAGGGTACGGTAACCATTGATGGTCATGACATACTGGATGAACCGGAGCAGGCAAAAAAATGCATCGGCTATCTGCCGGAGATGCCGCCTCTTTATTTCGATATGACAGTAGGCGAATATATGAATTTCGTCGCTGATCTCAAAAAAATCCCAAAAGATCAAAAAAAATCCATGGTAGAAGATGTCATGGAAATGGTAAAGATTACCGATATGAAAAACCGTCTGATCAAGAATCTGTCCAAAGGTTACAGACAGAGAGTTGGACTTGCACAGGCAATTCTTGGTTATCCGGAAGTAATCATCCTGGATGAGCCAACCGTAGGTCTTGACCCGAAACAGATCATTGAGATCCGTGATCTGATCAAGAGCCTTAAGAAGAAACATACGGTTATTTTAAGTTCGCATATTCTGTCAGAAGTCAGTGCTGTCTGCGATTATGTATTGATCATTTCTCATGGAAAACTGGTTGCCAGTGATACACCGGAAAACCTTGGTAAACTTGCAGAAGGTTCCAATACCTTAAATCTGCTTGTGAAAGGTGATAAAGATCATATTCGCATTGCACTTGGACAGATTGATGGTGTGAAAGATATCACTGTCGCATCTGCGAAGGAAGAACATGCATGGAATGTAACGCTTTCTACGAAAGAGGATATGGATGTCCGAGAAGAAGTATTCTTCAGGATGGCAGATGCACACTGCCCGATTCTGGAAATGCAGTCTAAGAAAGTATCTCTGGAGGAAATCTTCCTTGAACTGACCGAAGATGATAAGAAGAAAAAGAACGAAAAAGAGACAGACAAAAAGGAGGGGGAAAATAAATGATCGCAGTATATAAAAGGGAGCTGAGAAGTTACCTTACTTCCATGATCGGCTACCTGTTCATATTTTTTATCCTGCTTCTGACAGGTATTTATTTTTCAGCATATCAGCTTGGAGCAGCATATCCTCGTTTTGAGTACACATTAAGTGCACTGACCTTTGTATTTCTGATCAGTGTACCGATCCTTACCATGAGAGTCCTTGCAGAAGAACGTAAACAGAAAACAGACCAGCTGCTTCTGACAGCACCTGTATCTGTTGAAAAAATCGTTTTTGGAAAATATCTTGCACTGGTTACGATCTTTGCAATTCCAATGCTGATCATGTGTGTGTATCCACTGATCATGACAAAATTCGGAACAGTTTCTCTGGGAGCTGCGTATACAGCAATCCTGGGATTCTTCCTTCTTGGATGCGCAAACCTTGCAATCGGAGTGTTTATCTCATCTCTGACAGAAAGCCAGGTCATTGCGGCAGTGCTGACTTTTGTAATTCTGTTTGCTTTCTATATGATGAACGGAATTTCCTCTTTCTTCTCAGAAGGTGCACTTTCCACCTGCATCACATTTGGACTTCTGATTCTGGCAGCAGCGATCATAATCTATACAATGATCAAAAACTTCCTGATCTCAGCAGTCATCTGTGTAGTTGGTGAGATTGCCCTGGCAATTGTGTATGTTGTAAATTCCAGCTTCTTCTCAGGCGGAATTCAGAAAGTGCTGGATATCTTTAACCTGAGCAGTCACTTTGACAACTTTGCAAATGCAATCTTTGATGTCAAAGGCGTTTTGTATTTCGTGTCTGTGATTGCAGTCTGCCTGTTCCTGACTGTACAGTCGATTGCCAAGAGACGTTGGAATTAAGGAGGTGGGAGACAATGAAATTTACGGAAAAACTGAAAGCAAAGAAAGCAGATAAGATTGAAAATCCGGCAAAAGAGAAAGCCAAAAAAGAAAAGAAACCTTTAAAACAGAAAATAAAGGATTCCATGAATAAAAAATACATCAAGAACGGTTCTTACAGTGTTGTTATCAGTGCTGTTTTTGTAGTGATCGTTCTTGTGGTAAATATGATCGTTGGTTCCCTTCCATCTAAATATACAGAAGTGGATGTCAGCGAACAGAAACTTTACAGTATCGGGGATGACACAAAGAAATTCCTGAAAGATCTGGACAAAGATGTGACCATTTATCAGGTCGTACAGAGCGGTTCTGAAGATGAAACAATTAAGAAACTGCTGGAAAAATATGAGGAAGAATCTGACCATATTACAGTAGAGCAGAAAGACCCGGTTGTAAATCCGAAATTTACTTCTGAGTACACAAGTGATGAAGTTGCAGCAAACAGCCTGATCGTTGTATGTGGAGACAGAAGCAAAGTCGTAAATTACAGCAGTATTTATGAATCTTCGATTGATTATAATACGTATCAGTCCACAACGACAGCATTTGACGGAGAAGGACAGATCGACAGTGCTATTTCCTATGTAACTTCCGAAGACCTTCCGGTTCTTTATACACTGGATGGACATGGTGAAAAAGACCTGGATTCTACTCTTCAGGAAGATATCCAGAAAGCAAATATTGATATCAAATCTCTGAACCTGATCACAGAAGAAAGTGTCCCGGATGATGCTGCTTGCCTGCTCATCAACGCACCAACTTCTGATATTTCCGAATCTGAGAAAGATGCAATCATTGATTATCTTGAAAATGGCGGAAAAGCACTGATCTTCTCTGATTATACAGAAGAATCTATGGATAACTTTGATGCAGTTCTTCAGAACTATGGTGTAGAGAGAACGGATGGTATCGTAATTGAAGGTGATTCACAGCATTATGCGCAGATGCCTTATTATCTGGTACCGACAGTCAACAGTACTGATGCAATCTCAGACTTTGCATCCAAAGGTTACTATGTACTGATGCCTTATGCACAGGGAATCAAAAAGACGGACAGCGTCAGAGACACTGTTACGATCAACAGTCTTCTGACAAGTTCTGACAGTGCTTATTCCAAAGTGGATGTCAACAGTGGAACAATTGATAAAACAGATGATGATATTGACGGACCATTTGACCTCGGTGTAAGTATCACAGAAACACTGGATGATGACAAAGAGACACAGATCGTTTATTATACTTCCTCCAATCTGATGGAAAGTCAGATCAACCAGATGGTATCCGGTGGAAATGAGCAGATGATCATGAGCTCCCTGAACTGGATGTGCAGCTCTGATGAGACTTCTACAATTTCTGTTCCGTCCAAGAACCTGCAGATTTCTTATCTGACACTGACTGCTTACGATGTAAGCTTCTGGAAAATCATGGTAATGGGAATCATCCCGGTAGTATTCCTGGTAATTGGATTCATGGTATGGCTGAAAAGGAGAAAAGCATAAATGAAGAAAAAAACAGTCAAACTTGTTTCGGCAGTAGTTGTGCTGGGAGTAGTATCAGGAGCTTACGTTGGTGTAAATCATTATGTATCTTTACAGGAAGCAAAAGAGGCAGAAGAGAAGGATACAAGCGTAGATCTGGTAAGTCTGGAGGCAGATAATATAACAGCAGTTTCATTTACCGCAGACCAGAATGAAGTAGAATTTGATAAAAAAGACGATACCTGGACGGAAAAATCAGATGCTGATTTTCCGGTAAATCAGGATACAGTTGACAGTGCAGTCAAGGGAGTTGCTTCCCTGACTGCCGACCAGGAGATTTCAGATGTAGAAGATTTAAGTGAATATGATCTGGATTCTCCACAGAATACGATTACGCTGACAACTGCAGATGGTGATACGACTCTTGAAGTCGGTATGGAATCTTCAAATAATCAGTATTATGTGAAGAAAGCAGATGACGATAATAATGTTTATCTGATATCCAGTACATCAATAGAGCCATTTATGGGAACTTTATATGATTTCGCAGAGAGTGGAACATTCCCGTCCGTAACATCAGCTACGATCACAGATGTTAAAGTTGATAAAGAGAATGGTTATGAGATTACACAGGATGCAGACAATCTGTTCTGGAATGTATCTGATGGAGAGACTACAGAGAAGGCAGATACTACAAAAGCAGGAACTGTGACATCGGCAGTCGGATCTCTGGCATACGATAAATTTGTAGATTATAACTGCACTGACGATTCCAAGTATGGATTTGACGATCCGTATGCAGTTATTACTGTGAAGTATACCGAGGAAGAAGCTGTAGAGAGTGATGAGGATTCAGAAGAGTCCACAGATGCTGATACAGAAGAGAGCACAACAGATGAAGTGGCTGCAGATACTTCAGAAGATGTGGATGCATCAGACGAAGACTCTTCCGAAGATGAACAGGAAACACAGACGGTAGAGAAGACGCTTACCATTTATGTGGGAGACGAAACCGGTGATGACCGTTATGTGAAAGTAGATGACAGCAAAGAAGTTTACACGATCACAAAAGATTCTCTGACAGATATCCTCGACAGTACAATGTCTGATTTCTACAACCTGACAGTAAGCTATGTTTCTGCCAATGATCTGGATTCCCTGGAAGTACAGAGCGCAGACGGAGATCATACAATAAACGTTGTAACGGAAACCGTAAAGGCAGAAGATGAAGATACCACTACAACAACTTACAAGTTAGATGGCGAAGACCTCGATGAATCCACATTCACGACTTTCTACAATAAACTCATCAACATGACCGCACAGGAACGTCTTACGGAGGAGTATACTCCAGAAGGAGATCCGGCATATACATTTATTTTCAAAGATACAAATGGAACCGAAACGACTGTGAAGTATTATGAATATGACACAAACTTCTATGCTGTAGTAGTTGAGGATAAAGTTTATATGGTGAACAAGATGAATATAAAGGATCTGGATGAGGCATATCAGAAAGTGGTAAATCCGGATACGGAAGATGCCAAAGAAAGTACATCCGATACAGCTACAGAAGAAAATTAAATTCATACGAACCTGCCCCGCGAGTTGCTCGCGGGGTATTTTTTTGTTTGCCAGTGGTAAAAAAATCTTCCTGGTGATAAAATAGAGTCGATTTTATAATAAGCGAGGAACCAGAGATGTTATATTTTTTAAATGATTATTCAGAAGGTGCACATGAAAAAGTCCTTCAGCACCTGATCGATACCAATATGGAGCAGCTTCCTGGATATGGAACCGACCATTACTGCGAAGAAGCAAAAGAGAAGATTAAGAAGGCATGCGGCTGTGAGGACGCAGAAGTCTTTTTACTGACAGGCGGCACGCAGACCAATCAGATTGTCATTGATACGATGTTACAGCCGTATGAGGGCGTTGTAGCGGCTCAGACGGGACATGTCAGTACACATGAAGCCGGTGCGATCGAATTTACCGGACATAAAGTCCTGACACTTCCGGAAAAGAATGGGAAAATCAATGCAGCGGATCTTAAGAATCTGATTGAGACATTTTATGGTGATGAGAATCATGAGCATATGGTATTTCCGGGAATGGTCTATATTTCTCATCCGACAGAATATGGAACTCTGTATACAAAGAAAGAACTGACAGAGATTTCGGTAGTATGCAGGGAATATAAGCTTCCTCTTTTTATGGATGGTGCCAGACTGATCTATGGACTGGTCAGCAAAGAAACAGATGTGACTTTACAGGATATTGCAAAGCTTTGCGATGTATTTTATATTGGCGGAACCAAGGCGGGTGCTTTATGTGGAGAAGCTGTTGTGTTTACCGGAGACAGTATGCCGAAGCATTTTCTTACAAGAGTCAAACAGCACGGTGCACTGCTTGCAAAAGGCAGACTTACAGGGGTGCAGTTTGATGCGCTTTTTACAGATGATCTTTATCTCGAAATTGGTAAAAATGCTATCGAAACAGCCACTGTTCTCAAAGAGGGACTGAAAGAAAAAGGATATACATTTTACATAGATTCACCTACTAATCAGCAGTTTGTTGTTCTGGAGAACCGTAAGATGGAAGAATTGAAAAAAGATGTCCAGTTCAGCTTCTGGGAGAAGAAGGATGATACACATACGGTAGTTCGATTTGCAACCAGCTGGGCAACCAGAATGGAAGATGTAGAGAAACTTCTTTCTCTGTTATAGATTGTAAAAAGACCTTTTTTATCGTATAATATAGATATTCAGGTGATGGAAAAAGGGAGGTAGAACATGAAGAAACACAGCAAACGTCTGCTGTCTGCAGCAGCACTGGTTATGACAACAACTGCCACTATTCATATTATAAATAAAGTGATTGCAGCATCCGCCTGTCTGAAGGAAATGCTGGACACTGATGTAAGAAACTATTATCATTGGCGCTTTGGTGATATTTATTATACAAAAAAAGGCAAAGGAAGTCCGATCCTTTTGATCCATGATATGCTTCCGGGTGGTTCCGGATATGAGTGGAGTAAGATCGAGGATGATCTTGCACTGGAACATACGGTCTATAACCTGGATCTTCCGGGATGCGGACGTTCTGAGAAGTCAGGAATGACTTATACAAACTTTGTTTATGTACAGGCCATCTGCGATTTTATTAAAAATGTGATCAGAGAGAAGACAGACGTGATCGTGAATGGTTATGCAGGATCTTTTGTTATAATGGCATGTCACAATGAGAAAGAACTGTTCAATAAAATTATGATGGTGAATCCGGTCAGCCTTTCAAGTCTGAAACAGATGCCTGGAAAGAAAGAAAAACTTCTCCGCAGATGTCTGGAAATTCCGGTGTTTGGAACATTGGTTTATCACATGGTCGTATCAAGAGATGCTGTTAATAACGAATTCATTGAGAATTATGCATTTGATCCGTTCCATCCGGACAGAGACCTGCAGGATGCATATTATGAGGCAGCGCACAGAGGTGGCTGTTATGCAAAGAATGTTTATGCAAATAAGGCGTCCAAATATATGAATATTGATATTACACGTGGACTGAAAGAAATCGATAACAGTCTTTATATTGTTGAAGGTGAAGCTGAAAATAACGGAGAAGCGATCGTAGAAGCATATAAGAATGTTAATCCGTCTGTTGAAGCTGTAACACTTAAAGAAACTAAGCATTTTCCACATGTGGAAGTGCCGGAACAGTTCCTGGAACAGGTTGGAATCTTCTTCTGACAGAGCTGACTGTTTTATAAAAAAGATAAGAGAAAGAACTCATGCTTATGTTGATTTTCACAACAAAATGTGATGAATAACACAAGAGCATGAGTTCTTTTTTTATGGAGAAGTGAGGGTACATTGCCCTACTTTTGCCGTTTATATTTCGAAAGAGTCAGAATGATAGCAACAAATGCCAGAGCAAACATAACTTCAATTCCCAGAGATTTCCAGATGTATGTGGCAATACTGCCGGAAATGCTATGATATCTGGCGAGCGTTTCATTGATGTCCTCATACCAGTAGACTGGAAGAAACTGTGCTATTTTAAGTACTTTTTTATCCATAATACTCATTGGTACAAAAACACCGGATAAAAAACACATGCCAAGAGAAACAATATTGGAAAGTCCATTAAGCATGTTACTGTTTTTTACAAAAAGTCCGAGCAGATAAGACAGAGACAGCGAAACCATCATCATCACAAAGGTATTCAGGAGATAATAGGTCAGAACACCGGATGTAAGGAGAGCTTTCTGATACATGATGATTGCACCGATGACTGCAATCAGCCATAAACCGACTCCGATCGTAAACATGGCAAGCAGTCCTTCAAGGTTCTGCCGGCGAATGGAAACGGATGAAGCCTGCATACGTTTCTGGATATCTTCTTTCTGAAAAGCAAGAAGAATATAGCCCATGGAATAGCACAGAACAGCCAGAAACAGATAGGGAACATAACGGAAATAATAGGTGTATGCCGGTGTTTCGGAAGTGGTTTCGGTGTCCTGATACATGGAAACCATGGAGGAAGGCTGTTCCAGAGCGGCTTTTGCAGCTTCTTTCTGAGAAAATCCCGAAGCAATATAGGTGCGGATATTATTCAGCCATGCATTGATCTGCTGGTCTACATAGAAAGAAGTATAAGAGCCGGGCACTTTTGTGACAGAAATCGGGTTACCCTGTACAATGCAGGTTTTATAGAAATCTTTTGGAATCTGTACAATATATTCTGCATTTCTGTAAAAAAGCTCTTCCTGCATGACGGCCGGGTCGCTGGAAATCTCGGATACATTATGTATGGTTTTCAGATAATCGGTCAGTGCATGTGAAAGAATACTGTTATCCTGATCCGCAACTGCAATATCTACACTGGTTTTCTGGAAATCTTCAAGGTGTTCCTTACGGGCAGCTGCCTGAAGTGCCATGGCAACGGAGAAAAAAATAACCAGATATATGATCACCAGACAGATATTCTTTTTTAATATTTTCATATAGCCTTTAAATACTGTCATAGCGATTCCTCCTGATCAGTAAAAATGAAGCCATAACAAAAGCAGCGCTCATAACTGCAAGTGTGACAAGATTGCGGTAATAGCGGGCTGTATCATTGTAAACATTGATACAGTAAAATGCATCCGAGATCAGGGCAGCAGGATTGATGCGGTTGATGATCGGAGCATGTTTTTCTACGAGATCTTTCATGTTACTGTTCATGAGTCCTGCAAGAAAACTGCAGACCATGGAAATCGCAAGGATAACAGCAACTTTTATACCTTCACTCAGTTTGCCGAGACTTCCGACAAACAGCCCCACAGAAACACCGATCAGGCTTCCGAACAGTGAAATGATAAGCATTTTTCCTATTTGTCCCTGAAAATCCAGTTTCAGTATGATCCTGAGATAAATGAGTAAAATGATTACATCGGTATATCCGAGCAGAAAGGAAGTAATCTGCTCAGATAAAATCAGTTTAAGTTTATGGGTGGGAGTAACACAACGTCTTGCCGCCAGAGCCGTTAAATTGGCCTGTAACGTGATCGCGGCGCCAAAGCCGATAAAACATCCATAGAGGCATCCCATGGCGATCAGAGCGTAAAAAAACTGCGAATTACCATCGATTGTTTTTCCACCCAGGGAAAGTTCCTGTACAAGCTCACGGGTATCTGCCATCTGTGAAAGTCCTTCCAGAATTCCGGAAGGGTGTTCTTTCAGGATATTCTGTATGGTGTGCAGGCTGTTATTATAACTTTCCAGAACAGACTGAAGGATACTTTCCGGGATACCATGGGCATTGACGGTCAGAGACGGAGTCATTTCATTGTAATAGATACCGGAGATTTCCTTGTTTTTTAAAGCAGTAAGCGCTGCAGATTCATCCATCTCCTGAATGTTCAGCAGATCTGAATTACTTTTTTTAACCTGGTCTATGTAAAAGCTGAACAGTGGATTAGGACTGGTTTCCTGCACCATAGCTACCTGAACGGTCTCAAAATCTGCATCATTCAGGTTTCCAAATGCAAAAAAGAAGAAGGTACCAAGAATCAGAGGAAAAACAAGCGGCCAGAAGGTCATATTAAAGTTACGTAATTTAACCAGAAGATTATACTTTATTAAATGCAGCATAAAAAATCCTTTCTGTGAATTTATGCATATTCATGTATAAATATACATGAATATTAATCACGAAGCTGTTTCCCGGTAATCTCCAGAAAGACATCATTCAGAGTTGGAAGTTCTGAAAAGACTCTTCCAAAAGTAATGTCCTGGCTCTGAAGGTAGTTCAGAAGACGAATCAGATTATGCTGAGCACCTGTGCAGCGGAGCGTGAGAATCTGATTTTCATAATGAACATCAAAAACATGAGAAAGGTTCCTGATATCCTGAAGGTGCTTTTCTTCGAGAAGAATTGCTTCCACTGTGATCGTTTCGCCTGTTTTGATCATTTTCTTCAGTTCCTCAGTGGTTCCGGATGCAATTACCTGTCCGTGGTCCATAATTGCGATGCGGGTACAGATCTGTTCTACTTCCTCCATGTAGTGGGAAGTATAAATGATAGTGGAACCCTGTTCGTTCAGTCTCTGGATACCTTCGAGAATTTTATTACGGCTTTGCGGATCAACTGCAACGGTAGGCTCATCCATAATGATCAGTCGAGGCTTGTGAGCGATACCGCATGCAATATTCAGCCGTCGCAGCAGGCCGCCAGAAAGTTTCCCGGGGCGGGTTTTACAGTAATCTTCGAGTCCGACAAACTGAATTGCCTCATTGACCAGTTCTTTGCGGCGGTTTTTATCAGAAATATATAAACCGCAGAAATAATCGATATTTTCATATACTGTCAATTCGTCAAAAACAGCGACATTCTGCAAAACAATGCCAATCTGCTGTTTGACCTGATAATTCTCAGGGGTCATAGGCTGGCCAAAGACTTCGATCGTTCCTTTGTCATATTTTAAAAGAGAGAGGAGACAGTTGATCGCGGTTGTTTTTCCGGAACCGTTAGGGCCAAGCAGACCAAAAATCTCTCCTTCATGAATATCGAGATTCAGATGATTCAGAGCAACCAGATCACCATATCTTTTTACCAGATTTTCTATATGAATCATAATAACTCCTTCCATACAAAAAGTTTAAATCATGCGTATCTGACAGGGGCAGATATGCATAAATACCGGAAGCAGACAAGTGTCTCTTCCTGACTATACTATAAGATAAATTGTGTGAAATACCAAGTGCAGGATGTCACAAAAAAAGATGACATTTGTCACTGAACGGAGTGAACAGTAACCATTTGTCACGGAATGGAGACAAAATGGAGAGGTGACATTTGTCACTTTGAATATACTGGAATGTGTTATATTATAAATATGTAAAAGAAAAACATAATAAAAGACAGGCAATGAAAGAGAATAAATTCTTTGCAGAAACCTTTAGAATGGAGGAATATGGGATATTTTCAGGATATGGGACTACTGTTTATATATAGTCTGATAGTCCTTTTATGGAAAGAACCTGACAGGACGCTGATTTTTGCGATTCTCTGGGCGGTAATCCTGATTTGCGGAATCTATTTCATACATGGAAAAAGTACAAAAGTTTTGGTTTGTACAGTATTTGCTTTAATGGCACTTGTAGTGCCTGAAATAGAAATGTTTTATCCGATTCTGATATATGCACTGATAAAAGAAATAAACTGGCAGATGGGACTGGCCATAAGTATGGCAGGGGTAATTCTGCTGGGGAAATATGGGGATATGCACATAGAAATAATGGCAAAATATGTGGTTGGATGTCTGCTTGCGGCTATATTGGAAAGAAAAACTCATAAGTACGATAAAATGGACATTGAATTACGCAAAACTGTGGATTCAGGAGAAGAAAAAGCACTTCTTTTGTCAGAAAAAAATAAGGCGCTGGCAGAAAAACAGAATTCCGAAATTTATGCAGCAACGCTTCGTGAAAGAAATCGAATTGCAAGAGAAATCCATGATAATGTGGGACATGTGCTGTCTAGAACGATTCTGCTAACCGGGGCCGCCAGAGCCATAAATAAGGATCAGAATCTGGATAGTCTTTTAAAAGGGCTGGATAATTCACTTAATTCTGCCATGGATAGTATCCGCTCAAGTGTGCATGATCTTCATGATGATGCAGTGAATCTTCAAGAAACAATAAAGGGGATTATAACGGACATAAAGATAGAAAATGTAGAATTTGAATACGATATGTCCGAAATAATACCCAGAGAAATAAAATATTGTTTTATCAGCATTGTAAAAGAAGCTATATCGAATGCTATGAAATATAGTTCTGCGACACAGATTAAAATTATTATGAGAGAGCATCCGGCAATATATCAGCTATGCATTGAGGATAATGGAAAAGGCTGCGCAGATTATGACAAAAATACAACAGGAATCGGATTGAAAAATATGCAGGAACGTGTAAATACATTGAATGGAAATCTCCAGATCAATGGCGAAAAAGGATTCCGTATTTTTGTTGTGATTCCGAAACAAAATAGAGCAGAATAGCAGAAAAAATGAGGATTTACAGGAAATGAAAATAGTGATAGTAGATGATGACTGCCTGGTTACAGAGGCTTTGAAAACAATCCTTGAAGTGAATGAAGACGTACAGGTGCTGGCAACAGGGTCCGATGGCAGAGATGCGGTATGCCTGTATGCAGAATATAAGCCAGATGTCTTGTTAATGGATATTCGAATGAAGAATATGAATGGACTCGAGGCTTCGGCTGAAATATTAAAGGCAGAACCAAAGGCTAATATATTGCTTCTTACAACGTTCCTTGATGATGAATATATTGTGAAAGCGTTACGCCTGGGAGCAAAAGGGTATCTGCTGAAACAGGATTATGCAAGCATTTTGCCGGCATTGAGAGCAGTGTATTCCGGGCAAACTGTATTTGGACAGGAAATTGTATCTAAAATACCGGATTTGATCCAAAAGAAGGAAAAGTTTGATTATAGTGCCTGTGAAATTAATGAAAGAGAAAAGGAAATCATCCGTCTGGTTGCAAATGGATACAGTAATAGGGAAATTGCTGCGGAAATGTACCTGGGAGAAGGTACGGTGAGAAATTATCTGAGCTCAATTCTGGATAAATTGCAGCTCCGCGACCGTACACAAGTAGCTGTTTTTTACTATAAGCACCGTTGAAAAAAAGAAAAATGCAGGAATATATTATGCATAATTATGAGAAAAATATACATATGGGAGACGTGGAAAGTATAAAAAATAAAAGAAGAGTCGTCAGCGGGGAGGATGAAGTATTGGAGATATGTGGAGTAGTAGAGGGAAATGGGATTTCTATGAAAAAAGTTTTGTGAAGATGTGGATAAGTAGTATGAAATTGGTGAATGCAAAAGACATATGTGCGCGTGGTGAAAACATTGCTGCGTGCGAGACAAAACCATTGCTGAAATAATAGAAAACAGATGAAATTTATAAAAAATGTCAGATAATAATACAACCATTCGCCACTGTAACCATTGACATCTGTATAAACGGCAATAAAAAGATATCCTGCTATCAACTTCCTGCAGGAGTTCGCAGACAGGTTATCACCTAGAACTTCCGAACGACGAAGCCTGTTGATGGCAGGATATCTTTAATATTGCGTAAAATACACGAGTATCTCTATTATCTCTGCTTATTTCACTCGCATCCAGATAGCAGTGCAGCTACGAGAACAGTCCTCGTAACGGAAGCAGTGCTGAGTTCTACGTATCAGCATTGTTACTGGATGCTCCTTTCACGCAGCCCAATAGCAACAACAGATCCCAGAACACGCATAGATTTCTACTCGTCCCGCGCGTTTGTTAGCAGCCATTCACGCAAACTCGCTAACACTCAGACAGAGCGCTCGGTGGCAGCAACTAGCACAGTCCTCGTAACGGAATCTAAGCTAGGTTCTGGATATCTGTTCTGCTATGTGACTGCTGAGAATTGGAACATTACAATTTGCCTTAACTTTATTGCCGTATGTGGAATAATCCTTCTGATATCCATAGTATTCTTATAAAAGTATCCCCAACAATAATATGAATTTGTGAATTGTATAATCTATTACTTAATGTTTCATGTGAAACATTGGACAGCAACGGCTCGATTCCCTTAACGAATCAGTTGCCGTCCAGTCGCCGTGAACTACCATAGATACCTGTATAAACAGCAATAAAAAGATATCCTGCCATCAACTTCCTGCAGGAGTTCGCAGAAG
>NZ_CAKRXI010000032.1 GCF_934424005.1 uncultured Blautia sp.
AAGAACGGAGCAACAGTTAGCGGACCGGTTCCGCTTCCGACTAAGAAGGAAGTTGTTACAATCTTAAGAGCTGTTCATAAATACAAAGATTCCAGAGAACAGTTCGAGCAGAGAACTCACAAGAGACTCATCGATATCATGACACCAACTCAGAAAACAGTTGATGCACTTTCCAGACTGGAAATGCCTGCTGGTGTTAACATCGATATCAAGATGAAAACAAAATAATTTAAACTCGTTTTAAATGCCCTTTGGGCGTTTCAAAAAACTATATGATTGCCTTTTTGGTAATCCGCTATAAGGAGGAAGAAAGAAATGAAGAAAGCTATTTTAGCTACAAAAGTCGGAATGACTCAGATCTTCAATGAAGATGGCCAGTTAATCCCGGTAACCGTTTTACAGGCTGGTCCATGCGTTGTAACTCAGGTTAAGACAGAGGAAAACGATGGATACGCTGCAGTTCAGGTGGGCTATGGCGAAATCAGAGAAAAACTGGTTAACAAACCGGAAAAAGGTCACTTTGACAAAGCTGGTGTTGCAGCAAAGAGATTTGTAAAAGAATTCAGATTTGAAAATGCTGCAGAATACACTGTAGGGCAGGAAATTAAAACTGATATCTTTGCAGACGGCGATCACATCGATGTAACTGCTGTTTCCAAAGGTAAAGGTTTCCAGGGTGCTATCAAGAGACATGGACAGTCCAGAGGACCTATGGCTCACGGCTCCAAATATCATCGTCATGCTGGTTCCAATGGTGCTTGCTCCGATCCGAGTAAAGTATTCAAAGGAAAACACATGCCGGGTCACATGGGAAATGTACAGGTTACTGTTCAGAACCTTGAGATCGTTCGCGTTGACACAGAAAATAACTTACTGTTAGTGAAAGGTGCTGTTCCAGGACCTAAGAAATCTCTGGTGACCATCAAAGAGACAGTAAAGTCTTTATAATGAGAAAGGAGGAGCATCAGAATGGCAAACGTAACAGTTTATAATATGGAAGGCAATGAAGTTGGAACAATGGAACTGAACGATGCAGTGTTCGGAGTAGAAATCAACGAGCATCTGGTTCATCTTGCTGTTGTTCGTCAGCTTGCAAATAATCGCCAGGGTACTCAGAAAGCAAAAACACGTTCTGAAGTAAGCGGCGGCGGAAGAAAACCGTGGAGACAGAAAGGAACAGGTCATGCAAGACAGGGTTCCATCCGTGCACCACAGTGGACTGGCGGCGGTGTAGTATTCGCTCCGGTACCGAGAGATTATGAAGTAAAAATGAACAAAAAAGAAAGAAGAGCAGCTCTGAAATCAGCTCTGACTTCTAAAGTTCAGGAAAATAAACTGGTTGTTGTTGACAGCCTTACACTTGCAGAAGCAAAGACAAAAGAAATGCAGAAGGTTCTCACAAACCTGAAAGCAGACAAAGCTCTTGTTGTAACTGCTGCTGATGATCAGAAAGTAGTTCTTTCTGCAAGAAACATTGCAGATGTACAGACTGCAACTGTAAACACTATCAATGTATATGATGTTATGAAACACAATACAGTAGTGGTTACAAAAGACGCAGTTGCATCCATTGAGGAGGTATACGCATAATGGCAGATATTAAATATTATGATGTAATTCTCAAGCCTGTAATCACAGAGAAATCCATGAACGCCATGGGTGAGAAAAAATATACATTCCTGGTTCATCCGGAAGCAAACAAGTCTCAGATCAAAGAGGCTGTTGAGAAAATGTTCGAAGGAACAAAAGTTAAGAGCGTAAACACCATGAACATGGATGGAAAGAAAAAACGTCGCGGTGTTACAGTTGGTAAAACAGCTAAAACTAAAAAAGCGATCGTAGCTCTTACAGAAGAAAGCAAAGATATCGAGATCTTCGAAGGATTATAATCCACGCTTTCTGAAGATATATGCTGGAAAGCATGATAACTAATATTCGAAAGGAGAAACATCATGGGAATCAAAACCTATAACCCATATACACCTTCCAGAAGACATATGACTGGATCTGATTTCTCTGAGATCACAACAAGTACCCCTGAGAAATCCTTAGTCGTATCTCTGAAGAAAAATGCTGGACGTAACAACCAGGGTAAAATCACTGTTAGACACCGCGGAGGCGGAAGCAGAAGAAAATACAGAATCATCGACTTCAAGAGAAGAAAAGATGGAATCCATGCTACTGTTAAGACAATCGAATACGATCCGAACAGAACAGCAAACATCGCTCTGATCAGCTATGAAGATGGTGAAAAAGCATACATCCTTGCTCCAGAAGGACTGAAAGTCGGACAGAAAGTCATGAACGGTCCGGAAGCAGAAATCCGTGTAGGAAACTGCCTGCCACTGGAACTTATCCCGGTTGGTACTATGGTACACAACATTGAGCTTCACCCAGGAAAGGGCGGACAGATGGTTCGTTCTGCTGGTAACGGCGCTCAGCTGATGGCTAAAGAAGGAAAATACGCAACATTAAGATTACCGTCTGGAGAAATGAGAATGGTTCCGCTTGTATGCCGCGCATCTATCGGTGTTGTTGGTAACGGCGATCACAACCTTGTTAACATTGGTAAAGCTGGACGTAAACGTCACATGGGAATCAGACCTACAGTTCGTGGTTCCGTAATGAACCCGAATGACCATCCGCATGGTGGTGGTGAAGGAAAGACCGGAATCGGTCGCCCAGGTCCGTGTACACCATGGGGCAAACCTGCTCTTGGTCTGAAGACCAGAAAGAAAAACAAACAGTCCAACAAGCTCATCGTAAGAAGACGCGATGGAAAAGCTTTATCAAAATAATAAGGAGGGTACAGAATGTCTCGTTCATTGAAAAAAGGACCTTTCGCAGACGCAAGCCTGCTTAAAAAGGTTGACGCTCTGAATGCTGCAAATGATAAATCTGTGATCAAAACATGGTCACGTCGTTCCACTATCTTCCCGTCCTTCGTAGGACATACAATCGCAGTACATGACGGAAGAAAACATGTGCCGGTATATGTAACAGAAGATATGGTAGGACATAAACTTGGTGAGTTCGTTGCAACAAGAACTTACAGAGGACACGGAAAAGACGAAAAGAAATCCGGCGTTCGCTAGTATTAAACTTAAAATAAATAATCTGCCTGTTGTCCCATAAGGGGCAGCAAGGCGGTGTTACCAGATATCGAAAAATTGGAAAGGAGGCACTTTAAAATGGCAAAGGGACATAGAAGCCAGATTAAGAGAGCCAGAAATGAGAGTAATAGAGAGACAAGACCGTCTGCAAAATTATCTTATGCAAGAATTTCTGTTCAGAAAGCCTGCTATGTATTAGATGCAATCCGTGGTAAAGACGTGCAGACAGCACTTGGTATCCTCACATATAATCCGAGATACGCTTCAAGCGTTCTGAAGAAACTGCTTGAGTCAGCAATCGCAAACGCAGAAAACAATAACGGAATGAGCGCAGATAACCTCTACGTTGCAGCGTGCTATGCAAACAAAGGACCTACAATGAAACGTATTCAGCCAAGAGCACAGGGTAGAGCTTACAGAATCGAAAAGAGAACAAGCCATATCACCATCGTGCTGGATGAAAGATAAGGAGGAAAAGCATGGGACAGAAAGTTAACCCACATGGCCTTAGAGTCGGTGTTATCAAGGATTGGGATTCCAGATGGTATGCAGAAGCAGATTTTGCAGATTACCTGGTTGAAGATTATAATATCAGAACATTTTTAAAGAAAAAACTTTACAGCGCAGGTGTTTCTAAAATCGAAATCGAAAGAGCATCTGACAGAGTTAAGATCATCATCTATACTGCTAAACCGGGTATCGTAATCGGTAAAGGCGGTTCTGAGATCGAAAAAGTTAAAGCTGAATTACAGAAATATACAGATAAGAAACTGATCGTAGATATCAAAGAAGTAAAGAGACCGGACAGAGATGCTCAGCTTGTTGCTGAAAACATTGCACTGCAGCTTGAGAACCGTATCTCCTTCAGACGTGCTATGAAATCTACAATGCAGAGAACAATGAAAGCTGGAGCAAAAGGAATCAAAACATCCGTATCCGGACGTCTTGGTGGAGCTGATATGGCTCGTACAGAGTTCTACAGCGAAGGAACTATTCCGCTTCAGACACTTCGTGCAGACATTGATTACGGATTTGCAGAAGCAGACACAACTTACGGAAAAGTTGGTGTAAAAGCTTGGGTATACAACGGTGAAGTACTTCCTACTAAAGGAAATAAGGAAGGGAGCGATAAATAATGTTAATGCCAAAAAGAGTAAAACGTCGTAAACAGTTCCGTGGCACCATGAAAGGTAAAGCCCTCAGAGGTAACAAAATCAATTATGGTGAATTCGGTCTTGTTGCTACCGAACCTTGCTGGATCAGATCTAATCAGATCGAAGCAGCCCGTGTTGCCATGACTCGTTATATCAAACGTGGTGGCCAGGTTTGGATTAAGATTTTCCCGGATAAACCAGTAACAGCGAAACCAGCAGAAACACGTATGGGTTCCGGAAAAGGTTCCCTTGAGTACTGGGTAGCAGTTGTTAAGCCAGGACGTGTAATGTTCGAAATCGCAGGCGTTTCTGAAGAAATCGCTCGTGAAGCATTACGTCTTGCAATGCACAAGTTACCATGTAAATGTAAAATCGTTTCTCGTGCAGACTTAGAAGGCGGTGATAACAGTGAAAATTAATAAATTCGTAGAAGATTTAAAGGCAAAATCAGCTGCAGAATTAAATGAAGAATTAGTAGCTGCTAAAAAAGAACTTTTCAATCTGAGATTTCAGAATGCAACCAATCAGTTAGACAATACAAGCAGAATCAAAGAGGTTCGCAAAAATATTGCCAGAATCCAGACAGTAATCACTGAGCAGGCAAACGCTGCGAAATAGTGATATATAGGAGGAAATAATCGTGGAAAGAAATCTGAGAAAGACCCGTGTGGGTAAGGTTGTCAGCAATAAGATGGACAAGACCATTGTTGTTGCTATCGAAGACCATGTAAAACATCCTCTTTACAAAAAAATCGTAAAGAGAACATATAAACTTAAAGCTCATGATGAAAACAATGAGTGCAATATCGGTGATACCGTTAAAGTTATGGAAACCAGACCGCTGTCCAAGGACAAAAGATGGAGACTGGTTGAAATTGTAGAGAAAGTGAAATAAGGAGGAAACCAGTATGATTCAGCAGGAAACAAGACTGAAAGTTGCCGACAACACTGGTGCAAAAGAAATCCTTTGTATTCGTGTTATGGGTGGCTCTACAAGAAGATATGCTAACATCGGTGATACTATCGTTGCTACTGTTAAAGATGCAACACCAGGCGGTGTTGTTAAAAAAGGCGATGTAGTTAAAGCTGTTGTAGTTCGTACAAAAAAAGGCGCTCGTCGTAAAGACGGATCTTACATCCGTTTCGATGAAAATGCAGCCGTAATCATTAAAGACGATTTAACTCCGAAAGGAACACGTATCTTTGGACCAGTTGCCAGAGAACTTCGTGAGAAAAAATTCATGAAGATCGTTTCCTTAGCTCCGGAAGTATTATAGGAGGGTGCCTAATGTCAGCTATGAAAATTAAAAAAGGCGACACTGTTAAAGTAATCGCTGGAAAAGATAAAGGCAAAGAAGGAAAAGTTCTTGCCGTTAACGTAAAAGACAACACCGTAATCGTTGAAGGTATCAACATGGTTACAAAGCACAACAAACCATCAGCTGCAAACCAGGCTGGCGGAATCACAACAAAAGAAGCTGCTCTTCATGTTTCCAACGTAATGCTCGTTGTTGACGGAAAAGCTACAAGAGTTGGATTCCAGATGGATGGAGACAAAAAAGTACGTGTTGCAAAAGCAACAGGTAAAGTTATCGATTAATTAAGAGAGGAGGCATGACAGGTGAGTAGATTAAAAGAACTTTACAAAAATGAGATCATGGATGCCATGACCAAAAAATTCGGATATAAAAACGTTATGGAAGTGCCAAAACTCGATAAGATCGTTATCAACATGGGTGTTGGTGAAGCTAAAGAAAACGCTAAGCTTCTTGATGCTGCAATCGCTGATATGGAACTGATCACAGGCCAGAAAGCAATCGCAACAAAAGCTAAAAAATCTGTAGCTAACTTCAAAATCAGAGAGGGTATGCCAATCGGTTGTAAGGTTACCTTAAGAGGCGAGAAGATGTATGAGTTCGCTGATCGTCTGATCAACCTTGCTCTTCCTCGTGTACGTGACTTCCGTGGTGTTAATCCAAACGCTTTCGATGGCAGAGGAAACTACGCACTGGGAATTAAAGAACAGCTGATCTTCCCAGAAGTTGAGTATGATAAGGTAGACAAAGTAAGAGGTATGGATATCATCTTCGTTACAACTGCTAAGACAGACGAAGAGGCTCGTGAGCTGTTAACTCAGTTCAATATGCCTTTTGCTAAATAAGGAGGAGAATTCGAATGGCTAAAACAGCAATGAAAATCAAACAGCAGCGCAAACAGAAATTCTCCACAAGAGAATACAGCCGCTGCAGAATCTGTGGACGTCCACATGCATACCTGAGAAAATACGGTATCTGCCGTATCTGCTTCCGTGAACTGGCTTACAAAGGTCAGATCCCGGGTGTTAAAAAAGCAAGCTGGTAGGCCGAAAGCAACTTAATGAACTCAAGCACTTGTGCGCAGAGTGAATTTAGTGCGAGGTCCTTCCCGAATCTTAATGAAACCGAGTGTAAACGAAGGTTGAATTTAGCTGAGGGAAGTGGTGCAAATTTGATAATATAATAATAGTACATGTAAAGTCTGAAAAGAGTGAAAAATTAGGAGGAAACTAACATGACAATGAGTGATCCAATCGCAGATATGCTTACAAGAATCCGTAACGCTAACACTGCAAAACATGATACAGTAGATGTTCCGGCATCCAAAATGAAAATCGCAATCGCAAACATCCTTGTAGATGAAGGATACATTGCAAAATACGATCTGATCGAAGATGGTGTATTCAAAACCATCCACATCACACTGAAATATGGTGAAACAAAGAACGACAAGATCATTACAGGACTTAAGAGAATCTCCAAACCAGGTCTTCGTATCTACGCTGGTAAAGATGAACTCCCGAGAGTACTTGGCGGACTTGGAATCGCTATTCTTTCCACAAACAAAGGTGTAATCACTGACAAAGAAGCTCGTAAACTTCAGGTTGGTGGAGAAGTTCTTGCCTTTGTATGGTAATGTAAAAAATCTGCTAGCAGATTTTTAATAGATGAAGGAAACACCATCGTCACTAAATTCGATAGCCGACGCGATGTATCGACTTTCTCATTAAGTGTCGAGGTGTACTTTCACACTAAACTCGTACAGCGCATATGCTTGTACTCGTTAAGTGTTCAATGCAAACTGAAAACAGAGAGAAATTATTCTCTCCGACAATTTAAGTAAGGAGGACAATATTATGTCACGAATCGGAAGACTTCCGGTAGCTATTCCGGCAGGCGTTGAAGTAAACGTAGCTGCAGGTAACGTAGTAACCGTTAAAGGTCCTAAAGGAACACTCGAAAGAGCACTTCCAACCGAAATGGAAATCAAAGTAGAAGATGGTCATGTAGTAGTTACAAGACCAAATGATCTTAAGAAAATGAAAGCATTACACGGTCTGACAAGAAGCCTGATCCACAATATGGTAATCGGTGTAAGCGAAGGCTACACAAAAGAGCTTGAAGTTAACGGTGTAGGTTATAGAGCACAGAAACAGGGCAAGAAACTTGTTCTTTCTCTGGGATATTCTCACCCGGTAGAGATGGAAGATCCAGAAGGTCTGGAATCCAAAGTTGATGGAAACAAGATCATCGTTTCCGGTATCAGCAAAGAAAAAGTTGGCCAGTACGCAGCTGAAATCAGAGATAAGAGAAGACCGGAGCCATATAAGGGCAAAGGTATCAAGTATGCTGATGAAGTTATCAGACGTAAAGTCGGTAAGACTGGTAAGAAATAAATAAGGAGAGTGAGAATATGATTAATAAAGCATCCAGAGCGGAAATTCGCGAGAAAAAACATAGAAGAATCCGTCATCATCTCAATGGAACAGCTACTACTCCAAGACTGGCAGTATATCGTTCCAACAAGCATATGTATGCACAGATCATTGATGACACTGTAGGAAAAACTTTAGTATCTGCTTCTACTCTTCAGAAAGATGTAAAAGCTGAACTGGAAAATACTGATGATGTAAAAGCTGCAGCATACCTTGGAACTGTAATCGGAAAGAAAGCAGTTGAAGCAGGTATCGAAAGCGTTGTCTTCGACAGAGGAGGCTATATCTATCACGGTAAAGTAAAGGCACTGGCAGACGCAGCAAGAGAAGCTGGGCTGAAATTCTAAAAGGGAGGAAAAAGACACATGAAAAATAATCTTATTGATGCTAGTCAGTTAGAATTAGAAGATAAAGTAGTGTCAATCAAACGTGTTACCAAGGTTGTTAAAGGTGGCCGTAACTTCCGTTTCACAGCTTTGGTTGTTGTAGGTGACGGCAACGGACATGTTGGTGCAGGTTTAGGAAAGGCAGCTGAAATTCCGGAAGCTATCCGCAAAGGAAAAGAAGATGCCATGAAAAAACTGGTTACAGTTGCAAGAGATGAGAACAATTCCATCACTCATGACTATGTAGGTAAATTCGGAAGTGCTGAAATGCTTCTGAAACGTGCTCCGGAAGGTACTGGAGTTATCGCTGGTGGTCCAGCCCGTGCAGTCATCGAGCTTGCAGGAATCAAAAACATCCGTACAAAATGTATGGGATCCAGAAATAAACAGAACGTAGTTCTGGCTACTATCGAAGGATTAAGCAAACTGAAAACTCCGGAAGAAGTTGCAAAACTTCGCGGAAAATCTGTAGAAGAGATTCTGGCATAAGGAGGACAAAATAATGGCAAACACATTAAAAGTTACACTTGTTAAGTCTCCAATCGGTGCAGTTCCGAAACACAAAAAAACTGTAGCAGCTATGGGACTTACAAAAATGCACAAAACAGTTGAAATGCCTGACAATGCAGCTACAAGAGGAATGATCCAGCAGATTCAGCATCTTGTAAAAGTAGAAGAAGCATAATAATTTCCAGAGATTGAATAATAAAAGGAGGTGCCAAAGATGGAATTATCAAACTTAAGACCAGCAGAAGGTTCTAAACACAGTGATAACTTCAGAAGAGGCCGTGGACATGGATCCGGAAACGGTAAAACAGCCGGAAAAGGACACAAAGGACAGTTAGCTCGTTCCGGACATAAGAAACCGGGATTTGAAGGTGGACAGATGCCTTTATACAGACGTCTTCCGAAGAGAGGTTTCAAGAATAGAAATTCTAAAGAAATCATCGCAATCAATGTAGACGTTCTTAATCGTTTCGAAGATGGTACAGATGTTACCGTTGAAACTTTACTGGAGAGCCGCGCAATTTCCAAAGCCGGAGACGGTGTTAAAATTCTTGGAAACGGTGAGCTGACCAAAAAACTTAATGTAAAAGTAAATGCTGTCAGCGAAACCGCAAAAGCAAAAATCGAAGCTGCAGGTGGTACAGTAGAGGTGATCTAATGTTTGAGACTCTTAAAAGTGCTTTTAGAGTGAAAGAGATGAGACGTAAGCTTCTCTACCTGTTAGCGATGATCTTTGTCATCCGTATAGGTTCGCAGCTTCCCATCCCGGGTGTGGATGGCAGCGTATTCAAACAGTGGTTCAAGAGCAATACCGGTGATGCATTCAATTTTTTTGATGCATTCACCGGTGGTTCCTTTGAAAGCATGTCTGTTTTTGCGTTGAACATCACACCATACATTACATCTTCCATTATTATCCAGCTCTTAACGATTGCAATTCCTGCTCTGGAGGAAATGCACAGAGATGGTGAAGAAGGAAGAAAGAAGATGACTGCGATCACCCGTTATGTCACAGTTGGTCTGGCTCTTTTTGAGTCTATTGCCATGACAATCGGATTCAGCCGTGGAAATATCGTAAAAGATATGAATTTCTTAAAGGCAGTTGTAGTGATCGTCAGCCTTACAGCCGGTTCTGCTATGCTGATGTGGATCGGTGAACGTATCACAGAAAAAGGTGTTGGAAATGGTATTTCTATCGTTCTTGCGGTTAATATCGTATCCAGAATTCCAAGTGATATGACAACTCTTTATGAGAACTTTATTAAGGGAAAAACAATTGCAAAAGGAATGCTTGCAGGAGTGATTATTTTTGCAATCATTATGGTTGTAGTTGTATTTGTCCTTATTCTTAATGGAGCAGAGAGAAGGATTCCTGTTCAGTACTCCAAAAAGATGGTTGGCAGAAAGATGATGGGCGGCCAGGCCACCAACATCCCATTGAAAGTTAACACCGCAGGTGTTATCCCGATCATCTTTGCTTCCTCAATCATGTCATTCCCGGGTGTTATCGCCCAGTTTGCCGGTAAGACAAACGGAACAGGCATTGGAAGCGAGATCCTGAGAGGTCTTTCTTCAAGTAACTGGTGTAATCCATCCCAGCCACAGTATAGCTGGGGATTGCTTGTATACATTGTACTTTGTGTATTTTTTGCATATTTCTACACTTCCATCACATTTAATCCGCTGGAAGTTGCAGACAATATCAAAAAGCAGGGTGGTTTTATCCCAGGTATTCGTCCTGGAAAACCAACATCAGACTATTTGACTAAAATGCTTAATTATATTATATTTATAGGTGCGGTAGGCCTGATTATTGTGGCAGTAATTCCGTTCTTCTTCAATGGTGTATTTGGAGCACATGTTTCATTTGGTGGAACATCTATCATCATCGTCGTTGGTGTTGTTCTTGAAACATTGAAGCAGATCGAGTCTCAGTTGCTTGTCCGCAATTACAAAGGCTTTCTGAACAGCTAAAACGAAGGCTGTGGTGTGAAAGCATCACAGCCTTTTTTGCTTTATGGAAATTTCTATAAAGCCCATGCTTCATAAAGAAAAAGGAGGGTATTTATTATGCGTATTATTATGTTGGGTGCACCGGGAGCTGGAAAGGGAACACAGGCAAAGAAAATTGCTGAAAAATATGGAATCCCACACATTTCCACCGGGGATATTTTCCGTGCAAACATCAAGAATGGTACTGAATTAGGGAAAAAAGCAAAGACATATATGGATCAGGGACTTTTGGTACCAGATGAATTAACCTGTGATCTTGTAGTAGACAGAATTCAGCAGGATGATGCAAAGAACGGATACGTACTGGATGGTTTCCCGAGAACGATTCCTCAGGCAGAATGCCTGACAGCCGCTCTTGACAAACTGGGAAGCAAAATTGACTACGCAATTGATGTAGATGTACCGGATGACAATATTGTGAACCGCATGTCAGGAAGAAGAGCATGCCTGAAATGTGGAGCAACTTATCATATTGTATATGCTGCACCGAAGGTAGAAAATGTTTGCGATACCTGTGGCGAAAATCTTGTACTCCGTGATGACGATAAACCAGAAACCGTTTCCAAACGTCTGAAGGTTTATCATGAACAGACACAGCCGCTGATCGACTATTACACAGAACAGGGCGTTTTGAAGACGGTAGACGGAACAGCTGCACTGGATAAAGTATTCCAGGCAATCGTCGAAATCTTGGGAGAATAAAGATGTCAGTTTCTATTAAGTCAGAACATGAAATTGAGCTTATGAGACATGCCGGTCATTTACTGGAACAGGTTCACGATGAACTGGCTTCTCACATTAAGCCGGGAATCAGCACAAAAGAACTGGATCGAATTGGTGAGGATATGATCCGCTCTATGGGCTGCATTCCGAACTTTAAAAATTATCAGGGCTTTCCAGCATCATTTTGCATCAGTCTGAATGATGAAGTCGTACATGGAATCCCGTCCAGACAGAAGATCATCCAGGAAGGCGATCTTGTAAAGATTGATGCCGGACTGATCTATAAAGGATATCATTCAGATGCAGCGCGTACTTATGCAGTCGGTGAGGTATCTCCGGAAGCAAAACAGCTGATGGAAGTTACAAAACAGAGCTTTTTTGAAGGAATCAAATTTGCAAAAGCCGGAAATCATCTGAACGATATTTCCAAGGCAATTGGTGCATATGCTGCAAAGTTCAACTACGGAATCGTACGTGACCTGGTAGGACACGGAATCGGAACTCATCTTCATGAAGATCCGCAGATCCCGAATTTCCCACAGAAACGTAGAGGCATCAAGCTGATGCCGGGTATGACACTTGCAATCGAACCGATGATCAATCTTGGTCGCGCAGATGTAGCGTGGGAAGATGATGAGTGGACGGTTGTAACGATGGACGGTTCACTTTCTGCACATTATGAAAACACCATTCTGATCACGGATGGAGAACCGGAAATTCTGACTCTTACAAAATGACAGATGACACAGGAGGTTTATAATGTCTAAAGCAGATGTAATCGAAGTGGAAGGTACTGTATTAGAGAAGCTGCCTAATGCGATGTTCAAAGTAGAACTGGAAAACAAGCATGTAGTGCTGGCACATATCAGCGGAAAGCTGCGTATGAACTTTATCCGTATTCTTCCTGGAGATAAAGTAACAATAGAACTTTCTCCATATGATCTTTCTAAGGGACGTATTATCTGGAGAGACAAATAAAGATTTGAGGGGGACAGGCTCACAGTTGCGAAGGCCGCATGTCCCCCTCAAACTCCCCCTCTTGGCCACGCTGCCTGCAGGGGGAGTTTTTTCATTTATGAAGATTACAAAATATTAAGCTGACTAAATATAAAAGTTATCGACATGATCCTGGATTCGACCTTATCGAAGTATGCAGGCTAAGCCGATCAATTATATTTCTTATATATTAAGTAAGCCGTAGGCGGTCAGCGACCAGCTACCGTCCTCGACAACCCATCAGTTGCTATGTATTCAAATATTACAGCCAGGAGATAGAAGGATGGTACTTCCAGACGGTAAACGAAGATTTCGTCGCGAGTTTTGTGCTAGCTGATGCCACCGAACGCACTGTCTGAGGCGAAGCCGAGTTTGCGTGAATGGCATCAAACAAGCGCACGAAACGAGCAGAAATCGCAGTGTGTCTGGAAGTACCATCCTTCTCATCTCCGTAACGTAATATTTCTACATACAATCAAAAAAAAAATTAACAAAAATTTAAAATTAGGGCTTGCATAATTTAATCGACAGTGTTAATATATCATATGTACGCGCAAAGACTGTGTGTATGAACTGCAGATTCAAGCCTATATTACGGAAAAGGAGGATTTCCAGTGAAAGTAAGATCATCTGTAAAGCCGATCTGCGAAAAATGCAAGATCATCAAAAGAAAAGGATCTATCAGAGTAATCTGTGAAAATCCAAAACACAAACAGCGTCAGGGTTAATTGACAAGTTTGTGAAACGTGCGGCTGCAGTTTGATACACCCGGAAGGGTTGTTCGAACTGTTTTAATATCTTATTAAAGAAGCATGTATTGCCTAATACCGAGAGGCAACAGCGTCCGTGAGGACACAATTTCGGAAAGGTCGCTTTACGCCAAAAGCGGCTGGGTGTTTTACCGAGGCACCCCAATTAGGAAACTAAAAAATCAGGAAGCTTGTGAAGATATACCCCATTTCACCTTGCGAGACAGCAAGTGGTATAATTCAGAAGACTATCCAAAAAGAAAATGGAGGAAACAGTACATGGCTCGTATAGCTGGTGTAGACTTACCAAGAGACAAACGTATCGAAATCGGCCTTACCTATATCTATGGTATCGGCAGAACAAGCGCTGACAAAATTCTTGCTCAGGCAGGTGTAAATCCTGACATTCGTGTCAGAGACCTGACAGATGATGATGTTAAGAAAATCAGTGCTGTAATTGATGAAACAATGACAGTTGAAGGTGATCTTCGTCGTGAAATCGCTCTGAATATCAAGAGACTGCAGGAAATCGGATGCTACAGAGGTATCCGTCATCGTAAAGGACTTCCGGTTCGTGGCCAGAAGACCAAAACAAACGCTAGAACACGCAAAGGTCCTAAGAGAACCGTTGCAAATAAGAAGAAATAATGATCACTTAACGAATGCAAATGTAAATGCAGCATGAGTTTAGTGAGAATATTGTTCGAAGGAACTTAATGAAGGCAAGCGTAAGCGCAGGCTGAATTTAGTGAATCGAACTTCCTTATGAATCAAATAGACTATTATATAAAGGAAAGTGTAGGTTAGTTTTAAAATGGCAAAGACAACCAGAAAAGCGACAACAAAACGTCGTGTTAAGAAAAACGTTGAACACGGACAGGCACATATCCAGTCTTCTTTTAACAACACAATTGTTACTCTGACAGACAGCGAAGGAAACGCTCTTTCATGGGCAAGTGCTGGTGGTCTGGGATTTAGAGGTTCAAGAAAATCTACCCCTTATGCAGCACAGATGGCAGCTGAGACTGCAACAAAAGCTGCTTTAATTCATGGTTTAAAAACTGTTGATGTTATGGTTAAAGGACCAGGATCAGGACGTGAAGCTGCAATCCGTGCACTTCAGGCATGTGGTCTTGAAGTAACAAGTATCCGTGACGTAACACCGGTTCCGCACAACGGATGCCGTCCACCAAAACGCAGAAGAGTCTAATTTTAGGAGGTAGCTTGAAATGGCAGTAAATAGAGTTCCTGTTCTGAAAAGATGCAGATCCCTCGGCCTGGATCCGATTTATTTAGGAATTGATAAAAAATCTACAAGACAGTTAAAACGTGCAAACAGAAAAATGTCTGAGTACGGTTTACAGTTAAGAGAAAAACAGAAAGCAAAATTCATCTACGGAGTTCTGGAAAAACCTTTCCACAACTACTACAACAAAGCTGACAGAATGCCAGGCCAGACTGGTGAAAACCTTATGGTTCTTCTGGAGAGCAGACTTGACAACGTAGTATTCCGTATGGGTCTTGCCAGAACCAGACGTGAAGCTCGTCAGATCGTTGACCATAAGCATGTACTTGTAAACGGAAAATGTGTAAACATTCCGTCTTACCTTGTAAAAGCTGGTGATACAGTTGAAATCAAAGAAAAATGCAAAGGTTCTGAAAGATACAAAGGAATTCTGGAAGTAACAGGTGGAAGACTTGTTCCGGAATGGCTTGATGTAAATCAGGAAGCTTTAAGCGGAACTGTAAAAGAACTTCCAAGAAGAGAAGCAATCGATGTTCCGGTTAACGAAATGCTTATCGTCGAGCTGTATTCTAAATAATGCATTTTAAATTAAATACCCTCAAATGTTGACAAACCCAGAAGGAGGGACTTATAGTGTTTGATTTTAATAAACCAAAAATCGAAATTACGGAAATTTCCGAAGATAAAAAATTTGGCAGATTCGTTGTAGAGCCTCTCGAAAGAGGATATGGAACTACACTTGGTAATTCTCTCAGAAGAATTATGCTGTCATCCCTCCCGGGAGCAGCAGTCAGCCAGGTTAAGATTGATGGTGTCCTTCATGAATTCAGCTCTATTCCGGGCGTGAAAGAGGACGTTTCAGAAATCATCATGAATCTGAAAAGCCTTGCTATCAAAAATAACAGTACCGACAATGAACCAAAGACCGCATATATCGAGTGTGAGGGCAAAGGTGTCGTAACTGCTGCTGATATTCAGGCAGATCAGGATATCGAAATCATGAATCCAGATCAGGTCATTGCTACTCTGAACGGTGGCAAAGACTGCAGACTGGCTATGGAGCTTACAATCACACGTGGACGTGGATATGTAAGCGCTGACAAGGGCAAAACAGACGATATGCCGATCGGTGTACTCGCTGTAGATGCAATCTATACTCCGGTTGACCGAGTAAACATGATTGTTCAGAATACCCGTGTTGGTCAGATCACTGATTACGATAAACTTACATTGGATGTATATACCAATGGTACACTGGATCCGGATGAGGCTGTCAGCCTTGCTGCTAAGGTACTGAGCGAACATCTCAGCCTTTTCATTGACCTTTCTGAGAATGCAAAGACTGCAGAAGTCATGATCGAGAAAGAAGACAATGAAAAAGAAAAAGTTCTTGAAATGAGCATTGATGAGCTTGAACTTTCCGTTCGTTCTTATAACTGCCTGAAGAGAGCCGGTATCAATACAGTAGAAGAACTTTGCAACAAAACTTCTGATGACATGATGAAGGTTCGTAACCTTGGTCGTAAGTCCTTAGAAGAAGTACTTGCTAAACTGAAAGAACTGGGATTACAGCTTCAGCCGACTGAAGAGTAATTTCATTCAGCAAATATGAGCGGGGATGCCTAAGCATTTATACAGTAAGACCGAACAAGCATGTATGAATGTCCCGCAGATGGAGGAAAATAAAATGGCAAAATATAGAAAATTAAGCAGAACTTCTGATCAGAGAAAAGCTCTGTTAAGAAACCAGGTGACAAATCTTCTGTACCACGGAAAAATCGTTACCACTGAAGCAAAAGCAAAAGAAATTCGCAAGATCGCTGAAAGTCTTATCGCTATGGCAGTACGTGAAAAAGACAACTTTGAGACAGTTACAGTAACTGCAAAAGTTGCACGTAAAGATGCAGATGGTAAGAGAGTAAAAGAAGTTGTAGACGGTAAGAAAGTTACTGTATACGATGAAGTTCAGAAAGAAATCACTAAAGATGCTCCGTCCAGACTGCACGCTCGTCGTCAGATGGCAAAAGTTTTCTATTCTGTTAAAGAAGTACCTGCAAAAGGTGCTGGCAGAAAGAAAAATACCAAAGACATCGATATGACTAAAAAGATGTTCGAGGAAATCGCACCTAAGTACGCTGGACGTAACGGTGGTTACACAAGAATCGTTAAGATTGGACCGCGTAAAGGTGACGCTGCAATGGAAGTACTCATTGAGTTAGTATAATCTTTATGATGATTAAGGGATGTCTCTTCGGAGGCATCTCTTTTTTATTCCTGTTAATTTATTCCATAAGGTTGATAAATTTCGTATTTTAGCGTAAAATCATTTACAAACACTATTTATAGAAAAAGGAATTGCTGTGACGGAAGATACAGCAACAAAAGGATACAAACTATGAACATACGAAGAATAGCAGCAATCTGGGCAGCAAAAGCTGCCGGTGCCGGCTGTAAGATGCTGGGACGTCAGGGAGTTACCTGGGCAGGAAAGATTGCATTAAAAATATATCCACCGATTTTGCAGGAGCTTGCTGCAGAAGTACGAAAAGACATCTTTGTAGTCTGTGGAACCAATGGTAAGACAACTACCAATAATATGCTCTGTGCAGCACTGGAGGAAGAAGGAAATAAAGTTATCTGCAATCACACCGGATCCAATATGCTGAACGGTGTTGTGGCTGCGTTTGCACTTGGTGCCGGAATGAATGGACATATTGATGCAGATTATGCCTGTATTGAAGTTGATGAGGCATCTACCAGACATATTTTTACAAAGATCAAACCGAATTATATGGTGATGACGAATCTTTTCCGTGATCAGCTGGATCGTTACGGTGAGATCGATATTACCATGAATATTCTCGAAGAAATGATCCGCAAAGTGCCGGACATGAAACTGATCGTAAATGGTGATGATGCTCTTTCTGCATATCTTGCCAAGGACAGTGGCAATGCATGTGTTTATTACGGAATCAGTCGTCCGGTCATGAAAAATGAAACAAACGAAATTCGAGAAGGACGTTTCTGCAAATGCTGCGGGGAAAGACTTCAGTACAGTTTTTATCATTACAGTCAGCTTGGTGATTACAAGTGTCCGAAATGCGGATTCAAGCGTCCAACACCTGACTTTGATGCAGAGGATGTAAAAGTAGGAGATCAGCTTTCTTTTTCTGTTGAGAACAGACATATTGCAGCGAATTATAAGGGATTTTATAATGTGTATAATATTCTGGCGGCCTATGCAGGAATCCGGACAGCCGGACTTAGGGCTGAACATTTTAGTGATATGCTGAAAAAATTTAATCCGGAGAATGGACGAATGGAGCAGTTCCGTATTAAAGGAACCAGTGTGATCCTGAATCTTGCCAAGAACCCGGCTGGATTTAACCAGAATATTTCCGCAGTTATGCAGGATCGTAATCCAAAAGATGTGATCATCGCGATCAATGATAATGCACAGGATGGAATCGATATATCCTGGCTTTGGGATGTCGATTTTGACCGTTTCAGTGATGAAAGTGTACGTTCTATTACCGTCAGTGGTATCCGTTGTCAGGATATGCGTCTGAGAATGAAATATGTGGATATCCCGTCTGTACTGGAAGCTGATGTAGAAAAGGCAATCCGTGACCGAGTAGAAGATGGAACCGGAAACCTTTATGTACTGGTCAACTACACCGCATTGTTCAGTACCAGAAATATTCTGAAGAAACTGGAGGGAGAACACAAATGAAACTTACAATAGGTCATTTATATCCGGATCTTCTGAATCTGTATGGCGACAGAGGAAATATCCAGTGTTTAATGAAACGCTGTCAATGGCGTGGTATTGAGGCGGAAACAATTGCCTATGAAATTGATGATACGATAGATTTTTCTAAGCTGGATATCGTACTTCTCGGAGGTGGATCTGACCGGGAACAGATGCTGGTCTGTGAAAAACTGAAGACTATTCAGAAAGACTTTAAGGCATATGTAGAGGATAATGGTGTCGTGATCGCAATCTGCGGTGGATACCAGCTGTTGGGAAAATATTACAAGACCGATCAGGGAATGATCACAGGACTTGATCTGGTTGATATGTATACGGAACAGGAAGAAGGACGTCTTATCAGTAATATTGTACTGCAAAGTGATCTTTTTGATATGCCGGTCGTAGGGTTTGAGAATCATGGCGGCAGAACCTGTATCAATAACAATAAACCATTAGGTAAGGTACTCTATGGTTCGGGAAATGATGGCAAATCCGGATATGAGGGCGTTGTTTACAGGAATGTGATAGGAACTTATCTTCATGGTCCGCTCCTTCCGAAGAACCCACAGCTTGCCGACTGGCTCATTGAGCATGCACTTAAGAAAAAATATGGCGAAGAGACTGTGTTGACACCATTGGATGACAGCCAGGAAAAGGAAGCCAATGATTATATCGTGCATCGCTTTGTGCACGAAAATAAATAAACGTATAGCAGATACCTGAAGTAACAAAAGCATAAAAACTGATCTGGAAACAGAGAATGAGGGAATAAATATGGCAAAATCACGTAATCAGAAAGGGAAGATCCTGGTGCTTGAACATCTTCTCCAGGGAACAGGAGAAAGCCGGATAGTGACGATGCAGGAAATCCTTGATAAACTTCTGGAATATGGAATCACTGCAGAGAGAAAGAGTATCTATGATGATATAGAAGCTCTTCGAGAATTCGGACTGGATGTTCAGTACAAAAGAGGCAGACCAGGTGGATATTATCTGGCTGGCGGACAGGAAATTGCTGCAGCACCGGAGCCAGTTTACACAAAAGAGAAAGCAGGCATTTCAAAAAATGCAGAGACAGAAAAAAAATCAGAACCGGTGATCATTTACAAAGAGAATACACTTGATAAAGAAGAAATTCAAAATACAGAGAAGGCAATGAAACTGCAGTGTGATGCTTCCAGAGAAAAAGAGATCCGGGAGTACTTTGGCAGTTATGGAGAGTACAAATTAAAAGAATCCGGCTATTTTCATGTAACGGTGCCGCTGATTGCAGGACCAAAGTTTTACGGATGGCTGGCAATGATGGGAAAAGATGTTCATATTCTGAAACCAAAGAAAGCGGCAGCATCTTACCGTGATTATCTGAAAACTCTTGCAAAAGAGTATAAAGGTGTATAGAAAGGAAAACAACATGAAAAAAAGAGCAGTATGTATGTTACTGGGTGTGCTTCTGATGGGAACATTGTTTACCGGATGTGGTAAAAACAAGGCAACAGAGGCTGCCAGCGAAAGCGCACAGACCGAAAAGGAGGGAATCGGAGAGAAAACAGCTGATTCTGCAGAGGATGACCAGAAGAAGGCTGGTGAAACAGCGGATACGAAAACAGATAAAAAAGCAGAGAAGAGTACAGATGCTGAGGAAACAGTAGAGGATGCTTCTGAAACAGAAGAAAACAGAGAAAAGATTGCAGTACTTCTTCCGGATGAACAGAACTGGACGAGAGATGCAAAGGAGCTGGAAGTACAGTTTGAAGAAGATGGATATGATCCGATTCTCCTTTATGCAGATAATGACAGTTCCAAACAGGTGTCTCAGATACAGCAGATGACAGAAGAAGAGGTATCTGCCATGGTGATCGCCCCGGTAGATCCTTATGGTCTGACAGATGTACTTGCAGATGTAAAGGATGCAGAGATACCAGTGATCTCCTATGATGATCTGATCATGAATACGGATGGAATAAAGTATTATGTTACATTTGGCGGTCGTCAGGTGGGACAGATGATAGCTAAACAGATTATAGACAGTGAGGAACTTGACAAAGTACAGGAGGCGAAAGAATCAAAAACAATAGAATTCTTCATGGGATCTCTGGATGATACACAGGCATTGTTCCTCTATAATGGCGTAATGGAAACATTGCAACCGTATATCGATGATGGAACACTTGTATGTAAATCCGGCAAAACCTCTTTCGATGATACAGGAATTCTTCGTTGGAGTTCAGAGATCGCCAAAACGAGAATGACAGATATTCTTACAGAATATTATCCGGATGGTGCAGTTCCGGATATTATCTGCACTGGATTTGATGATGCCGCGATGGGAGCGGAAGAAGCACTGGAGGAAGCTGGATTTGTTCCGGGAACCGAAAACTGGCCGTTGATCAGTGGTGCCGGATGCAATGCGGAGGGTGTTCGCAGAATTGCAGAGGGAAAACAGACATTCAGCATTTTTATGGATCGAAGAGAGCTTGCCGATCAGTGTGAAGAGATGGTAAATGTTTATCTGCACGGGGAAGATGATCCGGAAGTCAATGATTATGAACAGTATGATAATGGAATTAAGATCATAGCCAGCTATCTTTGTGATCCACAGCTGATCGATGGTGAGAATTATGAAATTCTGATCGATAATGGATACTATACAGAAGATGAAGTGAAACCGCTGGCAACGCCGATACCTACAGAAGAACCGATAACACCGACTCCAACGGAAGCAGCAGGACAGACCGATACTGTGACACCGACTCCGACAGAAACTGCAGAACCAACAGAGACCGTAACACCGTCTCCAACAGAGACTGCAGAACCAACAGAGACTGTGACACCAACTCCGGAGCAGAAAGATGAAAAAAAGGCAACACCGACTCCGAAGCCCAAGGTGACATTAAAAAAATCTGAAAAAAGCAAAAAATGAAATCATAACCAGTAAAATTACATAAAAAAAACTCCGAATCAAATTTCGGAGTTTTTTATGTCTGTGGATCATTCACGGAAAGTCAAAGAATCATCAGTCATGGAATCCACAATTGCAAGAGATTCCAGTCTTACGCCCATATCACGGATCTTCTGCCCACCATTCTGAAAGCCTTTTTCGATAACGATTCCGGCACCTTCAAGGGTTGCACCGGATTCTTTGACAATATCGATCAGACCGAGCAGTGCACATCCGTTTGCAAGGAAATCATCAATCAGAAGTACATGATCTTCCGGTCCAAGGAATTTTTTAGATAAGATAACATCGTAGACTTTTTTGTGGGTGAAGGATTCAACCTTTGAACAGTACATTTCGCCATCAAGGTTCAGGCTCTGCGCTTTTTTTGCAAAAATGACAGGAACATCAAAATACTGTGCGGCAATGCAGGCAATTCCAATGCCGGAAGCTTCAATTGTGAGGATTTTTGTAATCGGGCAATCGGCAAAACGTCTCTTGAATTCTTTGCCGATTTCATTGATGAGAGTAATATCCATCTGATGATTTAAAAAACTGTCAACCTTTAAAATATTACCTGGTTTTACGATTCCGTCTTTCAATATACGCTCCTTTAAAAGCTGCATGATTTCTCTCCTTTGATCTGTAAACGTTTTTCTAAAATTATTTCTATGATACTCTATTCTTCGAAGAAGTTCAATTCTTTTCGACAAAAAATTCAGGTAAAATTACAAAAATATTGGGAGAGAAAATGTCCTTTATACTGGACAATTTTGGTCGGACATTGCAAAAGAGAAAAGGGTCTGCTACAATGATATTAATTTCAGAAAATTATAAAACAGGAGGAAGTAAGATGAACGGACAGCGATATACAGTCAATGCTATGGGAGAGCAGTGCCCGATTCCTGTAGTGAAGACCAAAAAAGTTCTGGACAGCATCCAGGGAGATGCAGAGATCGAAGTATTGGTCGATAATGAAACTGCGGTACAGAACCTCACCAGAATGGGTAAAAATGCAGGTGCAGAAGTGCTCTCCGAGAAAAAAAGTGACAAGGAATTTCATGTGTTCATTCATGTGAAGGACCGTCAGCCGGTGGCAGATACAAAGGCAGAAGAAGTATCCTGCATTCCGGATGTAAAAGGAGATTTTGTGGTCGCAGTGGATACAGCAACAATGGGAAGAGGAAATGATGAACTGGGCAAAGTTCTGATGAAGGGATTCCTTTTTGCAGTGACACAGCTGGATGAACTTCCAAAGACCATGCTTTTTTATAATGGAGGCGCAACACTGACAACAGAAGGTTCTGATTCACTGGAGGATCTGAAGAGCCTGGAAGCACAGGGCGTGACGATCAAGACCTGTGGAACCTGTCTTAATTATTATGGGCTGACAGAGAAACTCTGTGTGGGAGACGTTACCAACATGTATGATATTGTAGAGACAATGGCAAAAGCTTCCAAAGTTATAAAACCATGATTCAGAAGATGCCAAGGTATTTGCTGACGTTTCACAGCACAAGCGGGGCAATAGCTGTAGAGAGATTTTGCAAAGAACATAAGATCCCGGGAAGACTGATACCTGTGCCGAGAGAAATTTCTGCAAGCTGTGGCTTATCCTGGGCGGTAGAGGCAGAGCAGGAGAAATGTCTGACTCAGGTTGAAATTGAATTTGAAGATGAGATCGAAGGCAAATGGCTGCTGGATATTTAAATCAGCAACAATGGATAACCGTGATGCGTTTGGAGAGAGTATGAAAGAGTATGAAGTGATCTGGGAGATTTTTAACAAATGTCCCAGAAACCAGATGAGGGATGTATTTGTAGAAGAAGTGGAAATCGAGGATCCTGAGGAATATATAAAAAAGAAATTCCAGGGGAAAGAGGTTTCTTATGACAAAACAGTTCTTAATGATGGAACAATCATATTTGATATTGTTACTTCGCAGATAAAACAGAGATGTTCCTTTACAGAAATTTAGAAAGTATGGTATAATACAAGTTCAGGACTGCAGATACTATATTACGATTATGCAGTCTGTAAATCCGCATCGAGATGAAACCTGAGAGGAGCAGACATGAGTGAAACAAAAGAAACCCATGTACACGTACTGGAAGATGGGACAATCCTGGAACATTCCCATGGAGAACATGGACATCATCACAGCCATGCACAGACGAAAGCAGTTTTGAACCGTCTGTCGAGAGCCATTGGACACCTGGAATCGATAAAACGTATGGTAGAAGACGGCAGAGACTGTTCAGAGGTACTGATTCAGCTTTCAGCAGTGAAATCTGCTATTAATAATACAGGTAAGATCATTCTTCAGGATCATATTGAGCACTGTATCGTAGATGCGGTAGAGCATGGCGATAAGGATGCGATCAAAGAACTGGAACGTGCAATCGACAGATTTATGAAATAAGAATACAGGTTATACAGTCTGGACAGACAAGGCGTGTATGACTGGAAAACAAAGGAGTATTAGAAATGGCAGAATGCAGTAACAGCGGTTCCTGTGGCAAATCAAGCTGCGAGGGATGCGCAAGCAAAGAAAAGAGCAATCCGCAGAATTTTATGGCGGAACAGAATGTTTTTTCAGATGTAAAACATGTGATCGGCGTTGTCAGCGGTAAGGGCGGCGTAGGAAAATCCTTCGTTACAGGTTCACTTGCAAATGCAATGGCAGCCAAAGGATACAAAGTAGGTATTCTGGATGCTGACATCACCGGACCATCCATTCCAAAGATGTATGGCCTCAAAGGAGCAGCACAGGCAGATGATAACGGTATTTATCCGATGGAGACAGCAAACGGAATCAAGGTTATGTCTATCAACCTTCTTCTTCCGACAGAGGATACTCCGGTTATCTGGAGAGGACCGGTTCTCGCAAATATGGTAAAACAGTTCTGGACAGATGTTGTCTGGGACAAGATCGATTATCTTTTTGTAGATATGCCGCCAGGAACAGGTGATGTACCGCTGACCGTATTCCAGTCTCTTCCAGTTGACGGAATCGTGATCGTAAGTTCACCGCAGGATCTGGTGAAGATGATCGTAAAGAAAGCTTATAATATGGCTGAAATGATGAAAATCCCGGTACTTGGAATCGTAGAAAACTACAGTTATGTGAAATGTCCTGACTGCGGTAAGGAACTCAAGATCTTTGGCGAAAGCCATATTGATGAAATTGCAGCAGAACTGAATGTACCGGTCGTAGGCAAGATGCCGATCGATATGGAGTATGCATCCAAAGCAGACAGCGGAGCATTTGATCAGATCAATAACGAATATATCACAAAAGCAATAGAAGTAATGCCAGAATAAAACCACAGATAAGAAAATCCCGACAGTTATGGAATCAAAAATTTCCTGATTGTCGGGATTTTTTACGTTATGAGAAGATATCCAGAAATCGTTCAGCAGCCTGGGAAAGTGGCAGACTGTCATGCTGAACGAGGACAAGCTGTCTGGGTGGGAGTGGATCTGCAAGAGGAATGGGTTTCAGTGAATCATCGGGGTTTAGCATATAATCCGGAATACAGGCAATGCCAAGGCCAATGCGGGCAAGATCCATTAACAGATCATTGCTGTTCAGTTCGACTTCCGGCAGCAGATTCAGCCCATGTGTTGCAAACACCTGATGCAGATATTCACTGGTGGTACTCTTGGAAGAAAGCATCAGAATAGGCTGTTTTAATAATGTTTTCAGTTCGCATGGCATCTCTTCGGGAGAAAAACAGTCGGGATTGCCGACAAAAATATCCTGAAAATCACGAAGGACTTTTACATTCATATGATTGCCAAGACGGGAATTCGGAGAGTTGCAGACGATCAGGTCAACCTGTCCTTTTTCCAGCAGTTCTGCACAGCCGATCGAAGTACTGTTGGTGACTTTGATCCGGACATCCGGAAATTCCTGATGAAATTTTTGGAGGTAATGAATGAGATAATAGCGACAGATCGTATCACTGGCACCGATGCGGAGCTGGCCTTTGAGCATATTGTCACCGGAAAGAAGGGACTCTCCCTCATCCAGCATCTGTATTGCTGGTTTTACATGTTGCAGCAGAAGTTCTCCTTCCGGGGTAAGGAGGACTTTTTTTGTGCTGCGGATAAAAAGTGTGTGATTCAGCTTTTTTTCCAGTGTTTTGATGGACTGGCTGACTGCAGACTGTGAGATAAAAAGTTCACGGGATGCTTCAGAGAAACTGAGGGTGGTAGCAACATAATAAAAAACTTTATACAATTCAAGATTGATATCCATAGGATCGGACTTCCTTTTCAAAGAGATTTGCAAACATAGATTAGTACAACTTATAAAAAATATAAGATATATTAATTTTACTAATGATGATTCTTATGATACTATAAACTCAGCAATTCGACAAGTACATAATAACATAATGCACAAAGGAAAGGAGTTTCTAATGAGTAACGTAAGACGCGTTTATGTAGAAAAGAAACCAGCCTACGCCGTACAGGCAAAAGAATTAAAGCATGAGATCAGCAGCTATCTCGGAATTAAATCCGCAACAAATGTAAGAGTGCTGATCCGTTATGATGTAGAAAATATTTCAGATGAAGTTTTTGAAAAAGCATGCAGAGCTGTATTTGCAGAGCCGCCGGTAGACGATCTGTATCTCGAAAAATTCGAGGCAGCAGAAGGTGCCAGAATTTTTTCCGTAGAATATCTTCCGGGACAGTTTGATCAGCGGGCAGACTCCGCAGTTCAGTGTGTGCAGTTCCTTGATGGAGATGCGCAGCCGATCATCCGTTCTGCAACAACTTATGTAATAGAAGGAAATGTAACAGACGAAGAATTTGATGCGATCAAACATCACTGCATCAACCCGGTAGACTCCCGTGAGACAGGACTTGAAAAACCGGAAACACTGGTTACCGTATTCCCGGAACCGGAAGATGTCAAGATTTTTGACGGATTCAAAGATATGCCGGAAGCAGAACTGAAAGAACTGTATGATTCCCTGAATCTTGCAATGACATTCAAGGATTTCCAGCATATCCAGAACTACTTCAAAAACGAAGAAAAACGTGATCCATCCATGACAGAGATCCGTGTTCTGGATACCTACTGGTCTGATCACTGCCGTCATACAACCTTCTCCACAGAGCTCACAGACGTAAAGTTCGATGAAGGAGATTACAAAGAACCAATTGTAAAAACTTACGAGAAATACCTTGCTGACAGAGAAGTTCTCTACAAAGACCGCGATGACAAATTTGTCTGCCTGATGGATCTTGCTCTGATGGCAATGAAAAAACTCAAATCTGAAGGTAAACTTGCAGATCAGGAAGAATCCGATGAGATCAATGCCTGCAGTATCGTTGTTCCTGTAGATGTAGATGGAAAAGAAGAAGAGTGGCTCATCAACTTCAAGAACGAGACACACAACCATCCGACAGAGATTGAGCCATTTGGTGGTGCTGCTACATGTCTTGGCGGTGCGATCCGTGACCCGCTTTCCGGCCGTACTTATGTATATCAGGCAATGCGTGTGACAGGTGCCGCTGATCCGACTGTATCCGTAAAAGAAACTCTGAAAGGTAAACTTCCGCAGAAGAAACTGGTCAGAAGTGCAGCTCATGGCTACAGCTCCTATGGTAACCAGATCGGTCTGGCTACCGGCTATGTAAAAGAAATCTACCATCCGGACTATGTTGCAAAACGTATGGAGATCGGTGCCGTTATGGGTGCAGCTCCAAGACGTGCCGTTATCCGTGAAAACTCTGATCCGGGAGATATCATCATCCTTCTTGGCGGACGTACCGGACGTGACGGTATCGGTGGTGCTACCGGATCCTCCAAAGTACATACAGAGGCATCCATCGAAGTCTGCGGTGCAGAAGTACAGAAAGGTAATGCTCCGACAGAGCGTAAGATCCAGCGTATGTTCAGACGTGAAGAAGTCAGCTACATCATCAAAAAATGTAACGACTTTGGTGCAGGCGGTGTATCCGTTGCCATCGGTGAGCTTGCAGACGGACTTCGCGTAGACCTTGACAAAGTTCCGAAAAAATATGCCGGCCTTGACGGAACAGAGATCGCAATCTCTGAATCTCAGGAGCGTATGGCAGTTGTTGTAGATCCAAAAGATGTTGACAAATTCCTTGGCTTTGCAAACGAAGAAAACCTCGAGGCAATCCCGGTTGCAGTCGTTACTGAAGAGCCACGCCTCGTTCTTACATGGAGAGGCAAAGAGATCGTTAACATTTCCCGTGCATTCCTTGACACGAACGGTGCACATCAGGAAACAACCGTAGAAGTTGAGATCCCGAACAAAGAAGGAAACCTCTTCGAAGAACGCCCGGACGTTGCCGATGTTAAGGCAAAATGGCTGGAGACACTTGCTGACCTCAACGTATGCTCCCAGAAAGGCCTTGTCGAAATGTTCGATGGTTCTATCGGTGCAGGCAGCGTATTTATGCCATACGGTGGTCAGTATCAGCTTACAGAAACACAGAGCATGGTTGCAAAAGTTCCGGTACAGAACGGAAAAACTGACACAGTTACCATGATGAGTTACGGTTTTGATCCATATCTCTCTTCCTGGAGCCCATATCACGGAGCTGCTTACGCAGTAACAGAATCTGTAGCAAGAATCGTAGCTACAGGTGGTGATTACAAGAAGATCCGCTTCACATTCCAGGAATACTTCCGTCGTATGACCGAAGATCCAAAGAGATGGAGCCAGCCATTCTCCGCACTCCTTGGTGCTTATGCAGCACAGATGGGATTCGGCCTTCCGTCCATCGGTGGTAAAGACAGTATGTCCGGTACCTTCAACGAGATCGACGTACCTCCGACACTTGTTTCCTTTGCAGTAGACGTAGCTAAGATCCAGGATGTCATCACACCTGAACTCAAAAAAGCAGGAAACAAACTTGTATGGCTCCGTGCGCCACGTGATCAGTACGATCTGCCGGATTACGCAGGAATCATGGATCAGTACGAGAAACTTCACAACGATATCCAGGCTGGAAAAGTTGTTTCCGCTTATGCACTGGATCGTCATGGTATTGCAGCAGCTGTTTCCAAGATGGCATTTGGTAACGCACTCGGCGTGAAGATCGAACACAATCTGGATCCGCGTGACTTCTTTGCACCAGGATTTGGCGATATCATCATGGAAGTTCCGGCAGACAAAGTTGGAGAGCTTTCCATCACATACACACTGATCGGTGAAGTTACAGATGACGGTAAATTCTCCTACGGAAATACTGTGATTACAGAGAAAGAAGCGGAAGAAGCATGGAAAGGAACTCTGGAAAGAGTATTCAAGACAACTTCCGGTGAAGACAACGAAAAACAGGCAAAAGATGACCTGTACCATGCAGAAAATATCTATGTATGCAAACACAAAGTTGCAAAACCGCGTGTATTTATCCCGGTATTCCCTGGAACAAACTGCGAATACGACAGCACACGTGCTTTTGAACGCGCTGGTGCAGAGGTTGACGTTAAAGTATTCAAGAACCTGACAGCAGAAGATATCCATGATTCCGTGGAACTCTTTACAAAAGCAATCGACCAGGCTCAGATCATCATGTTCCCAGGCGGATTCTCCGCTGGTGACGAACCGGATGGTTCTGCGAAATTCTTTGCAACTGCATTCCAGAATGCAAAGATCAAAGAAGCAGTTATGAAGCTTGTCAACGAGAGAGACGGTCTTGCACTTGGTATCTGTAATGGATTCCAGGCTCTGATCAAACTTGGTCTGGTACCATACGGCGAGATCTGCGGACAGAAAGCAGATTCCCCGACACTGACCTTCAACACCATCGGACGTCATATCTCCAAGATGGTTTATACCAAGGTTGTAAGCAACAAATCTCCATGGCTCCAGAAAGCACAGCTTGGCGGTGTATACTGCAACCCGGCATCCCATGGTGAAGGACGTTTCGTTGCCAATGATGAATGGCTTGCAAAACTCTTCGCAAACGGACAGGTTGCAACACAGTATGTAACTCCGACCGGCGAACTTAGTGCAGACGAAGAATGGAACGTAAATGGTTCCTACATGAACATCGAAGGTATCACAAGCCCGGATGGACGTATCCTCGGTAAGATGGCACACAGCGAACGCCGCGGTGACGGTGTGGCTGTCAATATCTACGGCGAGCAGGATATCAAGATCTTCGAATCCGGTGTAGAGTACTTTAAATAATCAGCGTTAAGCGTTAACAGTAAATCAATCAGGCCCTCGCTTATATGGCGGGGGCTTAATTTGTGTCTTGACGAAAATAAAAAAATTCGGTATCGTACTGGTAGAATGAAAAATGTTTCATAATATAAAAATGCTTATAGTATAAAAAACAGGATCATATAAAGAATCAGGACAGGAAGTGAACAAATGGCAAGTATTCGTGATGTGGCAAAGAGAGCAAATGTGGCAGCGTGTACGGTTTCCAGGGTGCTGAACGGGACAGCAAATGTAGCACCTGAGACGCGGATGAAGATTGAACAGGCTATGAAGGAACTGAATTATATTCCCAATGAACTGGCAAGGAGTATGTTCAAGCAGAAGGCAGGAATCGTGGCAATGCTGGTTCCGGATATCCGTCATCCGTATTTTTCTTCACTGGCGAGACATATCGAAGACGAATTATATAAAAATGACTGTAAACTCATGCTGTGCAGTACCGGAGATGATCCGGAACGGGAAAAAGAATACATGAAGATACTCCGCTCCAATATCGTGGATGGAGTGATTATGGGTGTAAATAATCAGAAACCGGAGGCTTATGCAGAATTCGGAAAGCCGCTGGTCATGCTGGATTATTATGTGAATGATGAAATACCGGTCGTTGTGTCTGATCACGAGATGGGAGGAAGACTTGCGGCGGAGGAATTTATCCGAAGTGGATGCAGGTACGTGCTGCATATAGGTAACGAGGCAGATACAGAAAGGGTTCTTTCGTACAAGAGTCACCGGACACTCAGGGAGACACTTGAAAAAAAAGGAATCAAGACACGGGAAGTGGACATCAAATGGAATTCGTTTGATTTTCAGAATTACTTTGAGATGGCGAGTCTGATTCTCGAAAAAAATCCGGAGGTTGATGGTATCATGGCAGCAGATATGCCGGCAAGTGCTTTTCTCAAGGCTGCTGTGAAGATTGGAAAGAAAGTCCCGGAGGAGTTTGCCGTGATCGCCTATGATGGAACGTATGTCTCCAAAACCAATATTATGGAGATTACCACGATCCACCAGCAGTTAGGTGCGATTGGAAACAGAGCTGTTGACACGATCCTCAGGCTGATCGATGGAGAGATGCCACAGGAAAGATACATCACGATCCCGGTGGAACTCAAAAAGGGAAGCACGACATGAAGTTGCCGGGGCTGTAAACGGGGGAACAGTAACGAGTTCCCAAAAGTTTCTCAACAAAACAATAAAAAGGATTGACTTCAGATCAAAAATGTGGTAGTTTAGAAACAACGAATGAAACATGTTTCAAGAAACAAGGCATAGTTCAGTTACAGAAACTGTGCCTAAAAAAATAATCATCATGAAACATGTTTCAAGAAACAGAAAACGAAACACAAAAGGAGGACGGGAGATGAAAAGATCCATAAAGGCACTTGGCGTGTGTCTGCTTGCAGGTGCAGCTGCGGTTACAGTGACCGGCTGCGGCAAGGTAAATAAGGATTATGATGTGTACTTTTTTAACCAGAAATCAGAGATTGCAGATAGTCTGAATGCTCTGGCTGATGAATACGAAGAACAGACCGGTAAGAAAGTGAAAGTGTTTACCGTAGGAACAACAGAAGGTTCTGAGACCATGCGTTCCGAGCTGAAATCAAAGGAATATCCGACACTGTTTTCTTCTAATGCGATTGCCTTTGAGGAATGGAAATCAGCTGGCTATGCAGAAGGAATTGATGAGATTTCCAATCCGGAACTTAAATCTTTGTACGAAAGTGTACCGGATGCGTTGAAACTTCAGTTTGAGGGCGAAGGAAACTATGGAATCCCATACAACATCGAAGGCTATGGCCTGATCGCAGACCGGCAGATGCTGGAGGACATTCTTGGAACTACGGATCTGGATGCATTTATTGCAGATTACAAAGACGCAGATTATGAAGAATTCCAGCAGATGGTTACAGCACTGAATGATTATATTAACCAGGGCAAATCCGAAAGCTTTACTCTGAACGGCAACAGCTACCAGACACAGTCCGATAAAACGGAACTCACCAAAAAGCTGAACGGAGTCTTCTCCATTGCAGGAGCGGAGAAATGGACATACGGAAATCATTTCGGTAACTATCCGATCAGCACCGTATATGAGAATGTTTATGATGTACGTGAGTCCGAAGCGGACAAGGCAGACCTGATGAAATCATCTATCGTAAAATCCCTGCAGGAGCTTGATTTCCTTTCCAATTATGCAGCAGGACCGGATGGAGCAACAAAGAGAGGTGCACAGTTCGTCAATTCTACTGTGACCGGTTATGATCAGGCAGTACAGACCTTTGCAGAAAGCAAGGCGGTCTTTATCAAAAACGGAAACTGGACTTACAGCAATATTGCAAACATTGACCCTGAGGTTGCAGAACGTCTGGTTATGCTTCCAATGAAGCTGAATTTCTCAGATGATGACATTCATGTAGACGGACTGACAGTAGATCAGATGAACCGTTCTGTTCCGGAGTTCGTATCTCAGTATTATATTATTAACAAAAAGGCTACTGAGCAGGAAAAGAAAGATGCAGAAGATTTCCTTCTCTGGCTGAATACTTCAGAGACAGGTCAGGATTACATTGTAAATAAATTTGCATTTGTTCCGTTTAATGCAGATGATGATGTAACCCTGGAAAATCCATTATCCAACGATCTGATCACCTATAAACGTGATAATTGTATTCTGGCAAACCCGTTCGATGCGGCACCATCCTCCTGGGGAACCGAATGCTATGGAAAATATATCATGGAAGATCTGTTCACAGATCCGGATCCGTGGTCTGACGAAAAATTAAATGATATTGCAGATGAATGTATCTCATACTGGAAATCCGGAATGGATGAATGGTAAAGAAGGGAGAGAAACATGGAAAAATATTATAAAAAATGGTTCAAGATATTGAATATTCCGGCGATCATCCTGTTCGTTGTGGTTATTATGGTTCCATTTATCATGGGTGTTGCCTACTCCTTCACAGCATGGAGAGGTTCCTATTTCAAAGGTTCTGAGCACTGGTATGGAGCACTGGTAGGCTTCAAAAACTACATCAAAGTGTTTCATTCACAAAAGTTTATTACAGCTTTTATTTATACCATTAAATTTACGCTTGCAGCTGTTGTGATCAAAAACATCGTAAGCCTTGGCATGGCACTGATGGTAAGAAAAATCGGTAAAGGCAAAGGATTTTTCCGTACTGTATTTTTCTTCCCGAACCTCCTGGGCGGACTTGCAATGGGCTTTATCTGGAGTTTTATCTTCCAGAATGTATATTCACTGATGTTGTTTGGCGAAGATTCTCCGATCCATATTCCATTTTTGTGCAATATGCTTCAGGATCCGAACAAAGCAGTTTTTGCCATGGCGATCATGGCAACCTGGTAGACTGCCGGATATCTGATGCTGATCTATCTGAATGGGCTTAACAACATTCCGGAAGACCTCTATGAGGCTGCTTCCCTCGATGGTGCGACCGCATGGCAGAAATTCCGCCACATCACAGTTCCAATGCTGATGCCGGCATTTACAGTAGTGTTCTTCCTCACACTTTCCGGAAGCTTCAAGATGCTGGATGAGAACCTTGCCCTCACAGGTGGAGACTTCGGTACCAGAATGCTTTCTCTTCAGATCCTTCTGACAACCAGAGAAAACACACCGCCAAATTATGGTATGGCACAGGCACAGGCAGTTATCTTCTTTATCCTGGTAGCTGTTGTTTCTATCGTTCAGGTTATTATTACCAAGAGAAAGGAGATTGAGGCATAATGACTGCAAATAAAAGAATAAAACAGGGCATAATGTATGTGATTCTCATTCTTCTGAGCATTTATACCTTATTCCCGATCTACTTCCTGATTGTGAACTCATTCAAGAGTCAGAAAGAAATAGTTGGATCTCCGATCTCCCTACCGGCTTCTTTTGATTTCTCTTATCTTAAGAATGCAGCAGCACAGATCAAACTTGGAGAATCTGTATTAAATACACTCATTATCACTGTAGTGGCAGTAGTGCTGATCGTTCTTGTTTCTTCACTCACTGCATGGATGATGGTCAGAAACAAGACAAAAGCGAGCAGTTTTCTGTTCCTATGCTTTACGGCAGCAATGCTGATCCCGTTCCAGTCCGTTATGTATCCCCTGGTAAACCTGATGGAAGCACTTGGACTTAAGAATACCTTCGGACTGATCCTGATGTATGGCGGCTTCGGGCTGAGCATGACCGTTTTTTTGTATCATGGATTTTTTAAGAGCGTTCCGCTTTCTCTGGAAGAAGCGGCGGTTATCGACGGTGCAAATATCTTTCAGCTGTTTTTCAATGTTGTATTCCCACTGGTAAAACCAATCACAGCAACGGTTGTGATCACAAATGCCATGTGGATCTGGAATGATTATCTTCTTCCATTTCTGATCATCGGAAACAATGACAGCAAGACACTGACCTTAAGCCTGTATTATGCAAAGAGCCTTTCCGGACAGTACGGAAATCCATGGGAACTCATCTTCCCGGCAGTATTAATCTGTGTCATTCCAATCCTGATCGTGTTCATTTTCCTTCAGAAAAATATCATCGAAGGAATCGCGGCAGGAGCAGTAAAGGGGTAATTTATGAAAAGAATATGGTGGAAAGAAGCAGTAGGATATCAGATCTATCCGAAAAGCTTCAAAGATACAAACGGTGATGGAATCGGAGATATAAAAGGAATTGTTGAAAAACTTCCTTATCTGAAAGAACTGGGAATTGATTTTATCTGGATCTGTCCTTTTTACCCGTCACCAATGAAAGATAATGGATATGATGTTGCTGACTATTATGGAATAGACCCGTGCTTCGGAACGATGGAAGACATGGAACTTCTTCTCAAAAAAGCAGGCGAATCAGGTATTCGCGTTATCGTCGACATGGTGCTGAACCACAGCTCTGACCAGCATAAATGGTTTCAGGAAGCATTGAAGGATCCAAATTCAAAATACAGAGATTATTACATGTTTGTGCAGTCCAAAGAACGTCCTTCCAACACACGAAGCTGCTTCGGCGGTTCCGTGTGGGAGAATGTGGGAGAAGATACCTGGTATTATCACACCTTTGACAAGAGCCAGCCTGATCTCAACTGGGAGAACCCACAGCTTCGGGAAGAAGTTTACAACATCCTGAATTTCTGGATAGAAAAAGGAGTCAGTGGATTCCGATTTGATGCGATCACTTATATTAAAAAGGTAGATTCACTGGTACCATATGAGCCGGATAATACAGACGGCCTGATCGGTGCAGAAAAGACAGGACAGAATCAGAAGGGGATCGATAAGTTCCTTCATGAGATGAATCACAAGTGCCTCAGCAATCCTGAAATCATGACAGTTGCAGAGGCACCGGGGGTTCCCTATGAAAATCTGTCAGAGTTTATAGGCGAAGATGGATATTTCTCCATGATATTTGATTTCAGTTATGCCGATATTGATCTCTGTGGTCCAAACTGGTACAATCAGGCACCGTGGACTTTCAGTGATCTTAAAAAGCTTCTGTTCAAAAGTCAGTGCAGCGTAGAGAAACAGGGCTGGGGAGCTGTTTATCTGGAAAACCATGATCAGTCCCGTTCACTCAATAAATATTTCAGAGGAAAAGCAGCTGCGAAAGATGATCTGCACTTAAGATTCCTCCAGGGAAGTGCCCTTGCAACCCTGCTGATGGGACTTCGTGGAACCGTATTTGTTTACCAGGGCGAAGAACTTGGTTCTGTAAATGGTACTTTTAACAGCATTGAAGAATATGATGATCTGAATACAAAAGACCAGTACCAAAGAGCATTGAATGCAGGCTACAGTAAAGCAGAGTCACTGAAATTTGCCAATGACAGAAGCCGTGATAACAGCAGAATGCCGTTCCCGTGGAATACAGAAAAAAATGGTGGATTTACTTCCGGAACTCCATGGCTTAAGAGCAATGAAGATTACGCATCCATCTGTGTAGAGAAGCAGAAAAATGATAAGAATTCTCTTCTGTCATATTACAAAAAACTGATTCAGATCCGTAAAGATGAAGCAAACCGTGAAATTCTGATTTACGGTAAAATCCGTGAGATCGAAAACATTCCGGAACCTGTTATCGCATTTGAGCGTATTGCAGAAAATGGTGAAAAAATCCAGATCTGGATCAATATGTCCGATGAGATTCAGAAGGCAGATATTATAGAAGGCGAGATCCTTTGCAATAACTACAGCGAATTCAACAGGACGTCCCTGCAGCCGTATCAGGCAGTTATGGTGCGTTGACAGAAAAACTCCCGGGAAGTTACAACGACAATTGGTCTTACCAAAAAACAAAATCCCCCATTGACAAACGGAAAACGTGCGGATATAATCCTGTCTTTGACAGTTACTAAACAAAAAAATCGCTGTACCTCTTGATTTTACTAGGGTTCGGCGATTTTTTGTG
>NZ_CAKRXI010000033.1 GCF_934424005.1 uncultured Blautia sp.
TCGGCTATACACTTCCCACTATCTGGGCGTGTTCGGGACTTACACCCGTTAGAGCGCGCCCATGGCGCGCAAACTAACAAAAGGATCATGTATATCTACCATGATCCTCCCTATTCTCCCTATATGTATTTCAAATTTCCAGTTCGCATTTCATCAATTTTTCCGGCAAATATCTCATCAAACACCTGCTCACACGCTACTTTACGCATACGCCTTTCTTTTGATGTATCCTGTATTCTGAATGTAGTTTGATTTTTCCCCAGACAACAGCTCATATATGATTTAATGTATGGCTCTGCATCTTCCCTGCTAAAATGAATTTCCTTCTGAAGTCTTACAAAAGAGGATAAAACACTAATGCAGCTAGCTCCTCCTATCGCAACAACTCCATTCCGGGCATTTTTATCATCTGAGCAGAATACATAAACTCGTTGTCCAAATTTCATATTTAAAACCTGTAGCAACACATATGATTTTAACTCACCAAGATTCTTCCCTGCTCCAATAGCTTCACAATCTAAGGTTAATTTTTCAAGAAATTCCGTTCTGCCTACATGCAAGGCATTTATCTTAGATATTTCTGTGAAGTTTTCTTCAAAGTATCCAGCCTTATAGGCATCACAGGCAGTTTTCAGCATATCAACATACATTGCCAATGCCAAATTCCCATAAATAGCTGTTAATTCATCCAAAATCATTTCATCGTCATAAAGATATATCAATTTATTCTTAACCTTGTCCCTAAACCACTCCGATGGTCCGACAGTATTATGACGCAAAAGTTCAGCATTTATCTGATCATGGCAATAAAAAGTATAATTCGGCATTGCCATAATCTTATCAATCAGCTTGTTTCGATCATCTTTACGTATGAGATGCATCTTGGAGATAAAATCTGTGTCAAGCAAAGCATATTTTTCATTTGCCATACATTCACCTTATCTTTCCTTTCGAAATTCTCTGCTGATTTTTTCCAAATATGCTCTGTCTGACTCTTCTCTGGTATTGACAAGCAGATCATGTTCCGAATTGAATTTTAAATTTTCGAGCAGACTTCCATAGTAAACTAAATCATTACTGTCTTTTTGCCACCGTTCAGCTTTGCTCGTTAATTTTATTCTATCTGCAATATATTTTGAATCTGCTTTCAGTAATTCCCTGGCCTTTTTTTCTTCAATTATTTCACTCTCAACCAATCGCAAAATAACTGCTTTGTACGGAAGTGCAAAAATATCCATCAAGATAATCACACCATCAACATCCAGTTCTTCTTTTGAAAGCCCGAACATTTTGAACTGTTCTATTACACTTGCATCTGGCATTAGCAAAAGACCTGCAAAAGCATTTGCTTCCAAATCTTCCTGTGAAGTTGCTTCTTCGTCAGCTGTTCTTGAATCTAATAAAGAGCCACCCGTAATTGTATTGGTATTAATATCTTCTGCATAGCAATGAATATGATAAAGCTCATGTGCCATCGCAAAAATCTGTTTACATACAGGCAGATCGGAATTCACACAAAGAAAAATGGTTCCTTTTTTTATGAATGTAAAAGCCCAAAGTTCATCATCCTTAAACGGATATCTGAGTATTTCCAGGAATAATTCCCGTTTTCTTGCATAATTGGAGGCAATTCCAAATATCGCATCTCTTATTATCGTGTTTCCGCAATAATTGGCGGCAAATGCTTTTGACAGTTCATTGATTTTTTCAAATTGTGCATTCTGCTTTTTGTATAAGCTTTCGTCAATAATATCGCCCATCAGAAATCACATCCCTCCATCATTTCTGTGCCATTCTCTCTTACTCTGCTGTGGAATAAAATCATGTCCGAAAGTTTATCTGCAATCTGCAGTGCATTCTTTGCCTGCTCAGATTCAACTTTTCCCATAAATACATGTATAACATCTGTATCTGGGATATGTGCTGGGATTTTGGTCAATTCTTCCATTCTAACGCCCAGAAAATCTGAAATTTGTTTCAACTCTATTGCATTGATCATACGTACTCCGTTAAGCATTTTACTAATTGTCTGCTTATTGGTCTGCAACGCGTCTGCAAGATCAACCTGCTTTTTATTCTGCTTTTTAAGAATTGTGAGGATGTTTCTGGCAATTATCATATTAATATCATTCATCCTGCGCCCCTCCTTAATGAACAATTTTCTTTTCTTAATTGTATTATATGCTAGAATTTCTCATTTAGTCAATATTTTAGTTACTAAAATCGTGTTTCTCTATATAAATATATCTTTTTTAGATATTTTTCAGTTTCATTACGAGTAGGTCATCCTCAAAACTCCTTCTTCTCCATAATCCTCTCGCTGACCTTCACGGACACGACCAAACAAATCATCATAACTACAATCAGCCCAACCGCTATCTGCCATCCGGAAAGGGTATCCAGAAACTGCAAACCTTTCCCAAAACTCTTCTGATACACATCATATAGTTCCTTACATACAGCAACCACCAGAAAGATTACTGCTACCGCCGCCACCATAACAATCCTGCTTTTCTCGGCTTCGTATTTCAAGCGAAGCGGAATCATTCCGCAAAGTATTATACAGGAAATAACGAGTGCAGTGCCTGCACTTATCAAAAGGTCCTCTGCTTCCTGTTTTCCGGAAATCTGTATTCTTATCATCCCCAAAAGCAGGCTGATAACACTGACCAGTACTGCAAAACCAAAGCTGAGCAGATACTTTGACTGTACATATTGCTTTTTTGTGACCGGCAATGTCATTAGAAATTTCATTCCATGATGGTAGCCATCATAGGAAATTGTTCCGACAGAGACACCAATACTCACAAAGGTCGCATAAGCTACAAAAAATGTACTTCCGTTCTCATGTGCAACCAGGTAAATGAGGCCTATCAGAAAAACTGCCAGATATGTTTTCATATTTATTTTAATCAGCTCCAGGTCTTTCATTAATAATCCACTCATAACGCCTCTCCCTTCACCAGCATGGAAATGACTTCATCTACACTTCCTTTTTCGACTACGAGTCCCGGATAATTTTCCAGATAATAGTTCTTCTGATCTGTCAGACAACTGTAACCGAACGATTCTTTTCGCACACGCAGAAGATATTCTTTGTCAAGGACTTCGTATTCCTGCTCTGATACTTTGAGAAATCCATATTCCTCGAGAATACGGTCTGTCTCTTCATGAAGGACAATTTTACCTTCATGGATCATGTACAGATCATCACAGAAATGTTCCAGATCACCCGAAATATGAGAACTGATCACGATAGTACGTCCCGGGATCTCCATGTATTCCCGCAAAAGATCAAGAATTTCTTCTCTTGCGACCACATCCAGACCTGCCGTCGGCTCGTCAAGGAGCAGCAGACTGCTGTCATGACTGAGTGCAAGAAGTACATTCAGCTTCGCTTTCATTCCCGTAGAAAAATCCTTGATCTGTTTGTTCAGCGGAATCTTAAATCTTTCACATCTTTTACGAAACTCTTTTTCCTGGAAGTCCGGATAAAAACGTTTCATGACCGGAATAAGCTGCTGCACTCTCAAATATTCTGAAAATCCACTATCGGAAAATACCACTCCTATTTTCTGTTTCTCCTCTGCCCCCAGCTCCGCAGCATTTCTGCCAAACACTTCTGCGTTTCCCTGGTCCGGACGGATAAGTCCAATCATTAACTTGAATGTCGTACTCTTTCCAGCTCCGTTTGCCCCAATCAGCCCAATGATCTGATTCTCGGGGATCTGCATATTCAGTTCCAGTGCAAAACTGCCATATTTCTTCATTACACGATCCAGTTGTACTAACATACCTCATCCTCCATTATGATCTCAAATGACTCCCGGATTTCTTTCACCGTCAATCCCCCGGTACGGGCTTTCTGTACAGCAGCTTCCAGTTCTTTCTCCAGTTCCTTGCGCCGCTCTTCCATCAAAAGTTCCTGATTGGTATTTGCAATAAAACTTCCCTTGCCATGGACAGTCACAACCAATCCTTCTTCTTCCAGATTGTCATAGGCTTTTTTTACTGTAAGAGCACTGATCTTCAGTTCTCTGGAAAGTGCACGTACCGAAGGAAGTGCTTCCCCCGCAGTCAGTGTACCTTCAATCACTTCTGCCTTAATCTGTGCTACGATCTGCTCATAGATCGGTTCCATGGAAGTATGATTTATAATAAGATTCAACTTCATCCCTCCTTCTACAAACAGTATATAACAGTGTATTACTGTTGTCAACTGTTATATGCTGTTTATCTGTATTGTTTATTCATATCATTTCTTTATTTCACATTTCACTCTCAAAATTATAAAAAGCCGTTACCCTGTCAGAATATCTCTAACAAGATAACGGCTTTTGCTCATTTCTCTTATTTTAATAACGAATCTTTCTGGTCTCGCCCTTCAGGTATCTGTATTTAATATAATGAAGCAGCTTTTCTTCACCATGATCATTCAAAATCCTGAGAAGTGCTTCCAGTTCTTTCTTGGTCTGAGGATGGATAAACCAAAGTTTTTCCTTACTCTTCAGAAAATACTCCAATGGCTGGCTGTCATTGTACGCATCCCCAAGATAGTTCCTGGATGCGCTGATCCGGTCCATGACCATTTCTGCCACATATTTGCGCGGCATCTGCGCTCCCATGATCACATGCTCGCCATCATTTACAGAATAATCTACCCAATGCTCAAAATGATGTTTATTTCTCCCTTTGTGATGGAGCCATGAAGTTGATACTCCAATGTCTTCTCTCTCTGCATTATTCGGGCTTCTCGTCCCCTGATAATATTTACAGCCAACCAGAAATTCTGTCGGTGAATATTTTGACAGATCATGAAGCAGCCCCTGTTTGTAAAGTCCTATGCGAAAACAATATTTCATTACCAGCAGTTTATGCCTCGTTATTGTCTTGAAGTGCAGCCATGGATGCATGCCCTGATTCCTCCCGCTTTGCGATCAGTACCACGATCGTACGTGGATTGATCTTAATTGATTTTTTATATGTTTCTTCATATTCTCCAAACCACTGCTCTGGTGTCTGCCCGAAAGTATCCGCAACCTTTTTCCAGCCCAGTCCGTCAGGAAGGTTCGGAAGTGCAATATTTCGTTTTTCCCAGTGAAAATTCATTCCTATATAAATAAAATCATCTGCATTTCCATTTTCATTCTCTGCATAAGAGCCGCAGTACATCACGCCCAGAAGGCGGCTGGTATTATCACGGTTAAGAAACCATGCACGTTCCCCATGTACAGAAATATCCGGAAATCCCTTCGCCATGTAATCCACTCCACGCATTTCCTGTGGCATATGAAGGATTGGATGTTTTTTTCGGAAAGCAATTGCTTCCTTTACAAAAGTGGAAAGATTCTCCTGCTTCTTCGCATTTTTCCAGTCCGTCCATCCTACTGCATTATCCTGACACCATGCATTGTTGTTTCCCGCCTGTGAATTGGCAAATTCATCACCCCCATAGATCATTGGCGTCCCCTGACTCAAAAGCAGCATCAGAAACGCATTCCTCATCTGCTGCTCACGCATTTTGCGAATTGCCTGTTTGCGTGTTGCTCCCTCAATGCCACAGTTCCAGGAATAATTAAATTCACTGCCATCACGATTGTCCTCGCCATTCGCTTCGTTATGGCGATAATTATATGCCACTGTATCATACAGCGTAAACCCATCCTGATTTGCCATATAATTGATAGTTCCAAAAGAGCCCGTATTCCTTCGCACATGAAATTCTGCCCCTGAGATCATGCCTTCATCACTCTTAAGAAATCTTCTCATATCCTGCTTAAATCCTGCATTATATTCTGCAAGCATATTTTCCATATCTGCATTGCCCGCGATCTCAGAAAACATTTTCTTTGTCCCATAAAGGATCGGATCCTGTTCAATGACTTTCTGATGAACGCCATCTCCCATAAGATGAAATCCATCCACATGATAAAACAATTTCCACATCCAGAGGGAACGCACTACCTGCAATGACGGTGTATTCTCCGGGAAATACATCTCCATGATACACTCGATTCCTGCCTGATGCAGTGCATGGACCATATCACGAAACTCCCGATCCGGTTCCCTGGTCGCACAGTAAGATGCTTTCGGTGCAAAATAAAATCCCTGTGCATATCCCCAGTAATTTATCCTGTCATCTTTTTTTGAACGGACTGCCATACTGCCCGCCGTCTCTTTGCGTGTACATTCCTGAAACTCATATGCCGGCATCAGTTCGATTGCATTGATTCCCATCTCTTTCCAATAAGGAATCATCTCCACAAGTCCTGCAAAAGTACCTTTTTTTCTAGGCGAAAGTTTCGCCTGCTTTGTGTATCCACGTACATGAACTTTGTATAAGATCATTTCATTATATGGGATTTGAGGTGCAGTATCTTCCTTCCAGTCATACTCTTTTTCCGAAAGGAACCCACAGCGTACAGCATGTTCATCCTCTGATACCGGTGCTCCAAATTTCTCACGTCCGCGTATTACCCTGGCAAAAGGGTCCTGCATGATTTTTCCGGCCGCCCGGAAATTATATTCATATTTATCTGGTTTTAATCCAGATATCAGTATTGCGCACATTCTGCCTGTCCGGTGTTCTTCTGTAAAAGGAATTTCCACCTCCGGCAGCGCAGCACCCTTGCGATATAACACCAGTGACGCGGATATGCCACAGGGGATTTCCACTGCAAAATTTATTCCTGCGGTTTTCCTACTGACACCAGGATTTACAGGATCTCCCTTGTATGCACGTATTCTGTTCTGTTTTTCCATTTCCGGTTCTCCTTGTAACTTTTGTATTTACTTCAAATCAATATCCAATTCGATCGGACAATGGTCTGATCCCATGATTTCCGTGTGGATTGCTGCTCCCTGCAGCTTTTCTTTCAAAGATGGAGAAGTTATAAAATAATCAATCCTCCATCCGGCATTCTTTTCACGTGCTTTAAACCGATAGGACCACCAGGAATAAATTCCCTCTTTATCCGGATAAAAGTAGCGGAATGTATCTATAAATCCACTCTCAAGCACTTTTGTAAAACATGCACGTTCCTCGTCTGTAAATCCGGCATTCTTTCGGTTTGTTTTTGGATTTTTTAAATCAATCTCCTCATGTGCCACATTCAGATCACCACAACAGATCACCGGCTTGCTCTCCTGTAATTTCAGAAGATATGCAAGAAAATCCCGTTCCCATTCCATACGGTACTCCAGACGTCTTAATTCACTCTGAGAATTTGGAGTATACACAGTTACAAAATAAAACTCCTTAAATTCCAGTGTGATCACACGTCCTTCCTTATCATGTTCTTCAATTCCGATACCATTTTTCACAGAGATCGGCTCTTTCTTTGTAAATACCGCAGTTCCTGAATAGCCACGTCTGTTTGCATAATTCCAGTACTGATAATAGCCCGGAAGTTCCAGTTCCACCTGCCCCTGCTGGCATTTCGTCTCCTGAAGACAGAAAATATCCGCATCCAGTTCACTAAATCTATCTTCAAATCCTTTTGTGATACAGGCTCTGATTCCATTTACATTCCATGAAATACATTTCATTGTCTCATTTACTCCTTCAAATCGATCAAATGTCTGATATTTCTATTATACATGATTCATGAATCAGTTTAAACACATTTTTTTATTTTCGAGCTTTTTCGTTGTATTCACTGCTGTTATCTGTTAAAATGGAATGACAACGAATACAAAGTGAGGATTATCAAATGAGTGATGAATTCAAAAACGGAACCTGTGCACCCAGCGACTGTGCTTCCTGCGGACTGGACTGCGGAAACACTTCTCCGGAAAGTCACAACACCATTACACTGACGCTGGACGATGACACTGAGATCGAATGTGCAATTCTGACCGTATTTCCAGTAGAAAAACAGGAATACATTGCGCTGTTGCCGCTGGACGAAAATGGCCAGAATCAGAGTGGAGAAGTATATCTTTATAAATTCTCCCGTACAGAAAAAGGAGATCCAATTCTTGCCAACATCGAAAGCGATGATGAATATGCAAAAGCTGCAGAGGCTTTTGACGTTGTTCTTGACAATGCACGTAAGGCAGAAGCTGCCGGAGAACCTCTGGAATAAAGATTTCCATGATCAACAAAATCTTTCTGCAAAATAAGCAAAACAAAATGGAGATTTAAGCCACATCGGCCTGAATCTCCATTTCATTTTGCTTATTTTATCTCTATAACAATTACTAATTCTTATTTCTTCTCGGTAGTACTTCCAAATCCGCCATTACGGATTCCGGTAGCTTCATCATCTACAGTAATACCATACTCAACAAAAATACCCTGCATAAAGCCTGTTCCGGCCTGAATATTCACAGTTTTGCCTTCATTACTGTCATTGGTAATCTTCGCAAAGATATGACCTTCATTATCAGAATAAAAATAATCACTGTCAATGATACCTACTGTGTTATTCAGCTGCAGACGGAATTTAAATCCCAGTCCACTTCTCGGGTAGCATTTCAATACCCAGTCCTGCTCCATTTCCACACGGACTCCCGTTGGAATCTTGGCTGTTTCACCCGGATTCAGTACAATATCCGCAGGTGCAAAGAAATCATATCCTGCACTTCCGGCTGTTGCCCTTACAGGAAGAGAAATTTTCTCATAAGTGTCCTGTATTTCTTTATCATCCGCTGCCGGGAATGTATCTTTCCAGTCCTTTGCAAACTGCTCCGGACTTACTTTATGAAATTTTGCAATTCGTTTCATGCTGCCTCCTGTTTATTCGCCTGTTCCTGCTCTTTAATTATCACAATGCAGAACGACTTTGCCTTCACGAAGTGTAGAAGGAACATCTATCACACGCTGATTGGATGAGCCCTTCCAGCGAAGAGAAGTATCTCTTTTATCAATCTGAAATTCACCGTCCACACAGACATCCAAATACTGTACAATCTCTTCATTACAGATTTCTTCCCATAAGGAACCTGTATACAGCCAGATCGTCTTATTTGGATATTTCTCACGAATTTTTTTTGCGAAAGCAGTAACCGTAGAAATATTGGATGGATGCAGCGGATCACCTCCCGAAAAAGTGATGCCGCCGATATAATCCTTATCCAGTTCTGTAAAGATCTCTGCTTCTTCTGCTTCCGTAAACGGAAGGCCTCCGTTTGGATCCCAGGTGATCGGATTCTGGCATTCCCGACAGCAGTGATTGCAGCCGGCAACCCAGAGTACTACCCGAAGTCCGTCTCCGTTCAGCATATCATCCTTGGTTATATTATGATATCTCATAGTTATGCTTCTTCCGGTACATCCTTAATACTGAAGCTCATTCTTCCCATCTTGTCTTTACCCATGCAGATAACTTTTACCTTATCGCCAAGTGTCAGAACATCTTCTACACGATTGATTCTGTGATCACTGATCTTGGAAATATGAACCATTCCTTCTTTGCCAGGAGCAAACTCAACAAATGCACCAAATTCTTTAATGCTGACAACAGTACCTTCAAAGATCTGTCCGGCTTCAAAATCAGTTGCAATTGTTTTGATCATTTTCTTTGCTTCATCCATACCATGCTGGTCAACGCCACAGATAGATACTGCACCTTCATCTGTGATGTCGATCTGAACACCTGTACGTTCGATGATTGCATTGATCGTTTTTCCTCTCTGTCCGACTACATCACCGATTTTCTGAGGGTCGATCTGAATCTGTACGATCTTCGGAGCATATTTATTGACATGATCACGAGGAGCTGCAATGCATTTCTCCATAACTTCTGTAAGAATATATTCTCTTGCTTCTTTTGTTCTGCGGATAGCTTCTTCTACGATCTGTCTTGTCAGACCATGAATCTTGATATCCATCTGAATTGCAGTGATACCATCATGTGTACCTGCAACCTTAAAGTCCATATCTCCAAAGAAATCTTCCAGACCCTGAATATCTGTCAGAACGATATAGTCATCATCTGTAGCGCCTGTTACCAGACCACAGGAAATACCTGCTACCGGTTTACGGATCGGCACACCTGCTGCCATCAGAGACATCGTAGATGCACAGATACTTGCCTGAGAAGTGGAACCATTGGATTCAAAAGTCTCAGATACTGTACGGATCGCATATGGGAACTCTTCTGCTGACGGAAGTACCGGAACAAGAGCTCTCTCTGCAAGTGCACCATGACCGATCTCACGACGTCCCGGTCCTCTGGATGGTTTTGTCTCACCTACAGAATAAGACGGGAAGTTGTAATGATGCATATATCTCTTGGATGTTTCAAACTCATCAAGTCCGTCAATTCTCTGAGCCTCAGAAAGAGGAGCCAGAGTTGTCATTGTGCAGATCTGAGTCTGTCCACGTGTAAACATGGCAGATCCATGTACTCTCGGGATGATATCAACTTCTGCAGCCAGAGGACGAATCTGTGTGATCTGACGTCCATCCGGACGTTTGTGATCTTTGAGGATCATCTTACGAACAGTCTTCTTCTGATACTGATATACGGCTTCGCCAAGAACAGCCAGCCATTCTTCATTATCTGCAAATGCATCCTGAAGTCTTGCTGTGATCTCACGGATATTTTCTTCTCTTGTCTGCTTGTCATCTGTGAAAACAGCTTCTTCCATTTCTTCCGGAGGCACGATCTTCTTAATTGCTTCAAACAGTTCTTCCGGAACTGCACAGGAAGCATACAGATGTTTTTCTTTACCACATTCAGCTACGATCTTGTCGATGAAACGGATGATCTCCTGGTTTACATCATGTGCCTTATAGATTGCTTCAATCATAGTATCTTCCGGAACTTCATTTGCACCGGCTTCGATCATGATGACTTTTTCTCTTGTGGAAGCAACTGTCAGCTGAAGATCAGAAAGTTCTTTCTGAGCCAGAGACGGGTTGATAACGAATTCACCGTCGATCAGACCTACCTGTGTAGTTGCACACGGTCCGTCAAACGGAATATCAGAAATGCAGGTTGCAATAGAGGAACCAAGCATAGCCGGAATCTCCGGATTGCATTCCGGATCTACAGACATAACCATGTTGACCAGAGTTACATCATTTCTGTAATCCTTCGGGAACAGAGGACGCATCGGACGGTCAATAACACGTGAAGTCAGGATTGCATGCTCACTTGCCTTTCCTTCTCTCTTATTGAATCCTCCCGGGATTTTGCCTACGGCATACATTTTTTCTTCATATTCAACGCTCAGTGGGAAGAAATCGATTCCTTCTCTTGGCTCTTTGGATGCTGTTGCTGTGGAAAGTACAGTTGTGTCACCATAATGCATCAGGGCTGCACCATTTGCCTGCTTTGCAACACGACCAATATCTACAGTCAGTGTTCTGCCGGCTAATTCCATAGAATAACTTTTGTACATATTTTTTCTCCTTTAAATTCTGTGTTGATTATTACTGTTCACAGCAGCCAGGTCATTCAGAAGCCCGAAACAACTGAAAAAGCCATTGCAGTCAATGGACTTTTCAGTAGTCTCGGAAATAACTTCTTTTTTCCTGTCGCTATAAACCTATAAAACTGCAACATGTAAAAATGGGGCGGATGGTTATCCGCCCCGTCCGCATACTAATTATTTTCTTAAACCTAATTTTTCAATCAGTGCACGGTATCTTTCGATGTCTGTTTTCTTCAGGTATGCCAGAAGTCCACGTCTCTGACCAACCATTTTCAGCAGACCACGTCTGGAATGATGATCTTTGTGATGTGTCTGTAAATGCTCTGTCAGTTCCTGAATTCTTGCTGTAAGAACTGCAACCTGTACTTCCGGTGATCCTGTGTCACCCTCGCATCTTGCATATTCTTTCATGATCGCCTGTTTTTTTTCTTTTGAAATCATTGTGATTTCCTCCTTAAATATAATAATTAATGAACCGCCACATATTAAGAAACGGTTGGAGATTCCAATCTCTGAATATGGGCTGAATTACACCTCGACTAGTATAGCATAAAACATGCAGCATTGTAAACAACTATTTTTTGCCGAATGATAAAGTTTTTACCAGCTCTTTTTCTTCCTGAAACCAGTTCTTTCCGGACTCAATATCTCTGCGGATCTGTGCCTTCAGAGCCTCAAAAGAAGTGAACTTCTGTTCCGGACGAATATATTTATAAAAATCAACTCTACATTTCTGCCCATAAAGATCCAGATCACAGTCAAACAGATTTGTTTCTACTCCAAGGAAATTCTCTCCGACTGTTGGTTTATATCCCACATTCGTGATTCCTGGATAATCTCCATCCTCAAAATGCGATACTGTCACATAGACCCCATTCGGAGGCATCAGCTTCGACTTCGGTGGAATGATATTCGCTGTTGGAAAAAAATCCCGATGTCCCATTCCTCTTCCATGTTCAATGACCCCTGCTGTGAAAAACGGACTTCCCAGAAGATCTGCAATCTTTTCCATATTTCCTTTTTTCAGTTCTTCACGGATATAAGTACTGCTGATCTTACGGTTGCCTTCCATTTCTTTTGCAATCACAATTGTTTCGTAGTCGTATTTTTCTCCATATTTTTCCAGAAGCTCCGGAGATCCCTTGCGCTCATGACCAAAACGGAAATCTTCTCCCACAACCACACAGGAAGCCTGAAGATCCCCTTTGAGTATCTGTCGGATAAAAACATCTGCTTTCATATGCTTTATCTGATCATTCAGAGGACATTCCAACAGTATGTCCACGCCCATTTTTTCCAGAAGTATACGACGTTCTTCTGAAGTAAGGATCGTCTGTCTGTCGGAAACAAACGCCATGACCACTGCCAGTTCTCCATATTCTTTTTTTCTGTTCAGGATCGTCTGAATCAGTTTCCTGTGACCACGATGGATTCCATCGAATTTTCCAAGTGTTACCGCACAGTGGCTGAACTTTGGAAACTGTCCTTCAATCTTTACGTATTCCATATTGTGCTGTTACTCCTGACTTTTATAGCTCACCCGGAGCCTATAAAAACATTTTCTGCGGCTGATAGCGTTTTTTCACCTCATCCCACTGGTAAATTCCCTTGAATCCACCCTGGCTGTCACACATACGCACCCAGCCTTCTTTGTGCTCTCCTCTGACAAATCTCTCAGCAAGCGCATTTCCATTTTCCAGAAGGCGGTCGCCTTCCCGTGTACAAAAAATTTCCGGATAATCCTTCAGGACCTGCCCGATACTGATCACCCGGTCTCCAATTGTACCATTTCTTACCGCTTCCTCAACCTGCGCAAGTGTCATACTGTCTTCCCAGACAAAATTCCCGGATCTGGTGCGGAGCAATTCTTCCATACAGCCGCCACATCCGAGTTTCTGTCCGATGTCATGACATAATGTACGGATATATGTTCCCTTACTACAGGTCACAGAAAATCGCACATATGGAAGCTCTATCTTTTTAATCTCAATCTCATAAAACTGTACAGCACGCGGCTTTCGCTCTACTGTCTTACCTTCACGGGCCAGTTCATAGAGTTTCTTCCCGTCTACTTTCAGAGCAGAATACATCGGTGGAATCTGCTGCTGTTCCCCCAGAAAACTCCCGATCACCGTACGTACCTCTTCTTCTGTTACTTCGACAGGCTTTTCTTCAAGAACCGTTCCTGTCATATCCTGGGTATCTGTTTCCAGCCCCAGATGAAGAAGTGCCTCGTATGTTTTCTGTTTTTCCGTCAGAAGATCAACCAGCTTCGTTGCCTTTCCGAGAACGACCGGAAGCACACCTTCTGCTTCCGGATCCAGTGTCCCGGTATGTCCGATTTTCTTCATATGAAGGATTCCACGGAGTTTTGCAACAACATCAAAAGAAGTATATCCTTTTTCCTTACGGATATTCAATACGCCATCCATTATGCGTTCTCCTCTTCTGTCAGCTGTTTTTCAATTTCTGCTGTAATATTATTGATCACATCATACATAGAGCCCTGCAGGTCACAGCCCGCTGCTCTGGTGTGTCCACCGCCTCCAAAGAAGACTGCCACCTTGCTCACATCTACCCTGCCATTGGAGCGAAGGGATACTTTAAATGACTGTGTCTCCAGCTCATAAATAAAGATTGCTACTTCCACGCCTCGGGTAAGTCGGAGCTGACTGACAATGCCATCCAGATCGCTTCCTGTCACGCCATAAAAATCCATATCTTTCTTTCGAAGATATCCGATAATGCATGTACCGTTCTGAAGAAGAATACTTTCTGCAAGAACTCTTCCCATAACCTGATTCTGGATATATGTTTTCTGATAAAAAGATTCATCTATGATCCTGCTGAACGGGATTCCCGTCTTCATCAGTTCTCCTGCAATCCTCATGCTTTCCGGTGATGTAGAAGAATACTGAAAAACACCTGTATCATGGATCATTCCTGTATAAACAGCCGTTGCAACCGCCAGATCCACTTTATCCGGATCCAGAATTCCATACAGTACTTCACAGCAGGAGCTAACCTCTCCACGGATATGATTCACATCTGCAAATCCTGAATTGCTCACATGATGATCGATGCATACTGTTTTCTTTGCATTCTCAAACAGATTGTCTGCAAGTGCCAGACGGTCTCTGGCACTTACATCACAGGTAATAAAAAGATCGAAGATTCTTTCTTCTTCCACTTCTGTTTTTATTTCATCGATAGATTCAATATGTCCGAAGATTGGCTTCGGATGGTCCAGATAAACATTCACATCAATATCCGGAAAATATTTTCTGATATACAGATACAGAGCCATACAGGAGCCGACACAGTCGCCATCCGGACGGATATGTCCACCGATTCCGACAGTTTTCACACCTTCCAGTACTTCTGCTATATTTTTCATGAACACACCTCTTACTCTTCCTCAGTCTTCCCTAAAGAAGCATCTCTTCTGGCAACATCATCAATCAGTTTTGACATATTCACACCATACTCAATCGATTCATCAAGAATGAAACGTATCTCCGGTGTATTTCTCAGATTGAGATTTTTTGCAAGTTGTCTTCTGATATATCCCTCTGCCTTATTCAGGCCCTGGATCGTTGCGTCCTTTGCTTCTTTGTTGCCCAGGACACTGATAAATGCCTTGCAGGTCTTAAGATCAGGCGCAACTTCCACAGCCATGACTGAAGTCATTGGATGAATGCGAGGATCTTTGACTTCATTTCTGATGATCGTACTGAGTTCTTTCTGAACCTCACCATTGATCCTTGTATTCTTAATACTGTTTTTTCTCATTTATGATTCACTCCTATCTCGGTATTTCCAATTACCTTGGCACTTCTACCATGATATAAGCTTCTACTTTATCTTCTTCTTTCACATCGTTGAATCCGTCAAATACAAGACCACATTCGTATCCTGCTTTTACTTCTTTAACATCATCTTTGAAGCGCTTCAGAGAAGCAAGTTCACCTTCGAATACCTGCTCGCCTTCACGTGTAATACGCACCTTGCAGTTTCTCTGGAAAATACCATCCAGAACATAACTTCCTGCAATTGTACCGACACCTGAAGCTTTGAACAGCTGACGAACCTCTGCATGGCCGATAACTTTTTCCTCGTATACCGGATCAAGCATACCCTTCATAGCAGCTTCCACATCTTCGATTGCCTGGTAAATAACTTTGTAAAGACGAAGATCTACGCCCTCCTGATCAGCCAGCTGTTTTGCCATAGCATCCGGACGAACATTGAATCCGATAATGATCGCATTAGATGTAGCTGCCAGAGATACATCAGACTCATTGACTGCTCCAACACCGCCATGGATCACACGAACAACAACTTCTTCATTGGACAGCTTGGTCAGACTCTGTTTAACAGCCTCTACAGAACCCTGTACGTCTGCTTTAACGATGATTGGAAGCTCTTTGAGGTCACTTGCCTGGATCTGATCAAACAGGTTATCCAGAGAAAGTTTGCCTTTTGTTTCTTCAAGCAGATGTTTCTTGTTTTCAGTAACGAATGTAGCTGCAAAGCTCTTGGCTTCCTTATCGCTCGGGAATGCCATCAGGATCTCACCTGCATTCGGGACATCACTGAGGCCAAGGATCTCAACCGGTGTAGAAGGACCTGCTTCTTTGACACGTCTGCCTCTGTCATCCATCATTGCACGCACTTTACCACTGCATGCGCCTGCTGCAATAAAGTCGCCTACATGAAGTGTACCTTTCTGTACAAGAATTGTGGCAACCGGTCCCTTACCTTTATCAAGCTGAGCCTCAATAACAAGACCTCTTGCCGCACGATTCGGATTTGCCTTGAGTTCCAGTACCTCTGCAGAAAGAAGGATCATTTCAAGCAGTGTATCGATTCCCTCTCCTGTATGGGCAGATACCGGTACAAAAATAGTACTTCCACCCCAGTCTTCCGGAATCAGTTCATATTCGGAAAGTTCCTGTTTTACTCTTTCCACATTTGCACTTGGTTTATCGATCTTGTTGATCGCAACAATGATCTCAACACCCGCTGCTTTCGCATGGCTGATCGCCTCAACAGTCTGTGGCATAACACCATCATCTGCTGCAACAACAAGTACTGCGATATCTGTGGAGTTTGCACCACGCATACGCATTGCAGTAAATGCTTCATGTCCCGGTGTATCCAGGAATGTGATCTTCTGTCCATTGATCTCAACTACAGATGCACCAATGTGCTGTGTGATTCCACCTGCTTCCCCTCTGGTTACATGTGTATCACGGATTGCATCCAGAAGAGATGTTTTACCATGGTCAACGTGACCCATGACACAGACTACCGGCGGTCTTGAAACCATATCCGCTTCATCTTCTTCGTCTTCTTTCAGAAGTTCTTCAATAACGTCTACTTTCTCTTCCGGCTCTGCGATAATATCATAATCCAGTGCGATCTCCTGTGCTTTTTCAAAGTCGATCTCATGGTTTACCGTTACCATAGTTCCTTCCAGGAACAGTTTTTTAACGATTACAGACGGCTGCATCTTCATAGCTTCTGCGAGCTCACGGATTGTCATTTTCTCCGGAAGTGTGATTTCTTTTACTTCTGGTTTTTTCTCTTCCTGTTTTGGCTGAGGAGTCGGTTTCTGAAGAGCTTTCGGAATTCTGGAAAGATTTCTTCTTCCACCCTGGTTCGGTCTGTTATGACCTGCACCGGATTTCTCAAAGTCTTTCTTTTTGTTCTTATTCTCTCTGTCACGCTCTCTCTTGCTGTCTTTGGATGTTTTTGTCAGTTCTGGTGTAAATACAGCGTCGTTCTCTCTTCTTCCGCCGCCATTTCTCTGTCCGCCACGGTTGTTTCCGCCAAAGCGTCCTTCACCTCTGTTATCCGGTCTTCCGTTTCCGCCCTGTCCTGGTCTTCCCTGGCCACCCTGCTGCGGGCGTCCACCCTGGCCTCTCATCGGACGGCCATTTCCATCACCCTGACGTGCCGGACGACCTTCACCCTGTGGTCTGGCCGGACGATTTCCGTCACGATTCGGACGACCCTGTCCATTATTTCCATTGCGATCAGAAAATCTTCTTTCTCCGCCACGGAAATCACGGTTTCCTCTGTTATCTCCACCACGATTGTCACGACCTGAATCTCTTCCGTCACGATTATTCTGGCGGTTCTGTCCTCTGTTATTATTGTAACCGGACTGTTCCTGTCTCTGCGGTCTTGCAGAATTGTTCTGTACCGGTGCTGCCTGTCTGATCTCTGTCGGTTTCTTTGTCTCCGGAGTCTCAGACGGTGCCACTGCCTGCGGTTTCTTTGGTGCTGCTTCTGCAGCCGGTTTCTGCTGTACCGGTTCAGCCGGTTTTACAGCCTGTGGTTTCTGCTGCGGTTTTGCAGCCGGTTTTTTATCTGATGCCGGACGTTTCGGTCTATTTTTGCCACCGTCACTTGCATTCTGTGCGTGATATACACGAATAATATTTTTTTTCTTTTTGGGAGCCTCTGTCTTCTCTGCTTCCGGTTTAGTTGTTACCATTTTTTCATCTGTTCTGGAATTATCCACGTCGGTAATCTGCTCCTTTCCCCTTTGTGATAAATGTTCTTTTATTCTGGCAGGTTCATGCTCTCTGCTCTTCGGCACATTGATTCCTCCTTCACGTCAATGACTTCGGATCTTGCTGATTCTGGATCATACTGTTTACATTTACTGTTCCATCTTCTCAAGTTCTTTCAGCATTGCTTTCGCAAAGTTCTCATCCTGTACCGCCAGACTGGCACGAAATTCCTTGCCGCAGAATTTTCCCAGTTCCTCTTTATCCGCGAGGAAATATACCGGTACTTCGTAAAACTCACACATATTACGGAATTTTTTCTTTGTATTTTCGGATGCGTCTGCCGCAACCAGTACCAGAAAACCTTTTCCGCTCTTCACAGATTTCTCTGTGGAGAATTCTCCGCTGGCTACCTTACCTGCTTTTGTGGCAAGCCCCAGCAATGATAAAACTTTATTGTTGTTTTTCAATATCGTTTAACTCCTTTTTCAGGTCTTCATAGACCTCATCCGGTATTGCGGTCTTCAGTGACCGTTCCAGTCCCCGGGTCTTTACGGCTTTTTCCAGGCATTCCTGGGAAAGACATACATAAGCACCTCTTCCGTTTTTTCTGCCTGTTGCATCAAGCACGATCTCATTCTCCGGAGTTTTCAGTACACGGATCATTTCTTTCTTACTTTTCATTTCTCTGCAACCGGTACACTGGCGCAGAGGCGTTTTATTCTTTGTCTTCATAGATTATTCTTCTGCAGTAGTTTCTTCTGAAACTTCCTCTGATTCTTCAGTCTCTGTTTCTTCTGACTCTACAGCACCTTCTTCACTGTACTCTTCTTCGTCGTAGTACTCTTCCTCGTCATCATAGTCATACAGTTCTCCGGACTCTCTTGCCTGAGTCTCACTCTTGATATCGATCTTGAATCCAGTCAGACGAGCCGCAAGACGTGCATTCTGTCCTTCTTTACCAATTGCAAGAGATAACTGATAATCCGGAACGACTACCAGTGCAGTCTTTTCATCCGGATCCGCCATAACAGCGATAACCTTTGCCGGACTCAGTGCATTTTCAATCAGGATTGCCGGATTTTCATCCCAGTTGATAATGTCGATCTTCTCACCACGCAGTTCCTCTACGATGGAATTGACTCTTGCGCCGTTCATACCAACGCATGCACCTACCGGATCTACATCCGGATCATTGCTCCATACAGCAATCTTGGTACGGGAACCTGCTTCTCTGGCAATACTCTTGATCTCAACAGTTCCGTCTTTCACTTCGGCAACTTCAGATTCAAACAGACGTTTTACAAGGCCCGGATGTGTTCTGGACAGAAGGATACGAGGTCCTTTCGGTGTATCTTTGACCTCAAGGATATAAACTTTGATTCTTTCTGTAGGCTCAAATTCCTCGCCTTTCACCTGCTCGTTCTCACTTAAGATACCGTCTGCCTTGCCAAGATTTACACTGACATTTTTGCCCATTACACGCTGTACGATACCTGTGACAACTTCTTTTTCCATTCCATAATACTGATCATAAAGAACTTTACGTTCTTCCTCACGGATTTTCTGAAGAATTACGTTCTTTGCATTCTGTGTTGCAATACGGCCGAATTCTTTAGAATGGATCTCAACTTTGATCATATCTCCCAGCTCTGCATTTGTATTGATTTTCTGTGCATCTACCAGGGAAATTTCCAGTGCCGGATCATCTACGAATTCCTTTACTTCACGTTCTGCGTAAACGCTGAAATCACATGTTTCCGGATTGATCGTCACATGCACATTATCTGCTTTACCAAAATGGTTTTTGCAAGCCTGGATCAGGGACTGCTCAATCGCACCCAGTAATGTATCCTTGCTGATGTTTTTTTCTTTTTCCAGGATATCCAGGGCTTCCATTAACTCTTTGTTCATTTTTGTTATTTCCTCCTATTTTATCAAAGCATATCTGAATCGTATTTAAAACTCAATTGCCAGACGGATCAGGGCAATATCCTTTTTGTCAAATGTGCGTAACTGCCCGTCCTCATCGATCGTCACACTGCTTTCATCATATGCATTTAAAATCCCACAGAATTCTTTCTGCTTTTCGATTGGACGATAGGTCCGGATCTCTACCAGTTTACCCATGCTTCTGGCAAAATCCTTCTCCTTTTTCAGTGGTCTGTCAAGACCCGGCGAACTGATTTCCATGATATAGCTGTCTTCAATAAAATCGTTCTCATCCAGTTTATCACTGAACGCTCTGCTGACTGCCTCACAATCGTTAACAGTAATTCCACCCGGCTTGTCGATATATCCACGAAGATACCAGTTTCCTGCTTCCTTCACATATTCTACATCTACCAGTTCGAATCCCTGGCCCTCAACGATCGGTGCCAGCAATGCTTCTGCTTTCTGTTCATATTCATCCCGTCTGCTCATATTTCCACCTGCCTTTCGCACATCCGGAGCATCTCGCAAAAAGAGTGGACCGAAGTCCACTCTCTTGTTGTCCGTTATCATGTTAACCTCATTCTAGCACCTTACTTCCGGAAAAGCAAGGTTTTTTTTATATCCTCGGCTTTATGCCCTTCGTATCCCGCTTTGCAAGCCGCACTTTATTCAGTGCATATTCTTTATCATGATAGGAAATCGTATATTCCTGATGACCTGCCAGAAGGTATGCATGCTCCAGATAATCATCGTCCGCCAGTTTCATGCCCCGCACACCAAGTGCAGTTTTCTTCATTGTCGAAACTTCCTGTGTCAGGAATCGCAGGAAGCAGCCTCCATGGCTCTGGAGCACAATCTGCTCCATCTCGGAAGCACTGCCAATAAAGATCAGTTCATCTTCATCCGCCAGCTTTGTTGACGCGATCGTTCGTTTAGCCACATCAAATTCCGCACCTTCTACCAGTTTGCACATAGAAGTCTTTGTCACAAACAGCAGCCTGTCTGAACGCAGTTGTCCTACCGGTGCCACATAAAGCATGCGTTCCTGGGAACTGTCATAATTACTGAGATTGTCCACCGGTGTTCCCTTGTCGCGGAAACGGCCAAGTGGAATATCAACGGCTTTGATCGTATGCATCTTGCCTGTATCTGTAAATATACAGATCTTGTCTGTATTCATACAGTTGAATACATATTTATTTTCATTATGAACAGCTTCTTTGTTTCGCTCATAAGCATTTTTATCTATAAGCTTCATATAACCAAAGCGATCCATCAGGAAGCAGACTTCCATCTCTTCCATCTTCTTCTCTTCATAGACAGCTTCTTCTGCATTTTCAATCGCTGTACGGCGTTTTCTTCCGTATTCTTTCTTGATGGCGTCCATGTCTTTGATGATCACGGCCGCCATGGAATCATAATTGTCCAGGATATCTTTATAAAGAGCAATGTTTTTCATCGTCTCTTCATGCTCAGCCTGCAGTGCTTCAATTTCCAGACCGATCAGTTTATACAGACGCATATCCAGAATGGCATTTGCCTGACGTTCTGTAAAAAGAAGTTTTGCAGCAGCCTTCTCACTGGCTTTTGACTTGAATTTAATTCCCTCTGTAATTCCTTCTACCAGACATTTCTTGACCTGTTCACGATTCTTACTGCCACGGAGGATCTCAATGATCAGGTCGATCACATCACACGCTTTGATCAGCCCTTCCTGAACTTCCTGTTTTTCCAGTTCTTTGTCCAGCAGTGTGTGATATTTACGTGTTGTGATCTCAAACACAAAATCAACGTGATACTCAATAATCTGCTTCAGGCTTAATGTTTCCGGTCTGCCGTCAGCAACTGCCAGCATATTTACGCCAAACGTATCTTCCAGACGCGTTTTCTTATACAGCATATTGGTCAGATTTTCCACATCGGTATCTTTCTTAAGTTCCAGTACGATACGGATGCCTTCCTTGGAAGACTGATTGGAGATATCTACGATATCTGTTGTCTTCTTTGTTTCTATAAGAGATGCCACGTCATTCAGGAACTTGCCAATGTTTGCTCCCAGCATGGTATATGGAATCTCCGTAATGACAAGCTGTTTTCTTCCGCCTTTGAGTTTCTCTACTTCTACTTTTCCACGCAGGCGGATTTTGCCGCTCCCTGTCTCATAGATCTTATGGAGATCATCTTTATTGACCACAATACCTCCGGTCGGAAAATCCGGTCCTTTGATATATCGCATCAGTCCTTTGACACTGATCGTGTTATCTTTCATATATGCTTTGACAGCATCGATGACTTCCCCTAGATTGTGTGGTGGAATACTGGTTGCCATGCCGACCGCAATACCATCTGCACCATTTACCAGAATGTTCGGGATGCGCACCGGAAGTACCGATGGTTCTTTTTCCGTCTCATCGAAGTTCGGAACAAAGTCCACTACATTCTTATCAAGATCACTCAAAAATACATCCTGTGTCAGTTTTTCCAGTCGTGCCTCTGTATAACGCATGGCAGCTGCGCCGTCACCCTCGATTGAACCGAAGTTACCATGTCCGTCTACAAGTGTTCTGCCTTTTTTGAAATCCTGTGCCATAACAACAAGTGCGTCATAAATGGAACTGTCACCATGTGGATGATATTTACCCATGGTATCACCGACAATACGTGCACATTTACGATACGGACGGTCATAGCGGATTCCCAGTTCATACATATCATACAACGTTCTTCTCTGTACTGGTTTCAGACCGTCACGCACATCCGGAAGAGCACGGGAAATGATAACACTCATTGCATAATCGATGTATGATTTCTGCATAATTTCCGAATAATCGGTACGAATTACATTTTCCTGTTTTGTTTCCATATCTTATCCCACCTTATACATCAAGTTCTGCATCGGCTGCATGCTCGTAAATAAATGCCTTACGCGGCGGAACTTCACTGCCCATCAGAACTTCTGTCACACTGGATGCAAGACGTGCATCTTCTATCTCTACGCGTTTCATTCTTCGAGTCTCAGGATTCAGCGTAGTCTCCCACAACTGTTCTGCATCCATCTCTCCAAGACCTTTGTATCTCTGCAAAGTAAAGCTTCCCGGTTTATGTGTCTTACGATATTTTTCAAGTGCTTTATCATCATACAGATATTCTTCCGGTCCCTTTTTCGGCATTGCCTTATAGAGTGGCGGCATCGCAATATATACATGGCCTTCATAGATCAGTTCCGGCATAAAACGATAGAACAATGTCAGAAGCAGTGTGGAAATATGCGCACCGTCAACATCGGCATCCGCCATGATCACGATCTTGTCATAGCGAAGTTTGCTTATATCGAAATCATTTCCATATCCTTCAGAAAATCCGCATCCAAATGCATTGATCATAGTCTTGATCTCCGCATTGGCAAGCACTTTGTCAATGGTTGCTTTTTCAACATTCAGAATCTTGCCCCTGATTGGAAGGATTGCCTGATAATTACGGTTACGGGCTGTTTTTGCAGAACCGCCTGCGGAATCTCCCTCTACGATAAAGATCTCACACTGTGACGGATCCTTTTTCTCGCAATTGGCAAGTTTTCCATTGGAATCAAATGAATATTTCTGTTTTGTAAGAAGATTCGTTTTGGCACGTTCCTCTGTCTTACGTATCTTTGCTGCCTTTTCCGCACAGGAAAGAATCGTTTTCAATGTTTCAAGATTACGGTCAAAATACAGGACCAGTTGCTCTCCCAGTACTTTTCCTGTTGCCTTGGCTGCATCCTGGTTATCCAGCTTTGTCTTTGTCTGACCCTCAAAGCGAGGTGCCGGATGCTTGATTGATACGACTGCAGTCATTCCATTACGGATATCCGCACCGGTAAAATTCGGATCTTTATCTTTGAGAATACCGATTTCTCTGGCATACGTGTTCATAACTGTTGTAAATGTTGTCTTAAATCCGGTCAGGTGTGTACCACCTTCTGCATTGTAGATATTATTACAGAATCCAAGAACATTCTCACGGAATTCATTTGTATACTGAAAAGCAACTTCCACCTGAATCCCATCTGCTTCTCCTTTGAGATAAACAGGTTCATGAAGCGCCTCTGTACTGTGATTCATGTCACGGATATAGCCCACAATACCCTCCGGCTCATGGTACTCTTCTTTGACCGGCTCTGTTCCTCGCAGATCTTCAAAAATGATCGTCAGCTCCGGATTCAGATAAGCAGTCTCATGAAGACGGCTCTTAACATCTGTAGCAGAAAAACGTGTTTTCTCAAAGATTTCCGGATCCGGCAGGAAATTGATGCAGGTTCCGGTCTCTTTTGTCCTGCCAAGTTTCGGAAGAAGTCCGTTCTCCAGTTCGATCGTAGGAATTCCACGTTCATAGTGGTCATGATGTACATATCCATCACGGCTTACCTTGATATCCAGATAAGTAGAAAGTGCATTCACAACGGAAGATCCGACTCCATGGAGCCCACCGCTTGTTTTATAAGCAGAATTGTCAAATTTACCACCTGCATGAAGTGTCGTAAATACCAGACGTTCCGCAGACATCCCTTTCTCATGCATATCCACCGGAATTCCCCGGCCATTATCTGTTACGGTACAGGAACCATCTTTTTCCAGCACCACATGGATCTGACTGCAGTATCCTGCCAGATGCTCATCCACTGCGTTATCAACAATCTCATAAATCAGATGATTCAGTCCTTTTCGAGAGACACTTCCGATATACATACCAGGACGTTTGCGGACTGCTTCCAGTCCTTCCAGAACAGATATGCTCCCCGCATCATAAGTTTCCTTTTTTGCCATGGCTCTTTTCCTTTCTTTCATATTTCCATCTTCAAACATTTGTTCTATATCATACATGATTTGTCCGTAAAAAGTCAAATACTATTCTTTTATGATTTTCGGGCAAAAAAATAACCCGAACCAACCGTTCGAGTCATCTTATTGTATATTTAGAGCAGCCAGTACGGGAATCGAACCCGTGTTTTCGCCGTGAGAGGGCGACGTCTTAACCCCTTGACCAACTGGCCTTGCGTCAACCGACTTACTTAGTATATATCAGCTTATCGGAAAATGCAAGCCTTTTTTTAATTTTTTTTAAAAATTTCAAAAAAGCAGTTTTTTCGCTTATTTTAGCCCAGGTCTATCTTGAGATCACCCGGCTTGATAATTCCTCTGGCACGAAAAATCTTGCCGATCACCCATGTGATCAGAAGCGGAAGTACAAAGCAGATCAAAATCATGCCAATCCACTCAAACGCTCCTGTCTGGTATCCTTCCGGCATCTGTGTCCATCCGGTAACAACCCCGATTGGTCCTACCAGTCCGGAAGTACCCATTCCGGAAGAAATTGCCGGTCCGTTGTTTCTCATATGGAACACGCAGGTGGCAATCGGCCCTGTAATCGCAGAAGTGATCACCGGTGGCAGCCACAGGACAGGTTTCTTCATAAGGTTCGGAACCTGGAGCATGGAAGTTCCAAGTCCCTGTGCCACAAATCCGCCAACTCCATTATCCGGAAAGCTTAGGATTGCAAAGCCAAGCATATGTGCACAACATCCTGCTGTCGCAGCTCCACCTGCAAGTGCCAGACCATTCCAGACTTCCATTGTCACACTGCCGTCGGCAAGTCCTGCAAGCACTGCCCCTCCACTGATTCCTACCGCAGCGCAGATTGCCGCTGAGCTGATTGGAAGTGTCAGCACGATTCCAACGACCACAGAGATGATCATTCCCATCCAGAACGGCCGAAGATCTGTTGCCCATCCGATAAATGCTCCAAGTGCATCACAGATATTTTTGCAGACCGGTGCAAGAAGCATCGCAAGAACCACTCCAACGATCACAGTCACTGCCGGCGTCACTATGATATCTATTTTTGTTTCCTTAGATACCAGTTTACCGATCTCACATGTGATCACTGCGACAAAAAACACCGCCAACGGACCACCAGAACCACCAATTGCATTACAGGCAGCTCCGACCGCACACAGCGAATACATAACCAATGGTGGTGCCTGAAGTGCATGCCCAATTGCAAGTGCCATTGCCGCACCGGTCACACTGGTCGCATAACCGCCAATCTCCAGCAGCTTTTCTGACACAAAACTTCCCGGACACACATTCTGTCCGATCGTATTTATGATCGTACCGATCAGAAGTGACGCAAAAAGGCCCAATGCCATAGAGCCCATTGCATCAATGCCATACCTTTTGAAGGATATGATCACGTTCTTTCTTTTCAGAAAGCTTTCTTTTTCGTTATTCATTTTTTCTCTTTCCTCTCATTCATTTCTGATTCGAAAATCATTCTTCCGGATCAGCCACAGGTTCTGCCGGAATAAATACACGAGCATGTTTTTTCTCTTCATGCTTCTGTTTTTTGGCTTTTGCCTGTGCTTCCTTACAGAATTCCATCTGGGAATTCACAAGAACCTTTCCTCTCTTGTCCTGTTTTTCATAAGTGCCGTCCGGCTGCAGAATATGCGCCTTTACATTATCACGGAATTCCAGATCCAGTACATGCAGGATTTCTTTCTTAATACGTTCATCTTCTACCGGAAATACAATTTCCACACGGCGGTCAAGATTTCGTGGCATCCAGTCAGCGCTTCCCATATAGATTTCATCAATTCCATCATTTTTGAAATAGAAAATACGGCTGTGTTCCAGAAATTCTCCAACGATCGAACGTACGTGGATATTTTCACTGATACCTGGTATACCGGTTCTCAGGCAACAGATACCCCGAACAAGCAGATTGATCTGTACTCCACAGGAAGATGCATAATAGAGTGCTGCAATGATTGCAGGATCACACAGAGAATTCATCTTCGCCGTGATCTCCGCTGGTTTACCCTGTTTTGCATGTTCTGCTTCCCGTTCGATCAGCTGCAGAAAACGGTTTTTCATCCAGATTGGTGCAACGATCAGACGATTCCATTTCTTCGGCTCCGAATATCCGGAAAGCATATTAAATACAGCCGTTGCATCTTCTCCAAAACGTTCATCACAGGTAAAAATACCACAGTCTGTATATAGTTTTGCTGTAGAATCATTATAGTTACCGGTTGCCAGATGTACATATCTTCGGATTCCTGTCTCTTCTCTGCGTACCACCAGTGTGATCTTACTGTGCGTCTTTAAGCCAACCAGTCCATAAATAACATGGCATCCTGCCTTTTCCAGCATTTTGGCCCAGACAATATTATTCTCTTCGTCAAATCTTGCTTTCAGTTCCACCAGAACAGAAACCTGTTTGCCATTTTCCGCCGCCTGCGCCAACGCTGCAATGATCGGAGAATGTCCACTAACTCGATACAGAGTCTGTTTGATTGCAAGTACACCCGGATCTTTTGCTGCCTGCCGTACAAAATCCACAACCGGATCAAAGCTCATATATGGATGATGCAGAAATACATCTCCTTCTCGGATCACCTGGAAAATATCTTTATCATTCTGAAATTCCGGAACCGGAGCCGGTGTATATTTCGGACTCTTGTATTCATCAAAGCCCTCCATTCCGTAAACCTTCATCAGCATAGTCAGATCCAGCGGACCCGAAATATTATAAATGTCTGTATCCTTAATCTCAAACTCTTCTTTAAGAATACCCAGAAGACGTTTATCCATCTTTTCTTCCGCTTCCAGGCGAATCACTTCACCCCACTGACGCTTTTTCAGCTGTTTCTGGATCTCAACCAGCAGATCTTCTGCTTCATCCTCGTCAATCGTCAGATCTGCATTTCTCATAATTCTGTATGGATGTGCACAGACTACATCATTACTCAGAAACAGTTTACCAATATTGCGTTCAATGATCTCTTCCAGAAGGATCACGGTTCTCTCACCGTTCTTTTCAGAAGGGATCTCTACGATTCTCGGCAGCACAGACGGTACCTGGACTGTTGCAAATTCCAGTTCTTTGGCATGCTTTTTGTTACTTTTCTTGGCGATCAGCGCACCGATATTCAATGTCTTGTTGCGGATCAGTGGGAATGGTCTGGAAGAATCCATTGCCATCGGTGTCAGCACAGGATATACGTTATCTTCAAAATAGCGATCCACGAATTCTGCCTGTTTCACTGTCAGGTCTTCATGTTCTGCTACAAGATGAAGGCCCACTTTTTCCAGTGCCGGAAGTACAGAACGGTTAAACGTACTGTATTGCACACGTACAAGCTCATGTGTCTGGCTGCTGATTTCCTTCAGCTGTTCCTCCGAAGACATACCTGCAATGTCTTTTTTCTTATATCCTGCATGTACCTGATCTTTCAGTGATGCCACACGCACCATAAAGAACTCATCCAGATTGGAAGATGTAATACTTAAAAATTTCAGCCGTTCAAATAATGGCAGACTTTTATCACGTGCTTCACTCAGAACACGCTCATCAAATTTCAGCCAGCTCAGTTCACGGTTCACATAGTATTCCGGTTTTTCATATCTGCTAAGATCCATATTTATCCTCCTCCGCTTACGCTCTGCGTTTCCGTTTTAAAACAAGGCGAATTCCAAAGACTTCTTCAAAGAACTGCACTTTGTCACGAAGCAATCCAAGCTCCAGTGAAATATCACGACTGGAATCTATGATCATCTGCAGTTCTCTGTCCTTCAGTACCACTCTCAACGATTCCACCTTTTGATAATGGCTGCGGTCCATGGCATTTGCAAGACGAAGGATCGCAGTCAGTTTCGCAACCAAAAGGTATCTTTCCCGGTCAATTTCCGGCCCGTCATCATAATTTCCATAATAGACAAACTCTGTCGTGTTGTATCTTACCGCACTGGCAATGACTTTGCGTTCTTCCGTTGAAAGTCCAATGATCTCGGTTGCCATAATGATCCGATACGAACATTCCGCAACATCTGCCATACTGATGTATTTTCCACAGTCATGAAGCTGTACCGCAATCTGCAGAAGCAGCCGTTCTCTTGCGCCCATACCATGAACTTTTTTCATACTGTCAAAAATTGTAAGCGCAATATCTGTCGTTCCTTTAATATGGTCTTTACCAGTAGAATATCTTTTTGCAATATTTTTGGATGCTACCAGAATGTCATTTTCAAAATTATGCACACTCTTGATAAATTTCTTCTTTTCACCGTAATCATATGCAATTCCATCCAGAAGGGATACACCTGGAACCCACACAGACTCTGCCTGAAAGATTTCCAGAAAATTCTTGCAGATGACCATCGTCGGAATTACCAATGATGCATATTCCGGATCAATATCCATCTCCTGGGCAAGTGCCTGTTCTGTCTTGTAGATTGTCTTTTCGTAGCGCTTGGTAAATTCATCGCTGGTTATGATATGATCTCCCAGCTCTTCACGAAAAATAGTATCTGTCAGGAAATCCCCCATCAGGATCACATTTTTGATATCACGGTCTTTCAGATACAGTCTCTGAAATGCAGTCAGATCATTTCGGATAAATTCCTTGATCAACTGGTCATAATGCGTTGTTGTTTTTTCCAGTTCCTTCAGTCTTTCACGAATACGCATGCTTCCCATCTTAAAGCTCTGCGTTGTTACCAGCGCATCTTTATCAAACAGCGAAACCTGCAGATTACCACCGCCAACATCCAGAATTGCTGTTCCTTTCTGAATGATCTTCTTGAAGCCGGATTCAATAGCAGCTATGGATTTATATCCCAGAAAATGCTGTTCCGCATTACTCAGAATCTCAATCCGGATACCGGTTCGCTGATAGATCTGCTCCTGAACGATCACCGGATTTACGATTTCACGAAAAGCACTTGTGGCACACGCACGATACTCGGATACTCCAAATTCCTGCATCATGTTGCTGAAATCTTTCAGAATGACACATATGTCATCTACCATCTCCGGCTCCAGCCGTCCTCTTGAATATGCACCTTTTCCAATTTCCAAGCGATATCTTACATCATTCAGCTCTCGAAATCCGATTTTCTTTGAAAATTCAAAGATTTTCATGCTGATCTCATATGAGCCAATATCAATCGCAGCAAAAGTTGTTACTGCCATACCCCCAGCTCCTTCCCGTTTGTATTATGCGTTGTTACTACGCTTCCTGTGTTTCTTCCTTTCCAAGAAGATGATCAATAAACTGCTGTGCAGTACGTCCTGTAAGCCCACCATGAGAAATTTCCCATTTGCCAGCCTCCAGAAGAAGCTCATCCTCCGGCATTGTAATTCCGTTACGCTGTGCCAGCGTCTTAACGATAGTATGGAATTCTTTTCTGTCTGGTGCGCCGAAATAGATACGTACTCCGAAACGATATACAAGAGAAAGTTTCTCCTGTACGGTATCAGAGGAATGAATATCATCATCTGCTCCGACTTCCAGTTTATCTCCGGCTCTTTCTCTTACCAGATGGCGACGGTTGCTTGTTGCATAGATCAGGATATTTTCCGGTTTACGTTCCAGTCCGCCTTCGATAACAGCCTTCAGATATTTATATTCTATTTCGAACTCTTCAAAAGAAAGATCGTCCATATAAATGATAAATTTATAATTACGGTCTTTGATCTGTGCGATGATCTGGTTCAGATCTACAAACTGATGTTTATACACTTCTATGATTCGCAGGCCTTCATCATAATATTTATTCAAAATTCCCTTAATACTGGAAGATTTACCGGTTCCCGCATCTCCAAAGAGCAGACAGTTGTTCGCCTTTCTGCCTCTGACAAAGGCTTCTGTATTCTCAACCAGTTTCTGTTTTGGAATCTCATATCCAACCAGATCCTCCAGCTGTACATGTGCAATTCTCGTTACCGGTACGATCACTGCTCTGCCGTTCTGGTCATGATCAATACGGAAAGCCTTGTGAAGTCCGAGCTTACCTACACCAAAATCCTTGTAAAACTGTACCATGTCCGCCATAAATTCATTGGTGTCTTTGGCTACTGCCAGCGTCTTGCTCATATCACAGATTCTGTCACGGATACGTTTGTTGAACATTTTTCCCGTATCCTGCGGTGCCTCATAGTTACAGAGAATGCTGCAGCAGGAAGTATGGAATAATTTATCCAGTACTGTCAGGTCAAAATCATACAGTTCTTTAAAAATTGCGAAATCATGAAGTGCCAGCTGATTGATGCTTCCCTCGATCGCACCGCGGATCTCGCTTGCCATACTGAATGCATTCTCATGATTTACAAGAAGCAGTGTCAGATAGTCATGCCACAGGTTTCCTGTAAATCCATAAGATCCTGCAATTTCGATCAATCCATTTACACATTCATAAAACTCTTCTTCCATTTCGCTTGCATTGACTGCTGATTTCTCACTTGCATCCATCAGTGCAGTCATTTTATCTAAAATATCTCCGTGCTCAAAACCTCTGTAAAGCACACATTCCTTTACTCTTGTCATCTTACTGTTCCTCCTGCTGTCCATAATTGCCAAGCACTCTCATCCGATTGGCTTCCGCTTCTAATCCTCGCAGGGCATTTTTAACTGCCGGTTCTTCCAGATTCCCTTCAAAATCCACAAAAAATCTGTATTCCCACTTTTTACCTGTGATTGGGCGAGATTCAATTTTTGTCATACTCAGTCCGTTGTAAATAAAATGAGAAAGCATATTATACAAAGTTCCGCTTTCGTGTGGAAGTTCGAAACAAACACTTACTTTAGCCGCACTTTTCTCATAGACCGGATGCGCACTGACAATGATAAATCTCGTCACGTTCTGGTCATTGTAGCAGATATTCTCTGCCATTACAGAAAGTCCGTAAAGCTCTCCTGCCGCCCGGCTCGCAATTGCTGCCTGTGACCGATTCATCTCTTCATGAACTTTTTTGGCAGCTCCCGCGGTGTTCTCCGTCTTTACGATTTTCCAGTCCGGATGGCTTTCCAGATATTTTTTACACTGTGCCAACGCCTGTGGGTGAGAATAGACTGTTTTAATCTCATCCAGAGAAGTCTCCGGAATTCCAAGCAGAACATGCTCCACTTTCACGCCCTGTTCCCCGACGATATACAACTGATATTCCGTCAGAAGATCGTAAATATCCGTCACAATACCCTCTGTAGAGTTTTCGATCGGCAGTACTGCATAATCTGCTTTTCCCGATGCAACTTCTTCCATAGCATCTCGGAATGTTTTTACATGGTAACTATTGACCGCATCAGAAAAATACGCACGCATGGCAGCATAACTGTAAGCACCTTCTACTCCCTGAAAAACAACATTCACCCCTGTCATAGGAAGTGCATCTACCATCTCATAATCTTTTGTATCGTTTTCAACTCCATTTTTGGTCAGTAACTGATACTGTCTCTTTCTGCTGATCGCCATGATCTGCTGAAAAAGCTCCTGTGCCCCAAGTTCATTGAATTCCCCATGAGCAGATTCTTTCAGGACTTCTATTTTGTCCTGCTCGCGTTTTGGATCCAGAACCTTTTTTCCTGTATGTATCTTGTATTCTGCAACATCTTCGCAGACTTTCATTCTTTTTTCAAAAAGTCGCAAGATTTCTTTGTCTATCACATCAATTTCCTTACGACATTCCAGTAAATCTGTCATGAATTCTTTTCCTCCTGAGTTTTGACAATTGTTGTAATTTCCCCGATAAAAGACAGAGAGCCAAAAGAAAGGATGACATCCTCCCGTCCTGCCATGGCAAATATTTTATCTACCGCATCCAGAATGCTGTCCGCAGCCTGCACGTGCGGATTACATTTTTTTACTTCTTCCGCAAGTTCCTGCGCCGGCAGGGCACGTGGATTATCTGGTGTCTCGATCGTAATGATCTGCTCTGCATAGGGGCAGAGTTTCCGAATAATATAAGGATAATCCTTATCACGGAAAACTCCCATGATAAAGAACAGTTTGCGTCCTTTAAAATACTTCCGCACAGAATCCTCCAACATATCTGCTGCAGCCGGATTATGTGCTCCGTCCACAATAAACAAAGGCTCTCTGTGAATGATTGTCAGACGTCCATTCCATTTCGTATCCTTCAGACCTTTTTTTCGCTGTTCAACTGTTGTCGGATATCCGACTCGTCCCAACACCTCAAGTGCCTCCAGTGCAAGTGCTGCATTCTCCGTCTGATAAGATCCTGCCAGTGCCAACTCATAGTTTTCTCCCCGGTACTCCAGCGTCTGTCCCGCAAAATCTTCTTTCACTGCTTTTGCTTCATGCAGGTCTGCCTCTGTCAGATCTGCACCGTTTTCACGGCACACTCGCTCTATTACAGCCATAGTCTCCGGCTGTTGGCCGACCGTTACAACACTGCATCCAGGTTTGATGATTCCTGCCTTCTTTTCTGCAATTTCAGAAAGCGTGTTTCCAAGAAATGCCTGATGATCCATACTGATTGGAACGAGCACTGCAAGAACTGTATTTCGAATGATGTTTGTTGCATCCAGATTTCCACCCATTCCAACTTCCAGAATTACCAGATCACATTTTTCTTCGGCAAAAAATAAAAAAGCCACCGCCGTTTCTATTTCAAATGGGGTGGGATGTGCAAGACCTTCTGTAGTCATTTCTTTAATTGCTGCAGCAACCCTGGTCACATATCCCGCAAATTGTTCTCTGCTCACCGCACTGCCGGCCACTTCCATCTTCTCACGATAAGAATATACGGATGGGGAAATATATCTTCCGACACGATATCCAGCTTCCGAAAGTGTAGTATACAGATAAGCAATTACGGATCCCTTGCCATTGGTTCCTGCTACGTGAACATATTTTAACTGATCCTGGGGATTTCCCAGTCGTTTCATCAGCTCTTTTATATTTGTAAGATCCAGAGCACCGCCCGCATAACGGTCCGCGTCTTTTACATATGCTCTGCTTTGTTGATAGTCCATTTGCTGTGTCTCCTGTGTTTCATAAATAATTGTGTATTTATACAAATATAGCATTTACGTATGTTTTTTTCAAGACTGGGAGATACTTATTTACGTATTCTTAACACGTTTTTATCAGGAATCAGGAGTAGCTGCCATGAATCAGAATATCTCAAATTTTTTACTGTGCGGTTCTGCCGGATGGTGCATGGAGATTTTCTGGACCGGTCTTCATTCACTTTTTACCGGTCAGAAGACTCTTACAGGAAAGACTTCTCTTTTGATGTTTCCCATCTACGGCTGTGCCGCTGTTATTGCTCCACTGTCCGTAAAATTATCTTCTTTCCCATTCTTTTACCGTGGAATCCTGTATACTGCCGGATTCTATCTTGTGGAATTCATCAGTGGAAGCTTCCTGAAGCAGTTCGGCATGTGTCCCTGGGATTACAGCGGTGTACCGTTGCAATGTCATGGTGTCATCCGTCTGGACTATGCGCCACTGTGGTTTACTGCCGGACTGATTTTCGAGAAAATACTTATGAAATCTTCTTGAAAAATCGATTCCACTAGTATATGATTGTGCAAGAGAGAAAATTTCTGTAACTGAAAACAGTAACAAATTTTCCACATCAATAAGGGAGGTTTCACATGAGACATTTAATGAGCCCGCTGGATCTTTCTAAGGAAGAACTTGAAGATCTTCTCACTCTTGCCAGCGACATTGAAAAAAATCCAAAAAAATACGCGCACGTCTGCGATGATAAGCGACTTGCCACCTGTTTTTACGAACCAAGTACACGTACACGTTTAAGTTTTGAAGCAGCCATGATGAATCTTGGCGGCAAGGTTTTAGGTTTCTCTTCAGCCGGTTCCAGTTCCGCTGCCAAAGGCGAAAGTGTTGCCGATACAATTCG
>NZ_CAKRXI010000034.1 GCF_934424005.1 uncultured Blautia sp.
TTTATTTCAGATGAATATTTTGATAACTGGTATGAAGAGACGTTAACAAAACTGCAGGCTTATGAAGATGGACAGTAATCTGTTTGAGACAGTAAGATTTCTGACTACAGAAAGGGAGGATTTCTCTGAATGAGGCAGCACAGGCAACAGGGAAAATCAATTTTTCAATTTATATTTGCGGCAATGCTGATCGTTCTCGGGATAGAAGTGGCACTTTTGATCGGAACACTGTATTTTGGAAATGTAGGAACGCAGATGAACCGTAATGCCATAGATATTTTGGAGAAACAGGTGGAAAACCGTCAGAATTATCTGCAGAGTACTCTGGAAGAAACCCAGAATCTTTCATCTCTGGCAGGAACGATCAATACTGTTGTCGAGAATCAGACCGCAGTGGAGAATATCAGTGTAGAGGAACTGGTAAATAATGAAGATCGAAGTACAGAACTTCTGGAAACAGTCAGTGACAGCCTGATCAATACGATGAGGCACAGAGCTGTAAATGGAATTTTTGTGATTCTGAATACGGATGATCTGGAAGAACGTGAGATTGATTCAGTTATGCCCTGTGTTTACATCAGAGATCAGGATTCGACAACGGCTGCATCAGAAAGAAATCACGATCTACTGCTGGAACGTTCTCCTGTAAAGCTGGTAAAATCGCTGGGAATTTCTACGGACAGAGGATGGATGCCGGCAATCAAATATAAGGGTTATGGCAAAAATGGAATTGTTTATCCTGTATTCCAGACTGCATATAAAGACAGTGAAAAGCTGAATGCATCTGATTATGGACACTGGACACCGGTATCATATACACTTGAGGGAGATGATCGTCCTGTTATTGCATATTCGATACCGTTGATTTTATCTGATGGAACTGTTTATGGTGTTATCGGTGTGGAAATGATGACAAGCTATATTCAGGAACTGGTTCCATATGAAGAACTGCAAAACAGTGGGACGGGAACTTATCTGCTGGCTGAAACCGCAGGCACACTCAGCGATTCTGAGATTTCTGTAAATGTAATAAATCCTTCTTCCAGGAGCAATAGATGGTTAAGTATTCTGGATGAAGAGATTAAAATGACACGTACGGAAAAAAATATCTATGAGGCAGAGATATGGAATGAGAATTATATTGCTTCTGTCCATCCACTGACTCTTTATAATAAGAATGCCCCGTTTTCGGGTGAGCAGTGGCTTCTTGTCGGAATTGTACAGGATAAAAATCTGTATGCATTTACAAATCATGTTATGTTTCTTTTGAAACTGACGATCTTTGCGACATTACTGTTTGGTCTGCTCAGCAGCTTTGTAGTAAGTCGCCGCCTGGCAAAACCGGTGGCGCAATTATCGGATGAAGTAGAAGTGGCACAACAAAATCAGGAAAGTATTCCAAATCTGTCAGAAACAGGGATTCGTGAACTGGATAAGTTTTCTACTGCGATCACTGGATTGAGCAGAGAAGTACTGAACACATCTACCAAATTTCTGCGGATCATGGAGATGGCAAGTGTGGAGATTGGCGGATATGAACTCCGGTTTGATACAGGAAGTGTTTATTATACGGAGAACTTTTTCTCTGTACTGGGAATTCCGTTAAGCGCGGAGCTCCCCATGAATATAGAAAAATTCAGAGAGATTTTAAAAGAGTATACAGAGAAGAATCTTTATAAAACAGAATCAGGCAGTACAAAACTGTACTGTATCCGAATTCCGGAAAAAGGTGTTCGTTATGTGCGAATGGAAATCAAAAATGAGAACTGGGTACAGATCGGTCTCGTGGAAGATGTAACTGTTCCTATGAGAGAACGCCTTCGCATTGAACATGAACGAGATTATGATACGTTGACAGGCCTCTATAACAGACGTGCATTCAAACGTAAAAGCGAAGCCATTTTTGGCAGAAGAAAGAAAATCAGACATGCTGCATTTATTATGATGGATCTGGATAACCTGAAATATACCAATGACACATTTGGACATGACTGGGGAGATGAGTATATCCGCCAGGCGGGCCTGTGTCTGGAAGAAGGCACTCCGAAGGGAACCTTGTGTGCACATATTTCAGGAGATGAATTTAATATTCTGTTTTATGGTTATGAGAGTCAGAATGCGATCCGTGAGGAAATCAGTAAACTGCAAAGAGAAATTTCTTCCAGGATCATCCGTCTTCCGGACGGACAGGAATTCCACTTAAGTATCTCCGGAGGAATTGCATGGTATCCGGAGGACAGTAACAGCCTTGGTGTTATGAGAAAACATGCAGATTTTGCCATGTATCAGGTAAAACAGACAGATAAGGGTAAAATTGCAGAATTTGACCAGAAGGTATATGAAGAGAAATTCCGTGACAGTCAGATTCGTAAGGAATTTCATCGTTTTGTTAAAGAAGAGCTGGTTACTTACTATTTCCAGCCTATCATATCGGCAAAAACAGGTGAGATTGAAGCATATGAGGCATTGATGCGTGCCGATCTTCCAATATTAAAACGACCGGATGTGGTTATGAAGATCGCACGTGAAGAGGGTGCATTGCGTGAAATTGAACGAATGACCATGTTCCGGGCTACAGAAGCCTTTAATGATCTCAGGGAAAAGAAACAGATCAAAGGCGATGCACTTCTGTTTATCAATTCTATTGCGAGTCAGCATATGGCAGCAAAGGATGAGATAGAATTTAATAACCGTTATGCAGAGCTGCAGAAACAGATTGTTATTGAGATCACAGAAGAAGAATCTATTGATTATCATGCACTGGAAACAAAGAAAAATGCACCAGGATTTGAGGGTGCTTTTGCACTGGATGACTATGGAAGTGGATACAGTAACGAGAAGAGTCTTCTTGATCTGGCACCGAAGTATATCAAAGTAGATCTTTCGATCATCCGTGATATTGATACAGATCCGGATAAACAGCAGATTGTGGAAAATATTGTCGCATATGCACATAAACGTGATATGAAGATCGTTGCAGAGGGACTTGAAACACCGGAGGAGATCCAGAAAGTGCTGGAACTGGGAGTTGATCTTCTGCAGGGATTTTATCTGGCACATCCGGAACCAGTTCCTGGATGTATCAATGAAGATGCACTGAAAATAATTGCGGCATTTTATAAGTAAAGTACATAATTCTCCTTTTTTTCCATATAATATCCATACATCACCTGGGGCAGGTTCAGGAGAAGATATAAAATACGGAAAAACAACAGGAGGAACATAAAGCACATGAAAGCTACAGGAATCGTCCGGCGCATTGATGATCTTGGAAGAGTTGTTATTCCAAAGGAGATTCGGCGTACACTACGGATTAAAGAAGGAACCCCGCTGGAAATTTTTACAGATAAAGAGGGGGAAGTGATCTTAAAGAAATACTCCCCGATTGGAGAGCTGAGTGTTTTTGCAAAAGAATATGCAGAATCGCTGGCACAGACAACAGGTATGATCGCATGTATTACTGATCATGATCAGGTGGTTGCCGCATCCGGACAGGGCAGCAGGGAACTGATGGGAAAGGCAATCAGTAAAGAACTGGATCGAGTGATCACGGAGAGAGAAATGAAATGTTATCATACAGGGGAAAGAAAAATACTGCCGCTTGTGGAAAATCAGAAAGAATCTTCATCAGAACTGATCGTGCAGCCAATCATTTGTTCCGGCGATGCGATTGGTTCTGTGGCACTGGTTGGAAAAAGTGCAGGAGAAAGATTTGGAAATTCGGAGCAAATGCTGGTGAAAACAGCAGCAGGATTTCTTGGACGTCAAATGGAACAATAAAAGGGGGCTGTGAGCCCCCTTTAACATTTTTCGGCAATATCATAGAGCAGGCGTTCCGTATCTTCCCATCCCAGACAAGGATCGGTGATAGAACAGCCAGGAGTCATATGTTCGCTGATATCCTGACGGCCTTCCAGCAGATAACTTTCAATCATGACACCCTTGACGAGTTTTTTTACATCAGGATTGTAGTTACGGCTGTGAAGCACTTCACTTACAATACGAATCTGTTCTTTGTACTGTTTGCCGGAGTTAGAATGGTTGACATCCACGATAACGGCCGGATTTTGCAGATCTTTTTTGCAGTATAAGTCATAAAGACGCATAAGATCTTCATAATGATAATTAGGGATTGTCTGGCCATATTTATCAACGCCGCCGCGGAGGATCGTGTGTGCCAGAGGATTACCACTTGTTTCCACATCACATCCCCGGTAAATGAAATGATGTGGATGCTGGGCAGCGATTACGGAGTTCAGCATAACAGATAGGTCACCGCTGGTAGGATTCTTCATACCAACCGGGATATCCATACCGCTGGCAGTCAGACGATGCTGCTGGTTTTCTACAGAACGTGCGCCGATTGCCTCATAAGAAAGAACATCATCCAGGTAGCTGCGGTTTTCTGGATAGAGCATTTCATCTGCAGAAGAAAGACCGGTTTCCTGAAGTACGCGGATATGCATTTTGCGGATCGCAATGATTCCGGCAAGGAGATCCGGTGCTTTATCCGGATCCGGCTGATGGAGCATTCCCTTGTAGCCATCACCGGTAGTACGAGGTTTGTTTGTATATACTCGTGGAATGATCATTAATTTATCGGAAACTTTGTCAGAAACTTTTTTCAGGCGATTTACATATTCACATACGGTATCTTCGTTATCGGCAGAACATGGTCCGACCAGAACGACGAATTTATCGGATTCACCTGTGAAAATACGGCGGATCTCTTCATCACGCTGTTGTTTGGTTGCTTTCTGTTCGTTGCTGAGCGGGTACTCATTTTTCAGAACCTCCGGAAGTGGAAGTTCATGATTGATCTTGATAGACATTATATATTTCCTCCATGGTTCCCTTGTACAGGAACATTTTTTTCAACTGAATAACAGTATATCACGTTATCTGAAAAAAATAAAGGAAATTAACGCGTTAAACTGCCATAGTGCAACATTTAATCAGTCGAGAGCTTTTTCACTCATTTCTTCGAGCAGGTTTTTCTTGAGATCATATAATTTCTGAGAAAGGTCTACGTATACTTTCTGCGGATTTACAAGACGGCGGGATTCATCCCACAGGGTATTCTGCTCTTTCTGGCAGTATTCACGCAGATCCATAACTTCGGGAGAAGTATAGACACGTTTGCCTTCGCGGATGACCGGAACCAGAAGTTCACGGAGTTCATAGGTGCCGCCCAGAACCTTGGTCTTTTTCCAGGTATCTGCAGGGTCAAAAATAATCATGGTTTCTTCCGAATCAAAAACTTCATCAGCCAGGCAGATCAGGTCAGCCTTAATCTTGCCGGTAGACTTGCTGTAAATACGGTAAACTGTTTTATTGCCCGGATTTGTGACTTTTTCGGTGTTTTCGGACAGTTTGATCTTTGGTGTAAAGTTTGTACTGTCTGCATCTTTGACTGCCGCAAGTTTGTATACACCACCGAATGCCGGATTATCTTTACTCGTGATGAGGTTGGTTCCGACACCCCAGGAATTGATCTTGGCATCCTGAGTTTTGAGGCTGTCGATCAGATATTCGTCCAGATCACTGGATGCGGAAATGGTAGCATCATCGAATCCGGCAGCAGCCAGCATCTTGTAGGCTTCTTTGGAAAGATATGCAAGGTCACCGCTGTCAATACGGATACCATAGTGTGTAAGTTTGATGCCTTCTTCTCGCATTTCTTCGAAGACACGGATCGCGTTCGGAACACCGGATTTCAGGACATCATAAGTATCTACAAGCAGTGTGCAGGAATTTGGATACATTTTGGCGTATGTTTTGAAAGCTGTGTATTCATCTGGAAAGCTCATGATCCAGCTGTGGGCATGTGTTCCCAGAACCGGTACGTTAAACATCTGTCCGGTCAGTACGTTGGAAGTTCCGGCGCATCCACCGATGACAGCTGCACGTGCACCATAGATACCGGCATCCGGACCCTGTGCACGACGCAGGCCGAATTCCATGATTCCGTCCCCACGGGCTGCATAGCAGACTCTGGCTGCTTTGGTAGCGATCAGACTCTGATGATTGATGATATTCAGGATCGCGGTTTCTACAAGCTGTGCTTCCATGATCGGAGCGATTACTTTGACGAGTGGTTCTCGGGGAAATACGACAGTTCCTTCCGGAATTGCATAAATATCTCCGGTAAATTTGAAAGATCTTAAATATTCCAGAAAATCGTCTTCAAAGATATGAAGGCTTCTGAGATATTCGATATCATCGTCTGTAAAATGAAGATTTTCAATATATTCGATCATCTGTTCCAGACCTGCTGTGATCGCAAAGCTGCCACCGCATGGGTTGACACGATAAAACATATCAAAAATTACAGTCTGATTGGTTGGATTCTTAAAATAGCCCTGCATCATGGTTAATTCATATAAATCGGTGAGCAGGGTCAGATTAGTTGCTCTCATCTGATTTCTCCTTTTTTATTTGCTAAGGTGAGCTTATTATGCTTATTACTGTAAATAGTAGTTTTCATTATACCATTATTCCCGTAGAACGGCATTAAAATTTTACATAATATAGGAAGAAAAAAATTTTGGAGAAATTTAAAAAAAATTAAAAAAAGGGGTTGCTTTTTTTGAATACCTGTAATATAATAACATTCGTCGCGAGCGATGAGCGAGCGAAAACAAATAAAGGGCTATCGCCAAACGGTAAGGCAACGGACTCTGACTCCGTCAGTTCAAGGTTCGAATCCTTGTAGCCCTGCTAAGTTGAGCACCTCGGAAGAGGTGCTTTTTTTACTATATCAAGAATATTGGCAGGAGGAGGGGGAACTCGTGGCAATAAAAATCAGGGTTGATGCAAAAAAGATGGAAGACCTGTTGCGGGATTTTTTCCTGATTACAGGGATCAGAATTGTAGTATTCGATGATAATTTTGAAAAAATTGCAGGATATCCGGGGGATCATAGCGGATATTGCAAAATCGTACGAAAAGATCCGAATGCGAGGGCACTGTGTAAGATTTCGGATATAAAGGGATGTGAAGAATGTAAAAAGCTTAAAAAACTTCATATCTATGAATGTCATGCCGGGTTAATGGAAGCAGTAGCACCTTTAAAAGTAGGTGATATAATCATCGGATATCTTATGCTTGGGCAGTTGATTCTGGAGGATGGGCAGAACAGGCGACAGAAGTGGAACAGAATGTACGACAGAGTGAAAAATTATGAGATTGATTTTGAAGCTCTGGAAAACAGTTTCTGGAAGAAAAATAACCTGACACAGGAAAAATTACATGCAGTTGCCAAACTGATGGAAAGCTGTGCCAGTCATTTATATGTGACGGAAACGATATCAGTGGAAGAGGAAGATCTTTCTCGACGAATTGAAGCCTATATTATGAAGAAAATTCATAAAGGTGCAGAAATTACAATTGAAGATATATGCGATGAATTTGAAATACGCCGGACAAAACTGTATGAAATTTCAAATCACAGTTTTGGAATGGGAATTTCCGAACACATTCGTCGAATGAGAGTAAAGGTTGCCTGTGATCTTCTGCGAAATACTGAAGACAGGGTATCGGATATTGCAACGGAGGTAGGAATTCCTGACTATAACTATTTTACAAAGGTCTTCAAAAAAGCAATTGGTGTTACACCAAGAGAATATAGAAAATCAATGAGAAAGCAAACATAAAAAAGAACCAAAACGGTTCTTTTTTTTATACGAAAATAGAAAAAATGACAATATGCGCGCGAACGAAATTACTATTATATGGTTAAAATGCACTATAAATAATTGAAAAACAGTAATATAATGTGATACATGAACAAAACACAGAGGCGTGTGACAAAATAACACAAGGAGGGAAGGTAAATGAAACGATCAGAATTAAATTCCATAATTGAAGATACTATCAAATTTATGGAAGATAAGGGATTGCCTCTTCCACCATTCGCATATTGGGGTGTTCCGGAATGGAAAGCGGCTGGCATAGAGAACGAAGAGATCGTAGAAAATATGCTCGGATGGGATATCACAGATTTCGGAAGTGGCGATTTTGAAAAGATTGGTCTTACAATCTTTACATTCAGAAACGGAAACTTCTATAAGAAAGATAAATATCCGAAGCCATACGCAGAAAAACTTCTTCTTGTAGGTGATGGACAGATTCTTCCATACCATTATCACTGGAGCAAAATGGAAGACATCATCAACAGAGGCGGTGGTAATCTTGCAATTACCCTGTACAACTGTACAGAAGAAGATTTCAAAGATGTAGAGGGCGGAAGAGCTGGAAAACCAGGTACTTTTGCAGATACACCGGTTACTGTAAGTGTAGACGGATGTAATGTAACGGTTCCGGCAGGCGGACAGATCATCCTGAAACCAGGACAGAGTATTACACTGAAACCGGGCCAGTATCATACATGGCAGGGTGTTCCGGGAACAGGAAAGGTTATGCTGTTTGAAGTATCAACCTGTAACGATGACACGATTGACAATCGTTTCCATACCGCAGGCGGAAGAATACCGGAAATTGAAGAAGATGAAGAAGCAAAATATCTGATTTTTGCTGATTACAAAGACTATGTAAATTTTTAAAAAAGAAGGAATGTGTATTTTATCCGGCAGGGGGCCGGTGAAATAATAAAAAACGAAACGGAGGGTTTTTACAATGAAAAAGAGACTCGCGCTCATTATGGCAACAGCAATGATCGCTTCTGCACTGTCCGGAACAGTTGCATTTGCGAGCGAAGCAGACGACACAGCAGCTGCAGCAGAAGAAACAAAGGATGATGCAGCCGGCGGCGATACCATGACAATGGACGAAGTTAAGGCAGCTGTTCAGGCAGCTGATGTTCCTTCAGATCTCAAACTTGGCTATGTTTGTATGAACCTTGCAAACCCATGGTTTGTACAGGTAGTTGAAGGCTTCGAAGCTGCATGTGAAGAAATGGGACTGGAAAAACCATTGACCGTAGACTCTCAGTATAACGTAGATAAACAGGTATCTGACGTTGAGACAATGGTAAACGATGAATATGATGCGATCATGATCTCCCCAATCGACCAGAACGCACTGACAGATGTTGTTACAAAAGCAAACGATGCTGGTATCGTTACAAGCTGTGCAGCACAGAGTGTTGATATCGTTGATTTCCGTTATATCGTAGAAGAATACAGCTATGGCCAGGCAATTGGACAGAACGCTGCAAACTGGATCAACGAAAACCTTGCTGATGAAGATGAAGTACAGGTTTGTATCATTTCCCAGGATAACGTAGAAGACGTTATCGCACGTGGTGATGGTGTTCAGGATACTCTTGAAAAAGAATGCCCGAACGTTAACGTAGTAACCCGTCAGGCTGGTGATACTCCTGAAGGCGGACTTGAAATCGTAGAGAGTGCACTTGCAGCATATCCGGATCTTAAAGTGGTAGTTGCTACAAACGACAGTGGCGGAATCGGCGGATATCAGGCACTTGTAAACGCTGGTTACACAGGATCTGACCCTGTAGCAGTATTCTCCGGTGATGCAACAGACGAAGCTCTGAACGACATGCTTCAGGATGATACTATTTACAGAGGAACTGTAGACCTTGCTCCATATGCTTGCGGATATGAATCTGCATATCAGTTAGTATACTATTGCATAAACGGAAAACCGGCAGAAACCAAGACTCAGGGATTCACACCTGTAATGGTTCCGCTTGCAGATTTACTTGATGGCACATACGCTTACGATCCTAAATAGAAGACATAATAAAGCGGCATAGCATCTACAAACAAAACACCCCGTGGCTTGCTACGGGGTGTCTTTTAATAAAGGGAATGGGGGTTTAAGATGGACGACATTATCTTGAGAGTTAAGGATATATGTAAATATTATCCTGGCGTAAAAGCCCTGGACGGCGTGAACTTCGAGGTAAAGCGTGGAGAGGTACATGCCATTTGTGGGGAAAACGGGGCTGGAAAATCTACGTTTATTAAGATTCTGACAGGCGCCAATGAACCAACCAGTGGTACGATCGAATTTAATGGAAAAGAATATGCAAAACTGACACCGAAGCAGTCTATGGAGCTTGGTATCAGCGTCATTTATCAGGAATTCAGTCTGATTCCATATCTTTCCGTAGCAGAAAATATCTTCTATGGAAGAGAAATCAAAAAAGGTATTATCAGAGATATTGCAGCCATGGAAAAACAGGCCAAAGAGCTCTGTAAGGAAATGGGTGTAGACATTGATGTACGTAAGAGAGTCTGTGACCTTGGTATTGCGTATCAGCAGATCGTTGAGATCCTGAAAGCGGTATCCAAAAAATCTGAGTTTATTATCATGGATGAACCGACAGCTCCTCTTACTGTAAAAGAAACGGCAGTTTTCTTTAAGATTATCCAGAAATTAAAACAGGATCATGTAACCATTATTTTTATCTCACATCGTCTTGAAGAGGTATTTGAAATATGTGACCGTGTAAGTGTATTCTGCGACGGTAAATATATCGTTTCCAAGGATGTACAGGATATTACCAAAAAACAGCTGATCACATACATGGTAGGACGAGAACTTTCGGATGATTATCCGGAACCAAAGCGGAAAATTGGAGAAACACTTCTTAAAGTGGAACATCTTAAAAATAAAAGAGTACACGATGTAAGTTTTGAACTGAAAAAAGGAGAAATTCTTGGATTTGGAGGTCTTGTAGGTGCAGGAAGAACTGAACTTGTAAGAGCAATTTACGGAGCTGACCCAATTGAATCCGGAACAATTACTTTTAATGGTAAGAAATATTTGCCAAAGAGTCCGGCAGATGGCCTCGAGGCCGGAATCGGACTGATTCCGGAGGACAGAAAGGCACAGGGCTGCGTGCTTTCTCTTACAATCAGAGAAAATATCGTGTACAGTATTCTGAAAAAAATCTCTAAAGTATCAGTGGTTCAGAAGAAACAGGAAAAAGAGATCGTTGACCAGTATATTAAAGACCTGAATGTCAAGACACCAAGTCCGGAACAGCTGGTAAAGAATCTTTCCGGTGGTAACCAGCAGAAAGTCGTGCTTGCAAAAGCACTTGCCACAAACTGTGAAATCCTTATCTTTGATGAACCGACCAGAGGTATTGATGTTGGTGCAAAACAGGAGATTTACAATCTTATGTGTAAGCTGGTTGAGGCAGGCAAGAGCATTATCATGATTAGTTCGGAAATGCCAGAGCTGATTGGAATGTCTGACCGTATCGTTGTAATGAGTAATGGTGAGAATGCCGGCGAACTTAGCAAAGGTGAATATGATCAGACACACCTTCTGGAAATGGCATCAAGCAAATTATGATATTGAAAGGGGATTTTTAACATGAAGAAGAATAAAAATGCGGTTCTTATATTATTGAATTATGGAATTGTTGTAGCATTACTGCTTATGATTGCAATCTTTTCATTTGCATCCAAGAACTTTTTCAGAACTTCCACAATGTTTACGATTCTGAAACAGGTTTCTATTACAGGTATTGTATGTATTGGTCAGACAATGGTTATGCTCACTGGCGGTATTGACCTGTCGGTTGGTTCTGTTGCAGGTGTATCAGCTGTAACAGCAGCTATTTTCTTAAAGAGCTATAATCTTCCGATTCCTGTTACCTGTATCCTGGTACTCATTCTGTCACTGATTTATGGACTGATCAGTGGATTCTGTGTAACAAAATTAAATATGCCTCCTCTGATTGCAACATTAGGTGTACAGACATCTCTCAGAGGTCTTGCATATATTGTTACAGGAGGTCTTCCTGTATATGGATTTACAAAAGCATTTGGTTCTTTTGCACAGGGAAGTATTGTAGGCATTCCTAATCAGGTTATTCTGACAATTATTTTGTTTATTATCTTTATCTATGCATTAGCTAAGACAACATTAGGACGTTATCTGTATGGTGTTGGCGGTAACGAAGAAGCATCTCGTCTTTCTGGTATCGGCGTAACAAAGATTAAGCTGATGGCATACGGACTCAGTGGATTCCTCGCCGGAATCGCTGGTCTGGTACTGTTATCAAGAACAAGCTCCGGACAGCCATCTGCAGGTTCCGGATATGAAATGGATGCAATCACAGCTGTAGTACTTGGTGGTGTATCTCTGAATGGTGGAGAAGGTAAATTACATATGGTTGTTATTGGTATGCTGATCATGGGTGTACTGACAACTGGTATGATCATGTGTGGTATCAACGATTATGTACAGCAGTTTGTAAAAGGTATCGTACTGATCCTTGCAGTTGCATACTCTGAAATCTCCAAAAAGATCAGAAGCAGAATGATCGTAACTGAATAAGAAGTTAATCTTGTATAGTTTTATATGACTGAATAAAAATATCTCTGGCTGTGTGGTCAGAGATATTTTTTGTTGATTGACCTTAGTATAAAATACATGATAAAATAAAAAGTAAAGCAAAATTTTGCAGAGAACGAGTCGGTAGTTATAAATGAGGAAAGAGAGTGAATGCATGGCATATAGTTTCAGTGGACGTGTCCGCTACAGTGAAATTGGAGAAAATGGATTATTGACACTGCCGGGAATCCTGAATTATTTTCAGGACTGCAGTACCTTTCAGTCAGAGGAAGTCGGACTTGGAATCGATATTCTGAAGGAATGGAAACGTATCTGGGTATTGTCGGCATGGCAGGTGGTTGTAGATCGTTATCCATATATGGGAGAACGAATCAAAACATCTACCTGGGCATATGGATTCCGTGGATTTATGGGATTCCGTAATTTTACGATGGAAACAGAGGGCGGAGAACGTCTGGCGTATGCCAATACTTTCTGGACTTATATTGATGCGGAAAACGGACTGCCAGTCCGTCTGGAAGCGAAAGATACAGATGCTTACAGAGGAAAAGACGGGAAGATGGAATCGAAACTGGATATGGAATATGCACCGCGTAAAATAGCACTTCCGGAAGATTATGAACAGCAGGATTCTTTTGCTGTGCAGAAACATCATCTGGATACGAACCATCATGTAAACAATTGCCAGTATGTACAGATGGCAATGGATTATCTGCCGGAAAATTTCAAGATACATCAGATGCGTGCGGAATATAAGCAGCAGGCGAGACTGAATGATGTGATCTGTCCGGCAAGAGCAGTAGATGAAAATAAAACAACAGTTCTTCTGAATGATCAGAAGGGTGAACCGTATGCAGTTGTTGAGTTTAAATAAAATTGGAGGAAAAAAATGATCGAATTAGGAAAGAAACAGACATTACTGGTTGTGAAGTCCGTAGAGTTTGGCGTATATCTTGCAGAAGATATGAATGCAGATACAAAGCATCAGGTACTTTTGCCGGCCAAACAGGTTCCGGCAGGGACAAAAGCAGGAGATAAACTGGAAGTTTTTATTTATAAAGATTCTCAGGATCGTCTGATCGCGACAACAAATGAACCACTTCTTATGGTGGGGCAAGCAGGACTTCTGAAAGTAAAACAGGTAACAAGAATCGGAGCATTTCTTGACTGGGGACTGGAAAAAGATCTTTTGCTTCCATATCATGAGCAGACAACTCGTATCTTTGAGGGGCAGGAATGTCTGGTAGCTGTTTATGTGGACAAAAGCAGCCGTCTCTGTGCAACTATGAAAGTTTATCCTTACCTGTCCAAAGAAACACCTTATAAAGAAGGTGACCAGGTAAAAGGCCGTGTATACCAGATCAGCGAGAATTTTGGAGTATTTGTTGCAGTCGATAATAAATATTCTGCACTGATCCCTGCAAGAGAAGCAAAAGGTAAATATCGTCCTGGTACTGTTCTTGACCTGCGTGTGACCAGAGTCAAAGAAGATGGAAAGATGGATGTCAGTGACCGTCAGGAAGCATATCTTCAGATCAACGAAGATGCGGAAAATGTTCTGGAGATCATCGAAGAATTTGCAGGAGTACTTCCTTTTGATGACAAGGCTTCACCGGAAGTGATCCGCAGAGAATTCGGTTTAAGTAAAAATGCATTTAAGCGTGCAGTCGGACATCTTCTTAAAGAAGGAAAAATTCAGATCAAAGACCGCAGGATCTATCTGGTGAAATAACAGGTAAAGGATGAGAGTATGAACTTTACACATCTTCATGTCCATACAGAATACAGCCTTCTGGATGGTTCGAATAAAATAAAAGAATATGTGGACCGTGTCAAAGAACTTGGCATGGACAGTGCGGCTATTACGGACCATGGTGTGATGTACGGCGTGATCGATTTTTACCGTGCGGCAAGAGCTGCGGGAATCAATCCGATCCTGGGCTGTGAAGTTTATGTTGCGCCGGGATCCCGCTTTGACCGTGAAGCAGGAAGTGGAGAAGACCGTTATTACCATCTGGTTCTTCTGGCAGAGAACAACCAGGGTTACAGCAATTTGATGAAGATCGTTTCCAAGGGATTTGTGGAAGGATTTTATTATAAACCGCGTGTGGATCTGCAGCTTCTGGAGAAATATCATGAGGGAATCATTGCGTTGAGTGCGTGTCTTGCAGGTGAAGTGGCAAGATTCCTTACAAGAGGTATGTATGAAGATGCAAAAGCAGCCGCACTTCGGTACCAGGATATTTTTGGAAAAGGAAATTTTTTCCTGGAATTACAGGATCATGGCATTCCGGAACAGCAGAATGTAAACCAGCAGCTTCTTAAGATGCATCGTGAGACTGGAATTGATCTGGTTGCAACAAATGACGTACATTATACCCTTGCAGAGGATGCCCAGCCACATGATGTCCTGCTCTGCCTGCAGACCGGTAAGAAACTGGCAGATCAGGATCGTATGCGTTATGAGGGCGGTCAGTATTATGTGAAATCTCCGGAAGAGATGGAACGTCTTTTTCCATATGCGACAGAAGCATTGGAAAATACGCATAAGATTGCACAGCGCTGTCATGTAGAGATTGAATTCGGTGTAACCAAGCTGCCGAAATTTGGCGTTCCGGAAGGATATACTTCCTGGGAGTACTTAAATGAGCTTTGCTTCAAAGGACTGGAAGAACGTTATCAGCCAGTGACCGAGGAACTGAAAGAGCGGCTGAATTATGAGCTGACGACGATCAAGAACATGGGATATGTTGATTATTTCCTGATCGTATGGGATTTTATCAAATATGCCCGTGATCATGATATCATGGTCGGACCGGGACGTGGATCTGCAGCGGGAAGTCTGGTTGCGTATACACTGGGCATCACACAGCTTGATCCAATTCGTTATGATCTGCTGTTCGAGCGTTTCCTCAACCCGGAACGAGTATCCATGCCGGATATTGACGTTGACTTCTGCTTTGAACGAAGACAGGAAGTTATTGATTACGTCAGAAGAAAATATGGCGATGACTGTGTCGTTCAGATCGTTACGTTTGGTACGCTGGCAGCACGAGGTGTTATCCGGGATGTCGGACGTGTGATGGATCTGCCTTATGCACAGGTGGATACGATCGCCAAAATGATTCCACAGGAGCTGAATATCACGATTGACAAAGCTCTGCAGATGAATCCGGAATTTAAGAAGGTATATGAAGAGGATAAAGAGATCCATGAACTGATCGATACAGCGAAACGTCTGGAAGGATTGCCGCGCCATACTTCTATGCATGCAGCAGGTGTTGTGATCAGTCAGAAGGATGTTTCAGAATATGTGCCGCTTTCCAGAGCATCGGATGGTTCGATCGTTACCCAGTTTACAATGACAACTCTGGAAGAACTGGGACTTCTGAAAATGGACTTTCTGGGACTTCGTACACTGACAGTTATCCAGAATGCGGTACATCTGGTAGAACAGGATACCGGTGTGAAGCTGGATATGCAGCATATCGATTATAATGATAAAAAAGTCCTGGATTCTCTTGGAACAGGCCATTCAGATGGTGTGTTCCAGCTGGAAAGTGCAGGAATGAAGAACTTCATGAAGGAACTGAAACCACAGAGTCTGGAGGATGTGATCGCGGGAATTTCCCTGTATCGTCCGGGACCGATGGATTTTATTCCGCAGTATATCCGGGGAAAAAACCGCCCGGATACGATCAAATATGACTGTCCGCAGCTGGAGCCGATCCTGAAACCGACATATGGATGTATCGTATATCAGGAGCAGGTTATGCAGATCGTGCGTAATCTGGCAGGTTATACACTTGGACGGAGTGATCTGGTTCGTCGTGCGATGTCCAAGAAAAAAGCAGCAGTCATGGAGAAAGAGCGCCAGAACTTTGTTTATGGAAACGAAGCGGAAGGCGTGCCGGGCTGTATTGCCAATGGAATTCCGGAGCAGACGGCAAACAAGATTTATGACGATATGATCGATTTTGCAAAATACGCATTTAATAAGTCTCATGCGGCAGCGTATGCTGTAGTTTCTTATCAGACGGCATTTCTGAAATATTATTATCCGGTCGAATTCATGGCTGCTCTTATGACATCTGTGATTGAAATGCCGATCAAAGTGGCAGAGTATATTCAGGTATGCAGGAAGATGAACATTAAGATCCTGCCGCCGGATGTGAACCGCGGAGCCTATGGATTTTCTGTGGATAATGGTGCAATCCGTTATGGACTTTCTGCAATCAAGAGTGTGGGAAGACCAGTGATCAATGCCCTGGTGGAAGAGAGGGAGGCAAACGGAGAATATCGATCGCTGAAGGATTTTATCGAGAGACTGACCGGTACGGTAAATAAACGTGCGATTGAGAACTTTATCAAAGCCGGAGCACTGGATTGTCTGGAGGGAAACCGCCGGCAGAAAATGGTTGTTTACAGTCAGATTGTGGACAGCATCGCGCAGGAGAAGAAGAATTCTTTTGCAGGACAGATGAGTCTGTTTGATCTGGTTGGTGAAGAAGATAAAAAAGATTATGAGATCCGGATGCCGGATGTGGAAGAATATGATAAGGATATGATCCTTGCCTTTGAAAAAGATGTTCTGGGTATCTATCTGAGTGGACATCCTCTGGAGAAATACCGGAATATTATGGAGAAGATGATCTCAGCGAGAACGATTGATTTCCAGCCGGACGATGAAACTGGTATTCCGAAGGTTTATGACGGTCAGAAAGTGATCATTGGTGGTATGATCACAGAGAAGACGATCAAGTATACAAGAAACAATAAGGTGATGGCGTTCCTGACGGTAGAAGACCTGATGGGAACTGTGGAGATCGTTGTATTCCCGAGAGATTATGAGAAATGGCAGACGTTGATCAATGAAGATGCGCGAGTCTTTATCCAGGGACGTGTCAATGCAGAAGATGATAAGCCGAGTAAGCTAATTCTGGAAAAAGTACGCGCTTTTGATGATATACCACGAGAAATCTGGATTCAGTTTAAAGACCGTGAGGATTATGCACAGAAAGAGCAGGAACTTCTGAACTATCTGAGAGGTTCAGTGGGAACTTCTGCGGTAGTAATCTACCTCAAAGATGTGAAGGCGATAAAGCGTCTTCCGGCAGGTTATCATGTGCAGATCAGCGAGTTTTTAATAGAAGAATTAAAGAAAAAATATGGAGATTCCAACGTTAAAGTTGTGGAAAGAGCAGTGAAGAATTTTTGACAGTTCGAATTGCAAAGTTGAAGAAAACCCTCGGAAGTAAGTAACGCTTCCGGGGGTTTTTACGTAATTATAGAGAAAGTGACTCATCCATCAGCCAGCGGTTTCCGTGGAAGCGTTTGGGTGATACGCCGGTTGCTTTCTTAAAGATCCGGCTGAAATAAAGCGGATCTTTATAGCCGACCAGTGTGGCAACTTCTGATACGGTGAGACCTTCTGTGAGAAGCAGTTCTTTGGCTTTTTCAATACGGAGATTATACAAAAACTGGATAGGAGAAGAACCGGTATTTTCCTTGAACTGGTGAGAGAAATAATCGCTGCTCAAGTGGCAGTACTGTGCCATGGAAGCGATACTCCAGGGATCCATATAGCTTTTGTTCAGCTCGACGATCAGTCGCTCAATCATGGCATTGTTGTCTGTAGAATCAAACTGTGACTGATAGTAGCGCTCGATCATAGGGAGCATTTTTAAGAAAGAAGCAAAGGTAAAATCTTTAAAAAATGGTTTATGTACCTGAAGCTCCAGAATGATCTCATCAAAAACCTGCGTTAAAGAACGATGTCGCCCGATGTAACAGTTGTGGATGTGATATCTTTGTAAATATTCCTGGCTTTGTGTACCGGAAAAATGGATCCAGTAGATTTCCGGCGTGTCTTTGGCATAGTAGGTGTAAATCTGGGGTTCGGAAGGCAGATAGACGACGATGCTTCCGGCTGGCATGGTCTGCCATTCTCCATCAATAAAAAAATGTCCACATCCTTTGTGAATATATAAAATCTGATAATCCAGTCTTCCGGTAGGGCGCTGGATAGAAAAATCTTTTGTGATGAAATTCTGATATCCACAACAGCTGACATATAAAGGAAGATCGGCATCCTCTTCATAGGTCGCACTTCCATTTCCCTTGCGGTGTCCTGCAACTCGAATCATGATATTTCTCCTTAAAAGCAGAATTGTCCATATAGATGACGCTATAATATATGGAACTATTTATTTTATACGATATAATTATACTTGAAAACATGAAAAAACACCATGATTTTCGATAAAAAAAACACATGTGAAAAAAGAAAATTAGACAAAATGAACTATTTAATTGCGCGTGCAAAAATAATGAGGAAAAATCATTAAAAACAAAAAAAGCAAGAAAAATACAGGTAAAATTTATGTTAAATTCCGGCGTGAGAGGAGGGAGATAATGGAGGATTGGCAGAAAAAAAGAGACAGACTTCTGAATCCGCATGATGAACAGATCATGATCGCGTCGCATCGAGGCAAATTTTCATCAAGTGTTATGGAAAATACTTCACTGGCATTTCTTGTTGCAGTTGGGCAGGGTGCGGATATGGTTGAGATGGATCTTGATATGACAAGCGATGGAGTTCTGGTCGGACATCATGATAATGACATGTCAAGACTGTTTCATGACACAAACAAAATTTCTGACTATACACTGGAAGAGCTCCGACAGAAACCTCTGTATAACTATGTAGGGGAGATATGTGAGGAACAGATTGAAACATTTGAACAGATTACGGATGTGCTAAAGGACAAGGCACTGCTCGTACTGGATAAATGCTGGGATGTCTGGGAAGAAGTATATGATCTTCTGAAAAACAAAGATATGCTTGGACAGGCAATCTTCAAATTTTATATAGAAAATGAAGATGCATATCAGTGGGCAGGAAGACATCCGGACTGCATGTTTGTTCCGATGCTGCAGAATGTGGAAGATCTTAAGAGAGTGACGGAACTGAAGAAAAAAGCCCCGGTTCCTGCACTGGAAATCCTGCCGGAAAAAGAGACCGATAAAGTTTTCCAGAAGGAAACGTTTGATTTCCTAAAAGAAAACCACATCAAAGTATGGTGCAATTCATTGAGTCTGGCGAAGCGACTGGTCTATGGTGCCGGATATGATGACCTCAAATCTCTGCGATATGGAGGGGACCATGGCTGGGGTATGCTGATAAACCGCGGGGTGAATATCATACAGACGGACTGGCCATATGAATTAAAACAGTATTTAATAAAGAGAGAAGCGTAATAGAAAACAGACGTAGAAGGAATGTAGACAAAAGGAGGAAATGATTATGAAGAGAACATTAAAAAAAGGTATCTGTATTGCAACAGCAGCGATGATGGTGGCTGGCATGACATCTGTAACAGCTTTGGCAGATGATACAAAAGCATCAGGAAAAATCAATTTTTATTACTGGGATGCAGATCAGACAAATGAAGTAAATAAAGTAATCGAACTGTTTAATGAACAGAATCCGGATATTGAAGTAGTTGCAACACAGATTCCATCCGGTGAATACTGGACAAAACTGCAGACATCTCTTCCGACAGGAACCGGACCGGATGTTTTTTGGATGAACAGAAACATTCCGGATTATATCAATGCAGACCTGGTTATGAATCTCACAGACAGAATCGAGAGCGATGGCGTGGATATGAGCGTATATCCACAGTTTGCACAGAATCTTTACAGCAAAGATGGTTCCATTTATGCAATCCCGAAGGATTATGATGGTATCGGTTTATTTTATAACAAAGCAATCTTTGATGAGATGGGTGTAGATTACCCGACAGATGATATGAGCTGGGATGAACTGAAAGATCTGGCAACAAAGACAACCAACGAATATCACTATGGATTTATTTCTCAGAATATTGGAAATATCTGTTATCAGGATTTCATTTACTCTAATGGAGGAAGGATTTCATCAGAAGACAATATCGGATGTGAAGTAAATGAAGAACCGGCAGTTGAGGCGATTCAGTATCTGCATGATCTGATGTATGTAGATAAAGTAGCTCCGACCTATGCAGAACTTCAGGAAATGAAGGGAACCGATATGTTTGCAGCAGGACAGGCAGCAATGATCACAGCTGGTTCCTGGAGCTTATCCAGTTTTGCTGATGCATTAGGTGATGACCTTGGAATCTGTACAATGCCAGTTGCAAAAACACCGGCAATCACAGTACACGGCCTTGGATACTGCATTTCTTCCAAGACAGAAAATCCGGATGCATGCTGGGAATTCGTAAAATTCTGTGCATCAAAAGAAGCACAGGAAGCAACAGCAGCAAGTTCAATTCCGGCATACAAAGGCTGCGATCAGGTATGGGCAGATACCTATTCAAAGTATGATGCAGAAAAGCTTCTTGCAGGTGCTTATTATGAAGGTTCTCTTGGTAATCCATGGTGGGACAAAAACTTCACAGATGCCAATACGATCTTAACAGAAGCAATGACAAATATCTGGGCAGATGAAAATGCAGATATTCAGGCAATCCTGGATCAGTGTGATGCAGATATTGAAGCAATTACAAAATAAAGTAATTGAGAAACATAGTAATTATATACAAATAAGGCTACCTTACTGATGACAGCATTTGGTTCGTGCAGCGATGCGGAGGTATTTTATGAAAAAACTTTCTAGCACGAAGATCAGAAAGGAATGGATATGGGCGTATGTTTTCATTGCGCCCATGTTCATTGGAACTCTGATTTTTGGATTATTTCCAATCGTGTATTCGTTTATTCTTTCAGTGACAGACTGGAATCTTTTATCCGGATTTGGCGGCTTTGTCGGACTGAAGAATTTTGCTACTGTGTTTACATCAAAGACGACTCTTGCGGAGATCCGGAATACCCTGGTTTATGCGGGGGTGTCTGTTCCGATCACTTTGCTTCTTTCTGTATTTTTTGCCAGTCTTTTAAGTAAAAAACTCAAAGGAAAAAGATTCTTCCGTATTGTGTACTTTCTCCCTAATATCATTATGCCGGCAGCAGTTGCCATGGTATGGAGATGGCTTTTGAACACAAAATACGGTCTGGTAAATATTGTGCTGGGGCACCTGGGATTACCGACTCCTTCCTGGATCTCGGATCCGAAATTCATTATGATTTCTCTGATCATAGTAGAAGTATGGAGCGGAATCGGATACAATACGATCATTCTTCTGGCTGCGATTCAGGGAATTTCAGCAGAAATGTATGAATCAGCAGATCTGGATGGAGCAAGTGGATTTCAGAAATTCTGGAAGATTACACTCCCTCTGGTTTCTCCATCTATGTTCTTCCTTTTGACAATGGGACTTATGAAAGCGATGCGTGCATTTGATATGATCTATATGTTCATTGGAAAAGATGCATGGAGCACAGGTGGACCGTTGCTCGAAGCAGTAAGAACGATGGTTTACGGTATCTATTTCAATGGATTTACCCGTATGGATATGGGAATGGCTTCTGCTGAATCCGTTGTATTGTTTGTAATGATCATGATCGTAACCGGAATTCAATTCAAGCTTCAGGATAAATGGGTTAATTATGACTAGGAGGAGTGCCAAATGAGTATCAAAAAGAGACAGAAAAGATCGGCTTTATTAGCATATATCATACTGGCAGTCGGTGCAGTGTTCATGATTATTCCATTCCTGTGGATGGTTCTGACTTCATTTAAGACATATCGTGAGACAGTCAAACTGCCGATCCAGTGGCTTCCGTCAGAATGGAACTTTAATAATTACATCGAGGTATTAAAACAGCTGGATTTCCTGCGGTATTATAGAAACACGATTCTGGTTACAGTGACAACGCTCGTAGCTATGACATTGATTGCATCTCTGGCTGCATATGCTTTTGCAAGGATGGAATTTCCGGGAAAAAATGTGATTTTTGCATTGCTTCTGGTCGTTTATATGGTTCCACCTCAGATGACGATGATTCCGAAATATATGATGATCACAAAGCTGGGCTGGGTTGATACACTGGCAGGTATCGTGGTTCCGAATATATTCAGTGTGTACACGATGTTCATGCTGCGGCAGTTTTTTGTTTCGGTTCCGAAAGAATTGGATGAAGCAGCAAAACTGGATGGATGTTCTTTCTTCGGAATCTTCTGGAGAGTTGACCTGCCATTGATCCGAAATGGACTGATTGCGATTACCGTATTAAACCTTCTGTGGTCCTGGAATGATCTTCTGTGGCCATTGATCGCAACAAGTACAGACAAAATGCGTGTGCTGTCTGTTGCCATTGCTACACTGAACAATTCAGATGGCTCACAGTATCAGCTTCTGATGGCAGCTGGTGTACTTGCGGTACTTCCGATGCTTGTCATATATGCGGTCTGCCAGGAATACTTTATGGATGGCATTATGTCTTCCGGTGTGAAAGGATGATTCAGAATGTCTTTGATCAGAGAATTGTTTTTTGAAAGCTGGAAGGAACATGGACCGCGGGATGCGGAACGCAAAGCAGGACAGCGTCCGCCGGACGGAGTACTGGCGAAACGGAATATCGTGTATCTGCAGCAGGAAGACCGTGTAGAACAGATGGATATTTTTTTTCCGGAACAAATGGAAGGAAAACTGCCGGTGATCGTGGATGTTCACGGAGGCGGCTGGGTATACGGGAATAAAGAACTGAATGAGTATTACTGTATGGAACTGGCCGGGTTGGGATTTGTGGTCTGTGATATTAATTACCGCTTATGTCCAACGACAGATCTGAAAGGCCAGGTGCAGGATGTAACAGCTGCAATGCAGTGGGTTTTTGAGCATATTGAAGCATATGGAGGAGATGCAGACCGGATAGCTATGACAGGTGACTCTGCAGGCGCACAGCTTGTGTTTCTGACCTGTGCGGCTGTGGAAAATGAAAAATATCGGGAAATTTATGCAATCTCTTCCTGGAAAAAAAGAGTAAAGGCACTGGGATTGACCTGTCCGGTAGCGTGTCTGCATGAAATGGCGGAATCATCGGATGAGATGACCAGAGAATGGATGAGGGTATTATATGGTGGTGATCCTGAAGATGCGGACTACTGGAAATATTCGGATTACAAAGACATTTTGCATGATTGCAAAGAATTTCCACCAGTCTATATTCTTACTACCAAAGGAGATAAAAAGTACTATCATCAGTCGTTGGAATTACATGAGCGGATGAGCAAATGTCATACAGAGCATGTATACAGGGAATGGGAATCTCGGGAAAATGTAGAATTAGGTCATGTGTTTAATGTACTGTATCCTGAAAACAAAGACAGTCTGGATGCAGACCGGGAGATGATTGAATTCTTTTTGAAATATATGAGGTAACACGCAGTGAGAGTAGATTTATCGCAGTCAATGGAATTGGGTCCGGCAACAGTTTTGCTCCGATTATGCCTTGCGTTGTTCTGCGGAGGAATCATCGGTCTGGAAAGAGCGCGCAAACACCGTTCTGCCGGGTTTCGCACGTACATGCTGGTATGTCTGGGAAGCACACTGACGATGCTGCTGGGCCAGTATGAGTCCTGTCTGGTAACTGTTTCAGGCATGGGAACGTCTGATGTTTCAAGACTTGGAGCACAGGTGATCAATGGAATCGGTTTTATAGCTACAGGTACGATTCTGGTAACGGACCGCCAGGAAGTGAAGGGGCTTACAACAGCTTCTGCGCTGTGGGCATCTGCATGCATGGGACTGGCGATAGGTGCCGGATTTTATGAATGTGTGCTGGTTGGGATTGTTTTGATCTTTGGGTGCGTCCATCTTCTTCCAATTATTGAAAACTGGGTTACAGAGAATTCGTGTTATATGAATCTGTATATCGGTTTTCAATCTATGGAAGATGTGCGGATCATTGCAAATTATATGCGTACTCAGAAGTTTAATATTTACGGAATTGATATTGAACGCGGGAATAAAAATACAAAAGGAAAATTTCAGGCAGTTTTTTCAATAAAATTACCGGAGAAACAACCACATTCAGAGATTGTGGCTATGCTTTATGAACTGGACAGTGTAAGCACGATAACTGTAATTTAAGTGTGGGAGGAATGCAGATGCTGGAGATGTTAGATCCTTTAAGGACAATAAATATCTATTCCGTTGCATTACGGATGATCCTGGCTTGTATATGCGGAGGAATCATCGGAATAGAACGGGAATATAAACGCCGTTCGGCTGGGTTTCGCACACATATACTGATCTGTCTGGGCGCTTCTATGACAACACTGACCAGTCAGTATCTGTCGCTGATCTTAAATTATACTACTGATATTTCACGTCTCGGGGCACAGGTGATTTCAGGAATTGGTTTTATCGGTGCAGGAACGATCATAGTGACAAAACGTCAGAGAGTAAAGGGGCTGACGACGGCATCCGGATTATGGACAGTGGCAGTTGTAGGACTGGCGCTCGGTGCCGGATTCTACGAAGGTGCGGTTTATGCAAGTGCAGGAATATTTCTTGCGGAGAGTATTTTTACCAGAGTCGGGTATTATATACAGAAATATTCTCCGGAGATCAATGTTTATATGGAATATGCGAGCCGTAAATGTCTGAAGCCTGTGCTGCAGTTGTTTCAGATGAAAGAAATAAAAGTACTGGACATGGAAGTGGCGAAGGAATCAGACAATGGAGAACATAATTTTTATGCGATGTTTGCACTCAGAATCAACAGGGACTGTACAGAAAGTCAGCTGACAGAACAGCTTATGAAGATTGAGGGTGTGAATATGGTGGAAAAATTGTAGATGCGGAACAGGAATACAAGAAATTTTAGATGAGATAACCGTTTTGGCTGAGTAATAAAAGCAGAACGGTTATTTTGATTTATGTATAAAATGACGAATGCAAATGTTTAAAATAAGAGATAGTATAAAGGCGGTAAACATAATGTTTTAGCACTGTAAAAAGTGAATGAACTTTTTGAAAGAGTATTGAAAAACTTCTAAAAATGCTTTACACTATACAACGAATATGTGTAGAACAGATAACAAGGTTTCCTATTATATGCAAGCTATAAGAGGAAATCTGGAGATGGAGGAATGAATCATGGCAGAGAAACAGATAAAAACCATCGGTGTACTTACAAGTGGCGGTGACGCGCCGGGAATGAACGCTGCGATCCGTGCTGTTGTAAGACGAGGACTGAGCAGCGGACTGAATGTAAAAGGTATTTACAAGGGATACAACGGTCTTCTTAATGAAGAAATCGTTGATATGACTGCCAGAGACGTATCAGATACGATCGAACGCGGTGGTACAATTCTTTATACAGCAAGATGTGCAGAATTCCGTACACCGGAAGGACAGCAGCGTGGTGCAGAAATCTGTAAGAAACATGGAATCGACGGACTGGTAGTTATCGGTGGAGACGGTTCTTTTGCAGGTGCACAGAAGCTGGCAAATCTTGGAATCAATACAATCGGTGTTCCGGGAACAATTGACCTGGACATTGCCTGCACAGAGTATACAATCGGATTTGACACAGCAGTAAATACAGCAATGGAGGCAATCGATAAAGTTCGTGATACTTCCACATCTCACGAAAGATGCAGTATTATCGAAGTTATGGGACGTAATGCAGGATACCTTGCTATGTGGTGCGGTATCGCCAATGGCGCAGAAGACGTCCTGATCCCTGAGAAATATGACTATGATGAGCAGAAACTGATCAATAACATTATTGCAAGCCGTAAAGCAGGAAAGAAACACCATATCATCGTAAACGCAGAGGGTATTGGTCATTCTGAGGCTATGGCAAGACGTATTGAAGCAGCTACAGGTATTGAGACACGTGCAACGATCCTCGGACATATGCAGCGTGGTGGAAACCCGACATGTAAGGACCGTGTATATGCATCTATGATGGGTGCACTTGCCGTAGACCTTCTTGTACAGGGTAAATCCTGTCGAGTTGTTGGATATCGTCATGGAGAATTCATGGACTTCGATATTAACGAAGCACTTGCTATGCAGAAAGATGTATCCCCATATATGTGGGAAGTATGTAACTCTCTTTCTCATAACTACAAAAAATAAAAATACGACGTTTTTACAGCGGAGGCCACCGTCAGGCGGCCTCCGTTCTGGATTAAAGGAGTAACTGAATGATTTCCAGTGCACAGAATACACAGGTTAAGAATATAATAAAGCTGAATCAGAAGGCAAAGGCGAGAAGAGAACAGGGACTTTTCATTGCAGAAGGAAGAAAAATGTTCCTGGAGGCACCGGATGACTGGATTGAGAAAATCTATGTGGCAGAATCAATGCTCGAAGATGAAGAAGTAATGAAAAAGGTACGGAGATTTTCCTGGGATGCAGTTGAGAACGGTGTGTTCAGGCAGATGTGTGATACACAGACGCCACAGGGAATCCTTACCGTACTCCGACAGCCTTCTTACGAACTGGAAGACCTTCTGAAAGAGGAAAAACCCCTTCTTATGGTTTTGGAGGATCTGCAGGATCCCGGAAATGCAGGGACGATCATCCGAACCGGAGAAGGCGCCGGAGTGAGTGGCGTTTTCCTGACAAAAACCTGTGTGGATATTACAAACCCAAAGGTAATTCGCGCAACGATGGGATCTGTTTACAGAATTCCTTTTTTCTATGTGGAAGATGTGGTATCATTAAAACAGAAACTTCAGGGAAGAGGAATCCGCTTTTTTGCTGCACATTTACAGGGTAAAAACTCATATGACAGGGAATCCTATAAGGATGGAACTGCGTTTCTGATAGGAAACGAAGGAAAGGGCCTTACAGACCAGGCTGCGGATGCAGCAGACTGTCTGATCCGGATCCCGATGTGCGGGCAGGTGGAATCCCTTAATGCAGCTATGGCGGCCGGAATACTCATGTATGAGGCGGCAAGGCAGAGGAGGGGATAAGATGGAACCTTTAATGTGGCTGATCGTGTTGGCGGTCTTTCTTGTGATCGAGGCAATCACGGTAGGACTGACTACGATCTGGTTTGCAGGAGGCGCACTGGTCGCAGCGATTGCGTCAGGTGCAGGTGCAGGTATACTGGTGCAGTGGATCCTGTTTTTAGTCATTTCACTGGTCCTGCTGATTTTTACAAGACCACTGGCAGTTCGATATATGAATAAGGGTGTGCCGAAGACCAATGTAAACAGCCTGATCGGAGAAAAAGCTGTTGTGATTCAGAAGATCAATAATCTGGAGCAGACAGGGCAGGTCCGTATCAATGATATTGAATGGATGGCGAGAACATCTTCTGATGAAGTAACGATTCCGGAACAGACAGTTGTAACAATTGAAGCTGTTCAGGGAGTAAAACTGATTGTGAAAGAAGAAAAGGAGGGTAAGTAACATGGCAGGAATTATTATTTTTATAGTACTCATCGTACTTGTACTCTGGATCCTGGCATCCTGTATCCGTATTGTGCCACAGGCATATGCAATCGTTGTAGAACGTCTTGGTGCATACAAAGAAACATGGAACACAGGTATTCATTTCAAAACACCATTTATTGACCGTGTGGCAAGAAGAGTCAATCTGAAAGAGCAGGTTGTGGATTTTCCACCACAGCCGGTTATTACCAAAGATAACGTAACAATGCAGATCGATACTGTTGTGTTTTTCCAGATTACAGATCCAAAGCTTTTTGCATATGGTGTGGAAAATCCGATCATGGCAATCGAAAATCTGTCAGCGACAACCCTTAGAAACATCATCGGTGACATGGAACTGGATGAAACGCTGACTTCCCGTGAAGTTATCAACACTAAGATGCGTGCATCCCTGGATGTGGCAACAGATCCGTGGGGAATCAAAGTAAATCGTGTGGAACTGAAAAATATTATTCCGCCGGCAGCAATCCAGGAAGCTATGGAGAAACAGATGAAGGCTGAGCGTGAAAGACGTGAAGCAATTCTCCGCGCAGAAGGTGAGAAAAAATCTACGATCCTTGTTGCAGAAGGTAAAAAAGAATCTGCAATCCTCGATGCGGAAGCTGAGAAACAGGCTGCGATTCTGAAAGCAGAAGCGCAGAAAGAACGTATGATCAAAGAGGCTGAAGGACAGGCGGAGGCAGTTCTGAAAGTTCAGAAAGCTAATGCAGAAGGTATCCGTATGATCCGTGAAGCCGGGGCAGATCAGGCAGTACTTACACTGAAGAGCCTGGAAGCATTTGGAAAGGCAGCAGATGGTAAGGCTACCAAGATCATTATCCCGTCTGAGATCCAGGGACTGGCAGGACTTGCATCATCTCTGAAAGAGATTGTTACAGATAAAAAGGAAGAGGAGTAACTGTTATGAATTTAAAAGGACGTAATTTTCTTACACTGAAAGATTTTACACCAGAAGAGATCACCTACATGATCGATCTCGCTGCTGAATTAAAAGCAAAGAAAAAAGCAGGAGAGCTTCATGAATATTACAAAGGCAAAAACATTGCCCTGATCTTTGAGAAAACAAGTACCAGAACACGTTGTGCATTTGAAGTAGCTGCTCATGACCTTGGAATGGGCAGTACATATCTGGATCCGACCGGTTCTCAGATCGGCAAGAAAGAAAGTATTGCTGATACAGCAAGAGTTCTCGGAAGAATGTATGAAGGAATTGAATACAGAGGATTTGGACAGGATATCGTTGAAGAACTGGCCAAATATGCAGGCGTTCCGGTATGGAACGGACTGACAAACGAATATCATCCGACACAGATGCTGGCAGACATGCTGACCATCCGTGAGCATTTTGGAGATCTCAAGGGCCGCTGTCTGGTATACATGGGAGATGCCCGTTATAACATGGGTAACTCACTGATGATCGCATGCTCCAAGCTTGGAATGCATTTTGTAGCATGCACAACAAAGAAATACTTCCCGAATCAGGAACTTGTAGATCTGTGCAAGACTTATGCAGAGGCTTCCGGTGGAAGTGTGACTCTGACAGAAGATGTGCAGACAGGAACAAAAGACGCAGATGTAATCTATACAGATGTATGGGTATCTATGGGTGAGCCGGATGAAGTATGGGAAGAGCGTATCAAAGACCTGACACCATACAAAGTAACTGCTGATGTTATGAAAAATGCAGGGGAAAAAGCAATCTTCCTTCACTGCCTGCCGGCATTCCATGACCTCAAGACAAAGATCGGCAAGGAAATGGGAGAACGTTTCAACCTGACAGATATGGAAGTGACAGATGAGGTATTCGAATCTGCACAGTCTCATGTGTTTGATGAAGCAGAAAACCGTATGCACACAATCAAAGCAGTTATGGTGGCAACTCTTGGAGAGCCGGAGAACAAATGATAGATACTGTATATTCAAAGGAAACAATTTCAAAAGAGATAAACACAAAATGGGCGGGCAAAACCGTCCATTTTGCAAAAGAAACAGATTCCACAAATGAGTGGTGCAAGCGCATGTCAAAAGAAAATGCGGAACACGGAACACTGGCAGTTGCAGAATTTCAGTCTGCCGGTAAGGGAAGGCTGGGACGTAAATGGACGGCACCGGAGGGAAGTTCAGTGATGATGTCCATTCTTCTGCGGCCGGAATTTGAACCGCAATATGCGTCTATGCTGACACTTGTAATGGGGTTGAGCGTGGCGCAGGCAGTGCGCGAGCTTGGTGTGGAAGTTTCTATCAAATGGCCGAACGATGTGGTCGTTTCTCATAAAAAAATCTGCGGAATCCTGACAGAAATGGGATTGCAGGATGGAAAGATCCGAGAAGTGGTGATCGGTGTCGGACTGAATGTAAATCTGAAAGAAATTCAGGATGAACTGAAAGACAAAGCAACCTCTCTGTACCTGGAAACGGGAAAAACATATGACAGAAACCGGCTGATCGGGCTTGTTATGGAGAAATTTGAAATTAATTATGAAAAATTCATTCAGACGTGTGATCTGGCGTTAATGCTGGATGAGTATAATATGCTGCTGGCAAATAAGAGCCAGCCGGTCCGCGTTCTGGATAAGATCAGCCCGTATGAAGGCGTGGCTCTGGAAATCGATAAAGATGGAGCACTTCTGGTGCGTGTGCAGAGTGGAGAGATTCGTAAAGTGTGCTCCGGAGAAGTGTCTGTGAGAGGATTGTACAGCTATATTTAAGTTGCTGTGGACGGGAACATATTTAACAAAGGAGTTTTTATATGTATCAGGAAAATGTTGTGCTCTGCGGTGCAAGCGCTTATGAGCAGAAATATTATTTTAATCAGGATTTTGATTCTCTTCCGGAATCGATCAAGCAGGAACTGCATATCATGTGTGTCCTTTATACCGAAGATATCGGCGGAATCCTGACGCTGGAGTTTGATGATAATGGCAGTCTGCAGTTCAAGACAGAGGCACTGGATTCCGATGCCATGTATGATGATATTGGAAGTGTTCTTAAGATCAAACAGCTGCAGACCGAAAAAAGAGAACTTCTGCAGTCTCTGGAAATGTATTATAAGGTATTTTTCCTTGGTGAGACCATCGAAGATGATGGCGAAATGATTGGTAAGGAAAGCTGATCTATGGAAACACTTATGAAAATGAAGTGGAAAATTGGCTCTGTAAAGATAGAGAATCCTTTTATTCTGGCACCAATGGCTGGAGTTACGGATCTTCCATTCCGTATTCTCTGTAAGGAGCAAGGGGCAGGTCTGTTGTGCACAGAGATGGTCAGTGCAAAAGCGATTTCTTTCCATAATAAAAATACAATCTCTCTTATGCAGATCGATCCGGTGGAGCATCCGGTTTCCATGCAGATTTTTGGAAGTGAGCCGGATCTGATGGCAGAAGTTGCAAAAAGTATCGAAGAACAGCCATTTGATATCCTGGATATCAATATGGGCTGTCCGGTCCCGAAGGTAGTCAATAACGGAGAGGGGTCTGCACTGCTTAAAAATCCGGAACTGATCCGGGAAATTGTGACAAAAGTTTCCCATGCGGTGAAGAAACCGGTAACGGCGAAGATTCGTATTGGTTTTGAGGGATATCCGGTAGATCCAGTGGAGATTGCAAAGATCATTGAGGATTCCGGTGCAGCTGCAGTTGCGGTCCACGGAAGAACAAGACAGCAGTATTATGCAGGCGAAGCGGACTGGGATACGATCCGCAGGATCAAAGAAGCGGTATCTATTCCAGTCATTGGAAACGGGGATGTGGATTCTCCAAAGAAAGCAGAAGCACTGGTGCGTGAGACAGGCTGTGATGGGATCATGATTGGTCGCGCAGTGAGAGGAAATCCATGGATCTTCCGTGAGATGAACCATTATTTTACTACGGGAGAGCTGCTTCCGCGTCCATCCTGGGAAGAAATCAGAGAGATGATTCTTCGTCATGCAAGAATGCAGATCGAACTGAAAGGTGAATTTACCGGAATCCGTGAAATGCGTAAGCATATTGCATGGTATACTTCAGGAATGAGACATAGTGCAGGGCTGCGCAGAGATTCCAATCTGGTCAGCAGCTATGAAGAATTGGAAAAGCTGCTGGATGTTACTGTTCAGAGATAAAACAAGGAAAATTACAGAAGCTGGGAATTCGCGGTTAATCGCGGAATTCCGGCTTTTTTGGTTCTTGACAAGGTATACAGATTTGGGTATAATACAGAAATTGTGAATATCCTAGAATAAGTCTGCCCGTTTTGAGGTATGATGTTTTGAGAAGTTATGTAGACAGCGATTATTCCGGGAATATATATCCAATAAATATCCGGCTATTTTGAAAGGGTGTAAGGATTATGGAAGAAAAGAAGAATTTATTAACATATGCAGGTCTTAAAAAACTGGAAGATGAGCTGCATGATTTAAAAGTAGTAAAAAGAAAAGAAGTTGCAGGTAAGATCAAAGAAGCAAGAGAACAGGGTGACCTTTCTGAGAATGCTGAATATGATGCAGCAAAAGATGAGCAGAGAGACATCGAAGCAAGAATCGAAGAAATCGAAAAAATCCTTAAAAATGCAGAAGTCGTTGTAGAAGATGAAGTAGATCTTGATAAGATCAACGTTGGATGCAAGGTTAAAGTATATGACTATGAATTCGATGAAGATATGGAATTAAAGATTGTTGGTTCTACAGAAGCGAACAGCCTGGAAGGTAAGATCTCCAATGAATCTCCAGTAGGAAAAGCTCTGATCGGTGCACATACAGGAGATGTTGTTGAAGTAGAAATGCCAATGGGAATCATGAAATACAAAGTTCTGGAGATCCAGAGAAACGTTTAAATAAGTCAAAAAACAGAAGGAGGCCAACAAAGTGGCAGAGCAGAAGAAGCAGGATACAAACCAGCTGCTGAAGGTTCGTCGTGAGAAGCTTGCAGATTTGCAGGCAAATGGCAAGGACCCGTTTCAGATCACAAAATTTGACCAGACACATCACTCACTTGAGGTAAAGAATCTCTATGAAGCACATGAGGCAGAGATCTTAAAAGACCACAAGACTCCAGATGTAGAAGGTCTTGATGAAGCACAGGCAAGAGAAGTCCTCAAACAGGACTATGAAGAAAGAAGAAAAATCATGGATGCGAACCCGATCCACGTAGCAATCGCCGGTCGTATGATGTTCAAACGTGTCATGGGCAAAGCTTCTTTCTGTAATATTCAGGACCTGCAGGGCAATATTCAGGTCTATGTGGCAAGAGATGCAATCGGAGAAGAATCCTATGCAGATTTCAAGAAATCCGATATCGGTGATATCTTTGGTCTGGAAGGTTTTGCTTTCAGAACAAGAACCGGTGAAATCTCTATCCATGCTGAAAAAATGACTATGCTGACAAAGAGTTTACAGATCCTTCCGGAGAAATTCCACGGTCTGACAGATACAGATACCCGTTATCGTCAGAGATATGTAGACCTTATCATGAACCAGGACAGCAAGAATGTATTTATCAAACGTTCCCAGATCCTGAAAGAAATCCGTAATTTCCTTGCAGGACGTGACTTTATGGAAGTAGAGACACCAATGCTGGTTTCCAACGCCGGCGGTGCAGCTGCAAGACCGTTTGAGACACATTACAATGCCCTGAATGAAGACGTTAAGCTTCGTATTTCTCTGGAGCTTTATCTGAAGAGACTGATCGTTGGTGGTCTTGAAAGAGTTTATGAGATCGGCCGTGTATTCCGTAACGAAGGTGTTGATACCCGTCACAATCCGGAATTCACTCTGATGGAGCTTTACCAGGCATATACAGATTATGAGGGAATGATGGAACTTACTGAGTCCATGTTCCGTTATCTGGCAGAAAAAGTGTGCGGATCCACTAAGATTTCTTATAATGGTGTGGAAATCGACCTTGGTAAGCCGTTCGCCAGAATGACAATGAATGAAGCAATCAAAAAATATGCAGGAATCGACTTTGATGAAGTAGCAGATGATGAGGCAGCCAAAAAGCTTGCTGACGAGCATCATATTGAATATGAGGCACATCACAAGAAGGGTGATATCATCAACCTGTTCTTCGAGGAGTACTGTGAGAAAGAACTGATCCAGCCTACATTTATCATGGATCATCCGATCGAGATCTCTCCGCTGACAAAGAAGAAACCTTCTGATCCGAGCAAGGTAGAGCGTTTCGAGCTCTTCTGTAATACATGGGAAATGTGTAACGCATATTCCGAGCTGAATGACCCGATCGACCAGAGAGAGCGTTTCAAAGCACAGGATGCTCTTGCTGACGCCGGTGATGAGGAAGCAAACCACACAGATGAAGACTTCCTGAACGCACTGGAGATCGGTATGCCGCCTACAGGTGGTATCGGATACGGAATTGACCGTCTGGTTATGCTCCTGACAGACAGCCAGGCAATCAGAGACGTACTGCTGTTCCCGACAATGAAGTCACTGGATGCTGATAA